>NZ_PJAT01000107.1 GCF_002836715.1 Psychrobacter sp. 4Dc
ATAAGAGATAAATATACGATGAGTAATAATAACAATAAAAGTAAGTCAGCCATTAGTTTACAAGAGAGCTGGGCCAGTAACATCAGCGATTATATCTTGTTACGTCGTCAACAAACGCATGTAGCGTATGACGCGACAAATGCAAAGACGAATGATGAGAGCAAAAAAATCAATAAGTCGGAAAACAATGACTTATTTACTGCTCTATTCGTTATTTTAGCGGCTCATTTGGAAGAAGGGCATACTGTATTAACCATTGATGCAGCCGATCATGAAACGCCGCTACAAGGGGAAATTAATGGGGAAATAGTCACGTTATATGCATGGCAGCAGCAATTATTGGGGATACTTGCAACACCAATTTTTGCGCTGATTGATACTCAGATAAAAACGCAAATAGACACGCAATCAAACATGCAACTAGACGATGACACTACAACAGAGACATCGCTATTTGTATTACTAGATACTTTGTTTGGTCAGCGAGATTACCTGTGGGCGCAGCTAGCACTTAGTAACCATGAAAAAGAGACGTTGATCAAACGTTTTGATGCGATAACTACGTTATATCATCGCTTGAAAAATAGCGACTTAAATACTTTCGTTCATTCAATCCATGAGCATGCTTTATTTGCTAACGTTGAGGCGAATACTAATTATAACAACAATCAAAATAGCCTAAGCAAAGATAATCAACCGATTATTTACAACATAGCTAAAAGTGAACAAACTCGAAGTTCGAAAATCACATTTTGGTTACACCGCACTTGGCAAGCAGAATTTAACTTAGCGCAGCATATCAATCATATTTTGAATCAGCAGATAGTGCCTTTAGACATTACCATGCCTGAGAACTTAAATGACCAACAGATAGCCGCTATCAATGTGGCGAACAATAATGCATTTAGTATCATTACTGGTGGCCCAGGGACAGGTAAAACCTATACTGTGGCTCAGTTAGTCATGGCATTGCAGCAAGCGACAGAGAGTAGGGGAGATGAGTCTGAACATATTAGGTTTAGTACAGACAGTGCTAGCCTAGCATTAGCAGCGCCAACGGGTAAGGCGGCCCAACGTATGCAAGAATCTCTACAGGCGGCTTTAGACGACGCAAATGTAGAGCTGCAGTTGCAAGAGGCAAAAACCATCCATCGTCTACTAGGCATCGGTCGAACGGGTAGACCGCGCTACGATGCCAACAACCCTCTAGGTGAAGATATTATCATCGTTGATGAAGCATCTATGCTCGGAGTTGAGTTGGCCAATTATCTTGTGAGCGCGGTAAAGCCAGGTGCTAGGCTGATATTATTAGGCGATGCTAATCAGTTAGCAGCCGTCGATGCAGGAGCAGTATTGGCTGATCTCTGTCGCATTCCTCTACTGCAACCTATACATGCAGAACTAACCGAGAGCCGCCGATTTAGCGACGACTCAGGTATCGGTAAACTGGCCACTCAAATTAATAAAGCAGAGACAAATCTTCAAGCTATTTGGCAATTATTAAGGCAAGACGCTGCTTTGAGTTTTCGATATGTTAATACTTTACAAGCAGAGTCTATATTAAATAACAAAATAGAAAATAGCCTAAGCGAAAAAAAAATTGTTTCAAAGATATCTAAAAATTACCAATCATACGTAAATAAAGTTAAAAATTTACTAAAAAATCCAATAGAAAAATCCGTACCAGAATCAGTTAAAAATACTACCACTTCGTTGATGGAGGTATTTAATCAATTTAGAATCTTAACCGCTGGCCACAATGGTGAATGGGGCGACCACTATATCAATAACTACCTTACTCAGTGGCATCTTGCTGAGCTAAAGTTACCATTGGGTCAAAACACATGGTTCCATGGACGTCCTGTTATGATGCTACAAAATAACTATGAGCTTGGGCTATTTAATGGGGATATTGGTTTCTGCTTACAAACATCAGATGAAAGGAGCCAATTAGAAGTGTTCTTTGAAAATAAGACACAAGGAATAGCTATTAATTTGCTAAATGAAGAGGTGATAGCCACGGCGTATGCAATGACTATTCATAAGTCGCAAGGATCTGAATTTGATCATGTTGCTATTACTTTTGATAATAGTCATGCAAGATTGCTGAGCAAAGAGCTTATTTATACAGCAGTGACTCGTGCTAAGAAGCAGGTAACGATATATAGTACCAAGCACGCTTTAGAAAAAGCGGTTCAAACACCGACTGAACGCCATACAGGTTTGGCATTACAGTTTTAACGATTCATTCAAGTTGTTGTCGGCGCAATAAGTCAGTGCAATAAAAAAGCATCCAATTTGGATGCTTTTTTATTGCGCTGACTTATTTTAAGTAATTAAATCTAGAATTAAACTTTGTCTTCTTTGATTGCATAGATACCTGGCAGGTGACGCAAGTAACCATGGAAATCCATACCACAACCGTAAACATAGCGATCTGCAACATCAATACCCACAAAATCTACGTCGAAATCTGCAACTTTGCGATCATGTTGCTTGTTAAGCAAGACACAAGACTCAAGTGATAGAGGCTTTTCTTTACTTAATTCTTCAACAACTGCTTTTAGGGTAATACCTTCGTCAAAGATGTCGTCGATTAACAATACGTGCTCACCTTCGATGCTAACATCAGGCTTGAATTTCCAATCAAGCTCATTAGTACCTTCGTTATCACGATAACGAGTCGCATGGATATAGTGCATGCGATGGTAGAACGTAAGATGTGTCAGTAGTTGACCAGCTGGGATCAAGCCGCCGTTCATCACGACCATAACAATTGGGTTTAGACCAGCATAATGTAGATTGAGCTGAGCGGCCAAACGCTCATAAGCAGCAGCTACTTCGATACTGCTGATAAGGCACTCTGAGTTGCGTAAGGTTTTTTCAATTTCTTGGTTACTGATTTGGGTCATCGGGTGCGCCTTTGGTAAAAAGTGCCGCTTATTTTAGCAAATTTTAGTGAATTTGCCCAACGTCATATGACTTTTGGGACAAAATTAATCCAACTTTTGGGGTTATTCTGGCTTTTCTATAATAAATGGACGGTAATAGTTGGCCAATCTATTCAATGAGTCATTTGGTAGGTCAGGTAATAGCTTATTAAGTGCCATACTCATGCCTTTATCAATTGCCGATTTCGCAACTGGAACTGACTTACGCTTGATCATGCCTAGCTTCAATGTCTCGGCATAACGACTGATGAAGTGGGTCAATGTTTCTTCGTTCATGGTTTCGAGTGCTGTTTTAAATTTGACTCTATCTACATGCTCAGGCGTGATAGCAGCAAAACCTTCAGTGATGGTATTGGCATCTTTTTCTGATAGTTTAAAGCCGACACGTTTAACACCTTCATTATCAATAAAGGCTGCATGATCTCTTAGAAAATGAAAACTTGGTAACACGTCTTTGTTGTTTTCTTTACCTAGTAAGATATTGAGCAAAGTATCTGTCGCACGTTCAATCGTTCCAACAATTTTACGCATAGAGGCTTGGCGCTCAGGGTTCGGAATAATATCTACCAAACCAACCAATAAATTATCAGTAAGATCACGCGCTGTCTGATGCGTAAGGGCATCGCGATAAGGGTAGTACTCTACATTCTCATTTGAAGCAACGACTTGTTCGGCCTCACTGATTAAAGCTTTTAGTTTATCTGAGGGTACGAATCCAAAATAATGTGCCATTGCACTTCCTTTATTTGTTGTTTTTTATGTCTTACTTGCGTTACATTGATCACCAAATCGGTTATTATTCAAACAAAGTTTCAGTCTCAGGCTCATCAAACCAAATGCTGATTAGTGACATGCCCTAGTTATAAGATAAATGACTTTGTTGATTGGTAATAATTTTGCAAATTGCTAGAATTTACCTAAACGATAGATGAGCTGAGTCACTCATCGCACACTAATTTAGCATATTTTTCATATTTTAATTCAAAAAGCTTGAACTTATAAGGCTATTGACTACTTGTCTAGGGAGAGATGAGATGAATAGTGCTATCGTACTACTATTCGCCGTTGCCGCTATGCTCTGCGGCTACGTGTTTTATTCAAAATTTATCGCCACCAAAATTTTAGCATTGGACAACAGCCGTCCTACACCCGCACATACGATGAAAGATGGGATCGATTATGTTCCCACCAATAAGTATGTATTGTGGGGGCATCACTTTACGTCAGTGGCAGGGGCTGCACCAATTATCGGTCCTGCCATTGCAGTCATTTGGGGCTGGGTGCCTGCCATTATTTGGGTAGTGGTAGGTACTATCTTTATGGCTGGCGTACATGATATGTCTGCTATTTGGGCAAGTATGCGTAATAGAGGTCAGTCGATTGGCTCTATTGCTGGTACTGTCATGGGCACACGTGTTCGCAGCTTGATGATGGTTGTCATCTTCTTATTACTACTGATGGTCAATGCTGTATTTGGCGTAGCTATCGCCAATATGATGATCAAGACGCCATCTGCTGTATTGCCAGTTTGGGGTGCCTTAGTGGTTGCCTTTATCATCGGGCAGTGTATCTATCGCTACAATATGAATCTGGTCTGGGTGTCCATTATCGGGGTAACGGCCTTGTACGGGCTTATCTATCTCGGCCCTATGTTCCCGATTGTGTTACCTGAAACTGTCATGGGTTTGCCTGATAACGCGGTATGGATCTTGATCTTGTTTGCCTATGCGGCGATTGCGTCGTTGTTGCCCGTATGGATGCTGCTTCAACCTCGTGATTATATTAATGGCTTACAGTTATTTGTCGGTTTGATTCTACTATATGCCGCTATTTTTATTGGCACGCCTAATATTGTCGCGCCAGCGGTTAACACTGCATTACCAGCGGATACACCGTCACTTCTACCATTGTTGTTTGTGACAATTGCTTGTGGTGCCATATCAGGTTTCCATGGTTTGGTCGCAACAGGGACCACTTCTAAGCAGATTGATAAAGAAGAAGACGTTCGTTTCGTTGGTTACTTCGGTGCATTGGGCGAGGGTATGCTAGCACTTGGGGCAATCCTTGCAGCAACCGCAGGTTTTGCGACTCTTGGTGACTGGCAAGCGGTCTATCAAAAATTTGGTGATGGCTCTATCGGTGCGTTCATCGATGGCGGTGCAACCATCTTGAATGCTGGCGTTGGTATCGACATGGTGCTATCACAGACGATGCTCACGGTAATGGCTGCATTGTTTGCTGGTACGACGATGGATACTGGCGTACGTTTACAACGTTATATCTTCCAAGAATTTGGTGAATTTTATAATTTACCTGTACTCAATAAGAGTGTCGTTGCAACGTTACTTGCTGTCGGAAGCTGTTTGTTATTAGCATTCGGTGCTGGTGGTATCGATGGTGCGGGCGGTATGATCATTTGGCCACTATTTGGTACAACCAACCAGTTAATGGCCGCCTTAACCTTGATGATCGTTACCGTTATCTTGTTACGTAAGGGCAAGCCAGTTTGGTATACCTTAGCGCCATTGTCGTTCTTGTTGGTTATGACTGTCTTTGCACTATTGATTCAGCTCAAAACCTTCTTTACTGATGGTAATTGGCTACTTATTATTATGGATATTATTATCTTAATCGCGACCATTTTGGTGACGTTTGAGAGTTTGTCTGTACTACGCAAAGAATGGTCACTACATAAAGGTAAAAACGGTGAGGTTTAAACGTTAAACCATATTGAGTGTCTGTTTAATAAAAAACGCTAGCAGCAATTGCTGGCGTTTTTTATATCATATAGGCATGATAGATCATAAGAATTAAGTAAAATACGAGCATATTATGGAAAATGAAAACACATCAAATAATATAGTAAAGGTTCAACCATTAGAGAACACTCAACCATGGTGGCAACGGTTTAAGAGTGGATTAAATGAATTTTATCATGCGCCTTATCGTCAGACGATGGCACGGGCCGCACGTGATGAAGAAGATTTTTTTATGTTGCTCATGTTTGCCGAGAGCTTGGGTATTGATAATCCCGCCAGCTTTTATACATTAGAGCTACAGCCACTATTTTTAGAGAACTTTCATGAGTGGCATACACGTATGGGAATGGATAGATGTCCATTTGACCACGTTGGGTGCTGCTAACAGTAGTGGATTGACTATATAAAAAGAAGCTAAGCATTGATTGCACAATGAGACAAGAGACGAGATAACGATATGGCATTACACCCTTTACATGGCTTGGTAGAGCAGCTGGCGACACAACCGATTATATTTATCGGTGGAAAAGGCGGTGTGGGAAAGACTACGACTGCCGCTGCACTTGCCAGCTATTATGCAAGCCAGCAGCAAAAAACCTTAATTGTCTCAACCGATCCAGCACATAGTTTGGGCGATGTATTGAATGTACGACTCAATAATGAGAAAACGGTGATATCACCTTATCTAGATGCGATTGAGTTAAATCCTGATGTGATTGTCGATGAACATTTTGCTCAAGTCGAACGTACAATTAAAGCTTATGCCAACCCAGATATGATGCCAAAAATTCGTGAGCATCTGAGGTTATCGAAGTCGGCACCTGGCGCTCAAGAAGCCGCGATGCTCGAATCCATGTGTCACCATTTAGTCGAAGCGGCAGCGGCAGATGCTGGGTATGAACACATCATCTTTGATACCGCACCGACAGGTCATACTTTGCGATTATTGGTATTACCAGAAATGATGGGGGCGTGGACGGATGGGCTGCTTGCACAGCAGCGACGACAGGCCAAACTACGTTCGGCGGCGACACACTTGGATAGTCACAATCAGAAAAACAGCGCTCAAAAGAACGATGTAGCCAATCCCTTTGCAGCAAAAAAATCAGATCGCTGGGAACAAGCTGTCTCCGTATTAGAAAAGCGCAAGCAATTGTTCCGCCAAGCAGGGTTGCTACTACATGACCGTACACAAACAGCGATTGTGTTGGTGATGACTGCTGACGTCTTACCATTGGCTGAGACCAAGCGCGCTATCGAGCAATTAGAAGACAGTAAACTCATGCCAGCAGCAATCATCATCAATCAATTGATATCAACAACGCAGTCGGATGAGTTTTGGCGACACCGTGCTGAGCGTCAGCAGCATTTGCTGCAGGATATCGAACAAAGCTTTACCAAGTACCCGCTGTATCCGATCTATCTGCAACAGACAGATGTACGCGGCACTGATGCATTGAGTGCGTTGTTAAGTGCATAGGATGCATAGATAGTTCGCTGGTAATTTATGACTCACGCTTATACGACTGTAACTTACCTGACAGAGACCATGCCATGTCTGTACGTAACAACTGAGCTTGTTCGGACTTACCGCTACTAAGCGACGACCATTGTGGTTTACCACGCGCTTTTTTGAGTTCACTTGGTAATTTATGAGCTGGCCAGACAGTAATTGGATTATTGTCTTCATCTGCATGATCACTGTCGTCAGTTAACGACGTTCCAAGACTGCTGTTTTCGCCCTTATATAATAACTGAGTGGCATCTGTAGCAGCATGACCACGATGGCGTAATGCAGTAAGTAAGTCTAATGCTCGTGTTGCTAATAGCGTCAATGTTGCAGGATCGATATATAAGCGTTTTACCCCAGTAATCCTATCGGCAATACTGCTGGTATTCGATAGCAACCCGCCTGCGATACCACCTATTGCGGCGCCCAATCCTAATGTAGTACCTAGGGCTGCTGCATCGATACCTAATCCTAGAAGCGCACCAGCTGCTGCACCAGAAGTGGTGCGAATGCCGTAGCTCTTGAGAAGTTCAGGGTCGAAAGGATCTTGTTGATAGGCTTGTAGTTCAAGCGGCGTTGCTGCGACGGCATTGTCATAAAACTTATAAAGGTTGAGTAGGTTGTGCTGCATCGCACGTTCACTTTGCCTAACCACTTCTTGCATTTGCTGTAACACAGGAAGTGGGTCGTCATCTTCATTGATCTCGCGTACAAAGGCAGCAACATTCAATAAAAAATCAGCAATGATGATATTTGCTTCATCACTCAATTGTGCCCAATTTTCCGTTCGACGCTGCATCAACTGCTCAAGCATTTCAGAGTGGGTGAGCATAGTCGATAGATTTTTCCACAGCCGCATTTCATCTTCAAACTCAAAAGCAACCGAATCAAAACGCGTGGATATATGCAGATTGCGTCTTGCCAGCATCGTTTGCCAGTCGTCGATATTGGCGTTCTGGCTGTCGGTGAAATTAAAAACAGGCATGATAGGAATCGCAGCCCAAGACAAAATCGCTAGCTCATCTTTATATTTACCCAATACAGGCTCACGAGCATCTACCACGTAGATGGCCATATCGCTTGCCAGCAGCTGACGAATTACCTTGGCTTCTTGACTATAATCATAGGGCAAGTCATAACTGTCTGAACCTTGAGCAACATCCGCCGCCAAAAACTGTTGCAGACGTTCAATACCATCACGGCGACTGGCAGTGTTGTCCTCTAGCCAATCCATAAGCCCTGAAGCATCTTCCAGACCAGGTGTATCGTATAGTGCAACTAAGACTTCGCCAGTTTGGCTATCTGTCAATTGAGCCTGCTCGACATGCCGTGTGGTTGCCGCTTCGTTTTTGACTTCACCAAAATATACGTCTCGCAATAACGTGCGCAATATAGAGGTTTTACCCGTATTGGTATGACCGACGACCGCCAATTTAAGCGGTTCACCACTGGCGATGGTTTTTTTTGTCATCTTTGCCACTGGTGCTGTCGTTGCTGATGCTTCGGTTGATACAGGTTGATTATCCTGAGTAGCTATTGACTGAGCTACTGTGGATTTTGAAGTGTTGTCTGAAGGAGTGCTTGAAACATCAGGAGTTGGCTCATAAGCTTTGTCCGCAAACATACCTGTAGGCTTATTGTTCTCATGATTATTGTTATTGTCATTATTCATAGTAACGTCTTATATTTATTGATGGCAAAAATACACAGTAGCCATTTATTGTAAAGCAAATCTGATTGGGTATCGGTTATGAATGCGTATTGTCATATCATAAATCGTAGTCCACGTATTTATAATCAGGCTCTAGTCGGTTCAATATACTTTGGATACAAGAAAGACGAGTGAAAGCACTACAAATAGTAGGCTAAGCGAGACTGACACCGTATCCAATGTATAGAGAATTGACTATATTAGACAGCACTAGGTGGACGCAGCAGTACCTTTAGCTTTTTCTTGAACCCTTTGGCACGAAAAAACCGCTGCCACATACGGTAAAAGACCCCAAATATCAGACTAATAATATTGTCATGACTGGTTTCGCCAACCGCACCATATTTGACTGGGTTATTGACCGTATCTTCTTCTACATAAGTGCCGAACCAGCGATCAAAAATAATGAGAACACCGCCGTAATTTTGGTCAATATATTCGTCGTTGGTACCATGATGGGCACGGTGATTGGATGGGGTATCAAAAACATACTCCACCCATTTTGGAAATTTTCCCACGGTTTCGGTATGGATAAAGAATTGATAAATCAAATCCAACGCATAAAAGAAAAATACCCAGACAGGATGTACGCCTAGCATCATCAGCGGAACAAAGAATAGCCACCATCCCGTCACTGAGTACAGCAGGCTTTGACGCATGGCGGTGGACAGATTCATATGGTCATCTGAATGGTGCACGACATGCGCTGACCAAAACCAATTCATACGGTGTGACGCACGATGGAACCAGTAATAGCTAAACTCAACCGCAACGAATATAGGGATGGCGGTAAGCCATGTCACCTCAATAGTAAATAAGCGATATTGATATAACCATAAGCAGATAGGTATGACGATAAGCGCTTGGACAATCAATTCAAACCCTAGATAAGAGCCGCCCAAACTAAAATTGGTCATCGCACGGCGCCAACTAAAGCTTTTACTATTGCCGCGCTTGGACTGATAGAACCATTCTGCCAAAAATAACAAGAAAAATGGACCACCAGCCAGCGGTAGCAGCCACTCTTGCCAATACGCAGGCAAAATGCTCGCTAGCATTGGCTGCCACGCCTCTGGCGCAGCTGTTAAGATACTTTGGTTTAATGCCTCTCGGTAACCATCCAATAGTTGACCATATTGACCTAGGGTCATAAGGGGGCTGTTTAAAGAGTTATCTGCTGCCATCTTGGGCTCCTAGCCACTATAAAACATCCTTGTCGTCTTGATATGACGTCACAGCTATCAAAATATATCTTAACAACTGTTATATCAATAAGTCTTTAAGCCTGTCTGAGGTTATAGATCTATAATATTTATTTATTGTATATCATGCGAGTCATAATGATAAGTTCATATATGAAAAATAGATTGCAAGTAATAGATTAAAAATTAGAATGTATTAAGCATCTATATCAACCAAGCCAATTTTTCGTGCAGAGAGCGCTGTTTGCCATTGCTGATAGCGAACTGCTTGTTTGTCTAATGGCTCATCATCGGTACGTGCGTCAGTTAAGTCAGCAGCAGAGTTAGTATCGCTAAGCAGTTGTACGATAAGCCCATCTTTGGCGTGAGCAGCAATTTGATCGAGTTTGCGTAGCGTACCGCGGTCGGGCAGTGCGTTGCTATGAATGCCAAGTAAGACCTGTACAGGATGCGCATCTAAATAGTTTTTAAGCCGTGCCATATCATCACGGTCATCAACGATGCCAAAATCCTCAACTTCGCTTGATTGTCCAAAATCATGATGGCTGTCATCAAACCCTGACTGCCACCATTTGTCCTGATTTGCAGGGTATTCAAGCAGCGCAACTAACTTCTTGCCCGCACTGACCGTCGCTTTTGGAGCGATAGGGGCTGGTGCTTCTGTAAAGTCATCAGCATCCACCACGTGTCGCTGCCAAAAATTTAGGATTTTTTGATAATACGGCTGTTTGATATCCAAACGCATTTTTTTACGGCGGAACATCAATGCACAGAATGCCCATGCTATCGCTCGCGGTACAATACCGTACATCAGCAAGCTACCAACTAGTAACCCTGCCCATTGCCTTGCAACAGAAAGCGGCATCGCTTCGGTGACAAGCCTGCTCTGTGCGATCGCTGTACTGTCTGGCACACCAAATCCCACCATACTCGGTAACCAACCTAATACCTGAGTCAAGCTTACTAGCGCCTGATCAGAGAGTAGGGTTGACTCCCAACTAAAGCTATACTGACGTACAACCAACAAGAATATAATCGCAAGCAGCATACCGGTCAAGGTAGCCAGCCACAACTGATGACTAAACCGTCCCAGATACCAGCGCATACCGCTATGCTGCAACTGCCGCTCATACAGATCGACGGCTGCCTTGGTCACATCGTCCTTACCGCGTATGAGATAACTTGGACTGACAAAGCTCGCAAACCAGCTGGGCGATTGCTGATCTCGATTGATGAGTGTCATGACAAGCCAGCCACCAAGTATAATGGTATGAAAACCAAGCAGACAGACCAACACATAAAAGAAGTTCACAACATTAGACTGCAATAACGTAAATAACCCCAAAAATCCCGAGATACACCACACCACACTCATAACGATCATGATGCCCTTTATACGGCCGTCAATCTTACCCAGTACACGTGCAAGCGCACCGTTGCTATCTATACGTGATGCTCGTCGATGCAGCTTTTGGATAGGCGTACCGTCCTCGCCCTGTAGCTTTTCCGTGATTAATAACGGGTCAGTGGCAAAGACGTGCTGATCGGTCTCTAAAGCACGTACCAGCTCGGTCAGTTGATCTTGGGGTGATAGCATAATGCGATAATATCCGTATGAAAGCGTCAATATAAGAAATAGGAAGCAAAAAATGCGCGTTCTAATCGTTATAGATTATTGTAGCGTATATAGAATGAGGATGACTTGTATTATTTTTATCATAGTAAACCCTCATAAAATCATCCAAAATAAATATATAAAACCAAATCGTGTCAAAAAGCGTATAAAAGAGACATATCAAAAAAAAGGAAGGTGCCATATGAATAACGAAATGAATAATAAAACCTATCTTATCATCGGTGGAACAGGTGGTATTGGTCAAGCCATGGTGCAGCAGCTAATACAAAAAACGACTGCCAATCAAACGGACAGTCAATTTAATCAAAGCCATCGCGCACAAGTATTTGCTACTTATCATCGCAATGAGCCAAACATTGAAGCAGAAAACCTGCACTGGCTGCCAATGGACGTCAGTGATGAGGATAGCATTAAAAAAGCTGCCGATACCATTAAGCAGACAGTCGGTCATGTGGATTGGGTAATCAATTGCGTAGGGTTATTGCATACAGAGACCGCGCAGCCAGAAAAGGCCTTGCGACAGATGGAAACGGAGTTCTTTTTACAGAACATGCAAATCAATGCGCTAGCCAGTTTTCTGATAGCCAAACACATCAAACCGTTGCTAGCCAAGGCTACTCGCAGCGCCAATCATCCTGCTATTTTTGCGACCGTATCAGCCCGCGTCGGTAGCATCACTGACAATCAGCTAGGCGGCTGGTATAGCTATAGAATGAGCAAGGCCGCTCTCAATATGGGCATGAAAAACCTGAGTATCGAATGGGGCAGATCACTTAAAGATGTGTGCGTGGTCGTTATGCAACCAGGCACCGTCAACACTCAGCTGTCCGCACCGTTCCAAGGCAATGTCGCTGAAGGACATCTATTCTCGCCAGCGTATAGCGCGGAGTGCTTATTGGAAGTGCTCTCAGGTATGACTGCTACCCAGTCAGGCAGTTTTGTCGATTGGGCTGGAGAGTCGATACCTTGGTAGCCATCGAGTTGACAGCATATAACATGATGATAAATAGCTAGATAAAGACGTTAGGAGGCTGGCACAAGCGTACATACTGGTGAGCCATAAATCTAATATGCCTCAAACAGCGCCATAAACTCATTAACAGGCGTCTGCTCCAGTCTTTCTTGATCGTCGCATAGCTCAATAATCTGCTGACAGCGACTTTCGATAAAACGAGTGGCTAGACTGGCGCGGAATTTGGCTTCCAGTACAGGAATGCCCTCGGCGCGGCGACGTTTATGGCCGATAGGATATTCAACAGCCACTTTTTCTGTACTGCTGCCATCTGTAAAAAATACTTGAATGGCATTGGCAATAGAGCGCTTGCTTGGGTCATGATAGTCTTTTGAATACTGCGCGTTTTCTTCTACAACCATCTTGCTGCGCAGCTCATCGATTGACAAATGCTGTTCGTGATAGTCATCTTCGTAGTTCTCTGCCATCAGATCGCCTGTCAATAACGGCACAGCCACCATATACTGCAAGCAGTGGTCACGATCGGCCGGATTGGCAAGCGCGCCTTCTTTTGAGATGATGCGAATCGCTGAGTCATGTGTGATTAGAACGATTTTGTCGATATCGTCAATTCTGTCTTTTACGTGTGGGTGCAAAATGACCGCGGCTTCACAAGCGGTCTGAGCATGAAACTCAGCAGGAAAGCTTATTTTAAATAAGATGTTTTCCATCACATAACTACCAAAATCCCGCTGGAATTTAAAACGACGTTCGCCTTCAGGCTTGGTCGCTAGATCCTTATTGGTATGGCTAAATAGCACATCATAGAATCCCCACTGCGGTGCGGTTAATGCGCCAGGGATACCCATTTCACCACGTGCCGTTATATCGACCAGACGTACCGCACGACTAGTCGCATCACCTGCTGCCCATGATTTTCGGCTGCCAGCATTGGGTGCATGACGATAGGTGCGCAGTGCCTGACCATCGACGATGGCTTGTGAAATCGCTGCCATGATGCGCTCACGTGGTAGCTGATAAAGTTTGGCGACGACTGCTGTTGAAGCCAACTTGACCAAAAATACATGATCGAGCCCCACACGGTTGAATGAGTTTTCTAGTGCCAGTACGCCTTGAATTTCATGCGCCATGATCATGGCTTCAAGCACTGCTCTCATGGTTAATGGTGCTTGTCCTTGGCTGATATTTTTCTGACTAATATAGTCGGCGACCGCCAGGATACCACCCAGATTATCAGAAGGATGGCCCCATTCGGCGGCAAGCCACGTATCGTTATAGTCAAGCCAGCGCACCATACAGCCAATATCAAAAGCGGCTTTGATAGGATCTAGTCTATAGGAGGTGCCAGGGACGCGAGCGCCATGCGGCGTTATTTGATCGGGGCAATCAGGCCCCAAGTGCTTGGTACACTCAGGGAAGCGCAAGGCCAATAGACCGCAGCCAAGCGTGTCCATTAGACAGTGGCGCGCGGTATTCCATGAATCAGTAGGGTTTGGGGATTGCTCGTCTATTGAATAATCGAGAACGTAATCGGCGATTTTTTGAATTTCATCGTCATATTCTGGACGGACGTTACTCTCTACCGTCGCATCGTTAATATTTGAATTGGTAGTTGACATGGTTGTTACCTCATCCTGAGTGTACTACTTCCTTGACTGAGACTGAGCTGATTGGCTCAGCCATCCTTTTAAAGGAATCATCATTTAAAAGTAGCATACTCAATATGGAACAACCAATTTGAATTATGTTAAGAATTAAGACGTTAGCAGCGATCTAAATCATTAAGTACAACAGACCTAAAACAAACAAAGCGGCCATGATAAACAGCAGGAAACTTAACACTTTAGTCGTGGTTGACGCGGTGTCTGTGCTCTCTTTTTTGATTTTATTTTTCTTTGCAACGTATAGCACCATTTTTACATGCTCGATATTGTCCTCGAGGTAGTGATCGCCTTCAGGTACAAAACCTAACGACTCGTAAAAGCTAAGCAAGTAAACCTGTGCCGAGATAATAATCGGGCGCTTTTTACCATACTTTTTGCGGCACTGTGCAATAGCCTGATTCATCATCTGCCGTGCCAGACCATCACCTCTATGCTCTGATAGCACAAGCACTCTACCGATAGCAGGCATCGCAGTGTGGTTGGTCTTAATCGCAGGATCAGCTACTGATAGGTTGGATTTTAGCTTATTAAACTCAGGTGGGATAATACGGCAATAGCCCACCAATGCTGCGTTTTGATGAGCGATTAGGTGCAAGCAATCAAAATCCACTTCATCCATATCTTGATAGGCACAGTTTTGTTCGACGACAAACACTTGCGAGCGCGCCTTTAAAATATGATAAAGATCAACTGAGGTCAGCTCGTCAAAGGTTTTTAGAGAAAATTCACAAGTCATAATGGGCTAGCTTCTGGCAATAGGCAGTAAAAGATTAGCATTATAACGATTTAGGCAGGCATTAACCATTCCTAACCGTTTAGGGTCTGGCTGATTTTATCTAAGTTTAGGCTATCAGACATAGCGCTAAAGATTTCAAAGTATTTGCCGCGTTGGGCATAAAGTACCTCGTGGGTACCTGTCTCAACCACTTCGCCATTTTCTATCACTACGAGATCGTCGGCATCGATGATTTGGGCAATATTGTGCGAGACCATAATGACGGTACGGTCTTTTTTGATCAGATCAAGGCTTTTTTTGACCTGTTGGCTGGCAATGGCATCGAGGCTGGCTGTTGGCTCGTCCAAAAACACAATAGGTGGGTCTTTTAAAAACATCCTTGCCAGCGCAATACGCTGCTGCTGACCACCTGATAATGACTTAGCAGTGCTCTCATAGCCATCAGCTAACCCTATGATCTGCTCGTGGATAGAGGCTTTTTTTGCAGCCACGATGATGTCATCTTCGCTGGCATTCATATCCCCATAACGGATGTTTTCACTGATCGTACCCGAAAAAATATGATTACTCTGTAGGACTAGGCCGATGCGCTGACGCAACTCATGGGTATTACAGTCAGCCAAATCATGCCCATCTAGGCAAATCGTGCCAGCGTCTGGGGCATAGAACTTGACCAATAGATTGATAATCGTGCTCTTTCCTGCGCCAGAAAGGCCAACCAACGCGGTGATACGATTAGGCTTGATGGTAAAGCTGACGTTTTTTAGCGCTTGCGTGCCATTAGGATAAGTAAAATCGACATGTTTAAGCTCGATATGACCTTTGAGGTTTTCGCTACTGATACCAGCGATGCTCTCGACTTGGCTGTCATCTTCTAAAATATCAAAAAACCCTTCGGCATAGGTCAATGCATTATTTATCTGGTCGTAGATGCGGTGTAATTGACGGATAGGGGCGGCGACATTTTGAAACAGCATGACATGAAACAAAATCATACCAATGGTCATCTCACCTTGTAGGACAAAATAAGCGGTGAGCAAGATAATAACCACCACACCAATCTGCTCGATAAAGGTTTTGATAGCATCATAAACAAAACCAATACTGCGAATACGCAGCTGATTATCGGTCATTTCCTTTTGAATGGCTAAGTGCTTTTCTGCTTCTATCGACTCACGGACAAAGGATTTCACCACGCTGATCGAATTGATCAAAGATATTACCAAACCGCTTTTGGCTTCTCTATAGCCACGCATCTGCCGACGAAACCCTTGTAGACGCCGCGCTTGTTTTTGGCTGATAAAAAAGTAAATGGGAATGATAATAAGACCGACCAAGCCAACCCAAAAATTGGTCGAAAACATGATGATAAGCGCCACGATTGCATTGGCAAACAGCGGTAGCATATCGATAAAGAAGTTTTGCACTAAACTGGTTAAGCTGCTGACGCCATAATCAATACGGGTTTGCAACTTGCCGCTGTCGTTTTCGCTACTGGTATAAAATGCCATCCGATAGGTCAAGATGCGCTCAATGATTTTTTGCGATAAATCACGTGATAGATTGATACGAATCTTTTCGCCGAAGAAGCGTTGCCCAAACGAGATGAATATCGATAATATCTCTTTGGTTAAGAGTACCGCACTGATAATGGTCAGCATGCGCACGCCAGCTTCCCAAGGCTCAGCGAGGGTAGCGACTTCGGTCAAGGTATCAACGGCATAACGTAGTACAAAGGCATTAACTTGCGCGGTAAAGGAGCCTAGAGCAGTCAGCGCTAAGGTGGCGATGATAAGCAAGCGATAAGGCTTAGCAAATACCGCCAGTTTTTTGAGGATATCCCACAGCAGCGCCCGCCGTTCTTTTTTCTCGACTGGCGGTTTTTTGTCTAACTGTGCGCGGCGTGGTTGGGGAGATGTCGGCATAAAACTCTATCGCAAATTAAAATAAGCCATGACGACGCTTAAAACGCATCCGAAGGCACAAAAACTTCACCAACCATGATACGCCTTGCTGAACGACTCATCGACACTTTTTTGGCTTGCCAGCGTCCATCGACCAGTTCAGTCTTACCACCGACTAGTAATGTCCCTGATGGGTGGCCAAAACGTACTTCATTAAGCTCACCACCGCCAGCAGCCTTGTTAACAAGCGTACCTTGTGTGGTTGCCGCGGCGGCAATAGCGACGGCTGCTGTACCCATCATGGCATGATGCAGTTGACCCATACTCATAGCACGTACCACTAAATCAATCTCGCTTGCATCGACCGACTTACCACTAGAGGCGATATAGCTCTGTGCTGCGCCAACCCAAGCGACTTTAGGAATGTGTTGGCTGGTCTGTGCCTCGCTCACGTCTTCAAATAATCCCATCGCCACGCCGCCTGTGGCACGGATTTTCTCAAGCTTGGCAAGTAGCTCACCATCGCTATTGATATCGCCTTGTAATTCAGTACCCGTAAAGCCTAAATCTTCAGCTTTCATAAAGATGGTTGGGATACCTGCGCTAATGAAAGTAGCTTTGACGCTATCAGCCTCTAGACCGCAGCCTGACACATCAAAGTCATCGACCAAATTGCCCGTCGGGAACATGTCGCTGGTGGCATCAACCGGATCGATAAACTCAATTTTGACTTCAGCTGCTGGGAAGGTGACACCGTCTAATTCAAAATCACCTGTCTCTTGAACCTGTACTTTGTCATTTGCATCTTTATAGACTGGCACATGGGCAATAATGGTTTTACCAATATTTTCTTGCCAGATACGCACTTCACAAATCCCGCTTTCAGCATTGTCATCGATACTATTAGCAATTTTGTCGGCATCAACTAGACCCATATTAATGCCACAGGCACCGACGGCTGCAGTTAAGTTACCACAGTTACCCGCCCAATCAATCATCGGCTTGGCGATATTAACTTGTCCAAACAGATAATTCACGTCATGATCTGGTCTGTCAGAGGCCGATAAGATAACGGTCTTTGATGTGCTAGAGCTGCCATTGCCTAAGCCATCGATCTGCTTACCGTAAGGATCTGGGCTACCGACGACGCGCAGCAAAAACTTATCACGCGACTCGCCAGCAACTTGGCAGCGCTCAGGTAAATCAGACAATTTAAAAAACGTGCCTTTTGACGTGCCGCCGCGCATATAGGTGGCAGGGATGGGGATTTGCGGGGCGAAAGAAGCTTTTGATTGAGAATTGGTTTGGGCCACTGTATTAAGTCCTTTTTATATTGTTATAAGATTGGGTATGCTGCCATCAGCAAGTAAACATACATGACTAAGAACGCTCGTTAATAATGATAGCGACAAGAGATAATCGTCAGATAGTTATCATCGACGGCATATACCAACCGATTGGCGTCATCGATGCGTCTTGACCAAAATCCAGATAGGTTTTCTTTTAGGGGTTCAGGCTTGCCAATGCCTTCAAACGGATTACGCTTACATTCGGTGATGAGTTTGTTAATACGCTTGAGTGTCTTCTTATCTTGTGTTTGCCAGTACAGATAGTCTTTCCACGCAGCGTCTGTCCATGCTAGTTGTTCACTCATTGTTAGACCCTTTTCCTTTGAATGGATTACAGTCTTTGAGTTCAAGCACTTTCAATATCGCTATCCGTATGTTCATTATTATCGATGCTACCATTACTTTTATCACTATCTTCTGCCGTATCAATTAGCTCACGCGTAACGGTCTTGCCAGCTTTATATTGGGCAATAGATTCCGCTAAGTGCGCCGCATTGGCAGGAGATTTGAGCAAATAGACGGTTTCCATCAGGCTATTGTAATAATCAAGCGACATCACAACCGCATCATCAGCGTCACGGCGGGTTACGATAGTGGCGTTGGCATCATCGTTTACCGTATCTAAGACGGACTTTAGGTGCTTTCTGGCTTCTGAAAAACTAACAACTCTCATGGCTTACTCCTCTCACGACATACTTCATAACTTGTACAATATATCGTACATATTACGCTATTGGTGAAGCAAACTCAATATTTAGCTATTTTTCAATATTAAGATATAAGTAAGAAGGCTCAGTGTGTAGCGTGCAAACCATGTTTTGAACCAAGCTTTAACATTAGCAAATAAAAGCCGATATCATATAAACAAGTTATACAACATCGGCGACTTTTATACTTTGCTGCTTATCACACTAAAAACTACAGGATAGCCTTAGACAATATCGAGCGTACCTTCGATAAACTCTTTAGCAAAACGCTGTAGCATACCGCCTGCGTTGTACATTTTTACTTCGTCAGCAGTATCTAAACGGCAGATAATTGGCGTCTCAGTAGTGGTGCCATCAGTACGATGAATCACTAACGTCATCAATCCGCCAGCAGAGACTTCGCCCGTTACATCGAAGGTTTCTGTACCATCGATATTTAGCGTATGACGATTGGTGCCTGCTTCGAACTGTAGAGGTAGCGCACCCATACCTACCAAATTTTGACGATGAATACGTTCAAAGTCCTCAGCGACAACGGCTTCCACGCCAGCGAGACGCACACCTTTGGCAGCCCAGTCACGGCTTGAGCCTTGACCGTAGCCATCACCTGCGATGATGATGAGCGGCTGCTCACGGTTCATGTAGGTTTCAATTGCTTCCCACATACGCATGACTTGACCTTCTGGTTCAACGCGCGCCAGTGATCCTTGGATGACTTCACCGCTGTCGTCGAGTACCATCTCGTTTAACAGTTTGGGATTGGCAAAGGTGGCACGTTGCGCGGTTAAATGGTCGCCGCGATGAGTCGCATATGAATTATAGTCCTCAGCAGGCAAGCCCATAGTGTCTAAATACTCGCCAGCTGCCGATGCACCAAGAATAGCATTCGACGGTGACATATGGTCAGTGGTGATGTTGTCACCAAGCACTGCTAATGGACGCATACCTTTTAGTTTGTTCATCGCTGCCATTTTGCCTTCCCAATACGGTGGGCGGCGAATATAAGTGGTCATTTCACGCCAGTCATATAGTGGACTTAACGCCTTACCTGTGTCTTTTTTGGCTTCATCAAACATTGGGATATATACAGCATTGAATTGCTCAGGCTTCACAGCAGCAGCGACGATGGCATCAACCTCATCATCATCAAACCAGATGTCTTTTAGATAGACGTCATTGCCGTTTTGGTCTTTACCCAATGAATCTTTTTCGATATCAAAGCGAATATTACCGGCGATGGCATACGCAATAACAAGCGGCGGCGATGCCAAAAATGCTTGCTTAGCATACGGATGGATACGACCGTCAAAGTTACGGTTACCTGATAATACCGCCGTGGTAAATAGGTCATTATCAATGATTTCTTGCTGGATATCAGGGTCTAATGCACCGCTCATGCCGTTACAGGTCGTACAAGCAAAGCCAACCACGTCAAAGCCGATCTCTTGCAATTCTGGCATCAGACCTGCTTCTTCTAGGTACATTTTGACGGTTTTTGAGCCAGGCGCTAAGGATGACTTCACCCAAGGTTTACGTAATAATCCTTTGGCATTGGCGTTACGAGCAACTAAGCCTGCGGCAACCATGTTGCGTGGGTTTGAAGTGTTGGTACAGCTGGTGATCGCAGCAATAATCACGGCGCCATCTGGCATTAGACCATCTTTTGGCTCTGGTAGTTTTTGATCGGGCGCGTGGGCGATACCTTTGGCAACCAAATCATCAGTTGATACGCGGGCATGTGGACGCGACGGGCCTGCCATATTACGACCGACTGATGACAGATCAAACTCAAGCACACGTGCGTACTCGGCTTTTTCCATGCCGTCAGCCCATAAGCCAGTTTGCTTGGCATACTGCTCAACCAATTTGATTTGCTCTTCACTGCGACCAGTCAGTCGTAGATAGTCAGTAGTTTGCTCATCGATATAGAACATCGCAGCAGTGGCACCATATTCAGGTGTCATATTAGAGATTGATGCACGGTCACCAACGGTCAGCTGACGGGCACCTTCACCAAAGAATTCAATATAAGTAGAGACCACACCTGCATCACGTAAGAACTCAGTCATTGCCAGTACCAAGTCCGTACCGGTAATGCCTTTTTGTAATTTGCCTGTTAATTTAACACCAACGTAATCAGGCAGGCGCATATATGACGGGTTACCTAGCATCACGCTTTCGGCTTCTAGACCGCCGACACCGATTGAGATCACACCTAGGGCATCGACCATCGGCGTGTGACTATCCGTACCGACCAACGTATCGGCAAACGCGACTTCTTCACCCGCTTTATTGTGCACGACCTGTACGACAGGTGACATTTTCTCTAAGTTAATCTGATGCATGATGCCGTTACCAGGCGGTACGACATTCACATTGTCAAAGGCATACTGACACCAGTTGATGAAGTGAAAACGGTCATCGTTGCGGCGCTCTTCAATCGCGCGGTTCTTCTCAAAAGCGTTTTCTTCAAAGCCTGCGTGCTCAACGGCCAATGAATGGTCAACGATAAGCTGAGTTGGCACGATAGGGTTTACCTTGGACGGATCACCGCCTTGCTCAGCGATGGCATCACGCAATCCTGCCAAATCAACAAAGGCCGTCTGACCCAAGATATCATGACAAACGACGCGGGCAGGGTACCAAGGAAAGTCTAGATCTTGCTTGCCTTCGATATGCTGCTTCAGCGCATCGGTCAACTCTTCTGGTGGGCAACGGCGTACTAGGTTTTCACATAATACTTTTGAGCAAAATGGTAGCTTGTCATACGCGCCTGCTTCGATGCTCTCGACGGCCTCACGGGTGTCAAAATAATACAAATCAGTACCGGGAAGTGGCTTTTTGAATTGTTCGTTCATTGGTTGTACTAGGGCGTTGTCCATAAGTCACCTTTGGCTGTTGGCTAATTATAATAAGTAGTTAAGCGTGGATATTAGGTAAAAATTCATTCCTTTAGCAAAATCATCGTTTGCTTTTGTAGGCTTTGCTAAAGAAGCGATATTAAAAAGGTATGGTTTATATAAAGGGTAATAAGCGTATGACGATTAAACCTGAAAAACTCATAGCAAGGCTCAATCATCATACCTATATCAGCTAGCACTGCCGCTAGCTGATAAGATTACTTAGCACAAATCATCTTAATAATTGCTAAATAACAGCCGTTTAACGAGCACTCATATCTGGCACTGGACGCAACTCTTCACCGGTATATTCTGCACTTGGACGAATGATACGGTTATTGGCACGTTGTTCAAACACGTGGGCTGCCCAACCAGTCAAGCGTGAGCAGACAAAGATAGGGGTGAACAGTTTGGTTGGGATACCCATGAAGTGATAGGCAGATGCATGGAAAAAGTCAGCATTACAAAACAGTTTCTTCTCACGCCACATCACTTCTTCACAGCGTACCGAGACGGGGTATAGCACTTCATCACCCACGTCAGCGGCCAGTTTCTCAGCCCAGCCTTTAATCACGACGTTACGCGGATCTGACTCGCTATAGATCGCATGACCAAAGCCCATGATTTTGTCTTTACGCGCCAGCATACCCATCATTTCTTCTTCAGCCTCATCAGGTGAGCTAAAACCTTCAATCATATCCATCGCTGCTTCATTCGCTCCGCCATGCAATGGACCGCGTAGTGAACCGATGGCACCAGTGATACAAGAATGGATATCAGACAAGGTAGATGCACACACACGAGCGGTAAAGGTCGACGCGTTAAACTCATGCTCTGCATAAAGGATAAGCGAGACGTTCATTACTTTTTCGTGCAGCTCGTTTGGTTTTTCGCCTTTGAGCAAATGTAAGAAATGACCACCAATAGTGGCATCATCTGTATCGGTCTCGATACGTACATTGTCGTGGGTAAAACGATACCAATAATTGATAATCGATGGGAAGGCCGCTAGCATACGGTCAGTTTGATCGTTTTGCTGAGCAAAATCGGTTTCGGTCTCAAGGTTGCCAAGCATAGAGCAGCCAGTACGTAGCACGTCCATTGGATGCGCATCAGCTGGGATACGTTCAAGTACGTCTTTTAATGCTTGTGGTAGGCCGCGTAAGCTTTTGAGCTTAGTTTGATAGGCGTCAAGCTCGCTTTGAGTAGGCAAATTGCCGTATAACAGCAAATATGCCACTTCTTCAAAAATACACTTATCTGCCAGTTCTGATACATCATAACCGCGATAGGTCAGACCAGAGCCTGATTTGCCAACGGTAGATAGAGAGGTTTTACCAGCGACTTGTCCACGTAGACCTGCGCCTGAAAGTTCTTTCTGTGCTGCCATGTTTACATTCCTTTTGTTGGTAGCTTTTTTGAGTGAAAACGGTGTTTCTGATAATAAGTTTATTGGTTAATGACTGACTATAGCGCCAGTTTAGCGTTATGCAGGCTGTTCAGGCTGTGGACCGTCTAAATCGACGTTACAACGCTCAAATTCAGCTTCAATAGGGCCATTTAAGACTTCCATCGCGCTGCCTTCGCCTTCAGCATTATTGATCTTCATATACTTGGCACCCAGTGGTGACTCCATAAATGTCTGAATTTCAGTCATTTCTTCTGGGGTAGGGTCAGCCAAAGGCGTTGCTACTTCTTCGCCATTCATGACGCGCAATTGCTCATTGCCAAAAGCAAGCAGTTTTTTACCTACATCCGACGTATAAAAGTCATCTAATTCTTTTAACTCTGCATCGGTAAACTGACTCTTATAAAAACGATCGACTTCCGCTTTACCCAAATCTTTGTCGCGTGACTCGAGGCAGCTGACTTGCTCTTCACTGAGCGCGCCGCTATTGATAATTGGTGCAAACAATAGGCTGTTGACGGTATCTAACGTAATCGTCGTCATGATCAAGTCATTTTGAGCATCAGTCTCTGATGGCGCAGTTTCGCTTTCGCTAACAACAGTCTCGCTCGTATCACTGGTAGTATCGTCGACGTTTTCTGGTGTTTTATCACAGCCCGTCATGAATAACAGCGCCGCTAGCGTGCTACTAAGTAGTGAGGATTTAACAACCGTATGAGCAGTAAAAAATGGCATAAATAACCTAAAGGTAAATAAAGACGGGTTTTGAAACGATAAAGTCCACAAAGGTGGTTTACCGTTTCGGCGTTGCTAATTGGTAATTATTAGTTATTAACTACTTATTATCAGCAAATAGCTTGTCTAGTGTCTGCTCAAACTCATGGTAGTTCAAGAAATCATAGAGCTCCATGCGAGTCTGCATGGTATCGACGACTTTGTCTTGTGTACCATCATCTAACAAATGCTGATAAACGTTCAATGCTGCTTTGTTCA
This sequence comes from Psychrobacter sp. 4Dc, assembly GCF_002836715.1. Lineage (GTDB taxonomy): Bacteria > Pseudomonadota > Gammaproteobacteria > Pseudomonadales > Moraxellaceae > Psychrobacter. The sequence continues at coordinate 24,404 of NZ_PJAT01000107.1, forward strand.
TAGCGCGGAAAGCGGATAGTGGATATAGCACCATCTCAACACCCACACTATACAACTGATCAGTGGTATATAGATCTGTCTGACCAAACTCTGTCATGTTTGCCAGTACTGGAATATCGAGTACATCAGTGAACTTACGATACATCTCGATATCGGTTAGCGCTTCTGCAAAGATCATATCTGCACCCGCTTCTTGAAATGCGACGGCACGTTCCACAGCAGCGTCCAAACCTTCTACCGATAAGGCGTCTGTACGAGCCATCACTACAAAGTCAGGGTCAGTCTTTGCGTCCAATGCCGCTTTTAGACGATCAACCATCTCTGAGATACTAACAATTTCCTTGTTAGGGCGATGGCCACAACGTTTTTGCGCCACTTGGTCTTCAATATGTACTGCCGCGACGCCTGCTTTTTCCATTTTTCTGATGGTTTGGGCGATGTTAAACGCACCACCAAAGCCTGTATCAATATCAACCAATAATGGGGTATCGACTGCATCAGTGATACGGCGAGCATCTTCTAGTACGTTATCAAGGCTGGTCATACCGAGATCAGGTAAACCAAATGACGCATTGGCCACGCCAGCACCGGAGAGATACAACGCTTGGTGACCAACTTGGGTCGCCATCATCGCTGTATAGGCATTGATAGCGCCTGCAATCTGTAATGGTTGGTTGTTATCATTTTTTTGAACGAGGGCATTGCGAAAGCGCGCGCCTGCTGAAGATGAAGTCATATGATTGTCCTTGCATAGAGGGAAAATATTCTAATTGTTGTAGCTGATTATACTCAATTATTCATGCCTGAAAAGTTTGGGTTATCAGTTAGTATTTAGTTTCAATAATAATTAAATGTAGTATTTATAATATTATTCATAATTCAAATAGCATTATGCAGTTATTGGTAATTTCCTATGATAAGTATTCATATTGCTTAAAATCATAGCTTTTAGAATCGTCTATTTTTTACATTTAGTTACAATTACTAAAGCTGCCTTGCTTTATTGATATAATTACACTCATTAAAAAGCCCCAACAGCTAGGCTATTAGGGCTTATGTTTCGCTTAAATAAGATTGTTAAGTGCTGAGTCTTATAGTAAGCAAAAGCTTAAGCAAATAGACCTGCAAGATTAGCCAAGAACAATAATGCGAAGCCTGCCAAGAATATTAGACCCGCGATAGACAGAGCATTCATACCTGCTGACAGTTTCTTATGCTTTTTAACCAATGAGTAGTTTAACCAACCAAAAATAGGCGCAGAGACGAACGCCGATATCATGGCAAATTTAAGCATAGCGCCTAGTTGTCCTGTGAAGAAAGTGATAATTACTAGACCACCACCGATAGCATAGGTCGTCCAAAAAGCGATCTGCTTTTTATTGATTTCGCTTTCACCTTTTAGCAGGCGCCAGCATTCAGCATTAGCGCGTCCATAGCCATCAGCACAGGTAATGGTTGTGCCGAACATACACATAAAGGCGACGAAAGCGACCAGCAATCTCGACCATTCACCAATGGTTGCGGTATACATATTGATTAACTGGTTGATATAAGCACCGCCGACCAACTCAATCTCTTGTCCTGATCCGTACTGGACAAACACACCTAACGATAAGAAGAACAACGCCAATATCGCTGATACTGCATAGCCAACGTTAAAATCTAACAAGCCTTGGCTATGCGTGGTGTGATCCGCTTTGACTTTGGCAGAGGTCCACATAGAGGTAATTGCAGCAAACTCAAGCGGTGCTGGCATCCAGCCCATGAGTGCTACGATAAAGCCCAACGTGGCTAAATTCCAAGGAGAGGCCGCCACAAAATCTACTGCCATAACGGTTGGCTTGCCAGCAGCAATGATAACTGCAGCAACGGTTGCCGTGGTAAGCGCAATCATAATCCACTTAGTCACACCATCGAGCAACTTATAATGCCCTGCAATCAAAAAGAACCAAGAGACCGCGACGATAATGAGAGATAACGCCATTGTCGACAGACCAAGTGAGGCTGGCAACATAAAGCCCAAAATTACGGCCGCAATAAGTGAAACCGCACCCGTACTAATAACCGCTGACAAGATAGAAAGAATAAAATATACCCAAAGATATACCTTTGAGCGTTTGGCATAGCCTGCAATCAAACTCTCGCCAGTATCGTAGACGTAGTCAGTTGCAAAGCGAAAAAACGGATACTTAAACACGTTGGCCAATACAATCATAATAGCCAATTGCCAGCCATAGATAGCGCCCGCCTGTGTTGATGAAATCAAATGTGAACCACCAATGGCAGCAGTTGCCATCAAAATGCCTGGGCCAAAGATGCGCCAGCTAAAGCCCTCTTGTTGCGAGGCAACGCTATCGTCAGGGGTACTTGGGTTGTTGAGTTGTTGTGTGGACATGAATACCTCGAAATGGTTAAAACAGCAAATTATCACTTACCTGTGTCAGCTTGCCAATGATCAGAAAAGAACGTCCTATAAACCGTCTAAATATAAAACGATTTAGATCGTATCGACTTTATCACACCAACACTGTCTAGGAGAATGATTATTCTAGTTATTATTACTATTTGTTTGCATTGCTATTCTTGTTAGTTAGCATAATTATAAAATAATATCAATATTTAAAATGAATTATTTTTGGCGGTTCTTTATAACACAATATTCATCGGATATCTGCCCATTTAGGCCTGTGACACAAAATTTTGCTGCCGATAAGTGATGCCGCGCTGTTCGTAGACGTGATAAATGGCTGTGAGCAAGTCAGGTATTTTTGGGTGTACAAAGTCTTTGAGGGTGTGTAAATAAATAGGGGAGGTGACATTTTCATGAACCAAACGTTGGTAGCTGATCTGTTCCGTACGTACGGTTTGCAAGCTGGCAGGCACCAATGTAATGCCTTCGCCTGCCGCGACCAGTCCCAATGCTACCTGCAAATCGCTGACTGTCGTGGTCATAAAAGGCGAGATACCATATTGCGCAAATAGATGTAGTAAAGGCTCAGTAATAGGCTCGTTAGATGCTGCTTCATGAGCAGCAGCACGGTTGACTCTACTTGTAGACAGCTTGTCGTTCGCTTGAGTTGCTGTTTCTGTCGTCACCGTGGACGAGACTGGCAAATGTGTTTGATGGTATAAAATTAAGCGATTGTTCGCTAGGTCTATCAAGCGTTGCTTACGTACATTGGCAAGCGGATGTGATTTTGGCAATGCCACCACATAGCGTTCATGACGTAGCAGGATTTGCTGAATCCATGGGTCTTGATGGGCAAATCGGCCAAAACCAACATCAATCTCACCAGACTTCAGGGCATCCATTTGTTGATATGAGCTAATGTCTTTTAAATTAACGTCGATATCAGGGCTGAACTGTTTAAGCATGGCAATTATTTCAGGCAGCAGGCCGTATAGCACTGAGGGCACAAAACCTATATTTAAAACGCTGCTGGGTGCTGATAGACGCTGAGTCATACTAGTCACAGTTTCAATCTCGGTCAGTATGGTGCTTATTTTATCGTAGAAAAAACTACCCGCTTCAGTCAAATGTAGTGGCCTGTGGTAGCGATCAATAAGCACCACGCCCATATCAGTCTCTAACTGTTTTAGCAATCGACTCAGGCTTGGCTGTGACAGTCCTGTTTTGGTGGCGGCAGCGCTAAAGCTGCGCAAATCTGCAACCGCGATAAACGCATTAAGCTGTTTTAAATCCATACTATTGAGCCTGTCATAGTCTATGCTATCTCTACATAGAACAGTTCTTAAGGTTGATTTATCATATTATTTAGAATAGTTCTTATCAATATTAGCGCTATCCCATAAATTGTGCTTGAAGATAATAGGTCGAGCAACTATATTGTTGGCTAATAACACTGTTACACTATAGTAAGAAAATTCATTCTAGCAATCATTTAACACCAGTAGAAAAACTGGTTTGGTATTATTCTATGAGCGACGAAAAAAAAGACGCTGGCACCGATTTTGATGAAAAATTGGCTAGAATTATTGACCAAAAATCGCGTAAGCGTAATAATAATGACATCTACGAACGCTTTATCAATCGAGTCCATGGTTCTGAAGAGAACGATCAGGCTGCGTTTGAAACACTAGAAAGTGCAAAGAACCTTGCCGCTTTCGAACCCTTGAGCACAGAAGAGTTGCAACTGTTTGAAGATCAAAGCAGTGAGCAAGAGTTATTGCTAGAAACAGAAAATGCTACAGCAGCAAACACTACCTCTGAAGCTTCAGATACAAATGTAGTATTTGAAAATATATCTGAAAATAATGTGCTGAATATCGCTAACGATAGCGACAGTATTAGTATCGATGTCAATGATGTCAATGATGTCAGTTCAGATACAGAGGCCCCAGAATATATAGATCGCAACAATATAGATAGTAGTAATCAAACAGAGTCACCCTCTACGATTGACCATAGTGAATCTGTCATAACTGAGATATCAGATGATGATTCTTTAAACATCCCTTTAGAAATTGAGGATGTGTCTGAATCAGCTATCGAAGAGCCAGTCATAGACAATAAAGTGATCAAAAGCAAGAAACCAATCATGATGGCTATGGTAATTGGTTCAGTAGTATTGATTGCTATTATATTAATACTCGTTTTTTCAGGAGTCTTATCTACTTCGGTGGTTGATAGTATAGACAACAGCACTGACGGTAATGTAGAGACAGACAGTACACCAGCTGTTAGTGCTGATCCAGTACTGTCTACTGACAGTCAAACAACTACGGATGGCGTTGACCCTGTAAGTACGCAACCAGCCACTACTCAGCAAGATACTTTGGACAACAATAGACAGGACCTGCCAGCTGTTAGTGAATCAGTGTCAACTTCTGAAGCTCCTACATCAGAGAATGATGCCGCAGTTATAGCTACTGAAGAAGCTGCTATAACTTATGAAGATTTTAGACAAGAGTCGCAGACTACCTTGTACCGCGAAACCAATGATTAAATGGTTTACGTTTTATACCATTTCAGACAGTTAGATAACCGTCTATCAATTTATTCGAGGCGTTCGTACTAGAAATTGTTGCAACACAATATCAAATTCGTATCATTATGTAAAAGGCATGGTTCTGTGCCATTGATGATATGAATTATATGGTACGTAACTATGAACGACTCAGAAAACGTGAATAATGATATCGAGCCAAAAAGCATCAGACCCCGTAGTCTTGTTCTTGCTATTATCAGTGTCATCTGTATTGTTCTAATATCTGCCTTTTATATGTCTAACCGTATTTCTTCCACGCTATCTCAAGCGTCGACGACTAATAACGGTTTAACAGTCAGCAACATTACTAAAGAGGCTAATGCTAATCAGACTGTACAACAGCATTCGAATAGCCAAAATCAACCTAGAAAATCTATAGTTATTGACGGTCATGAAGATGACACCGCCATTAGCTATCATGATTTCAAGCAAGAAGCGCAAAATGTGCTATTTCGTGAGGAAGAAAAGATTATACAAGCTAAATACAGTGCACATGGTATAACGCCTGCTGTCAGCGCTGAAGACTTTAGAATAGAAGCACATAAAACCTTATATCGTGAATCCAGTTATTAGGGCTACTATTAGCACTATAAGATTATATTGATAGCTATAAGTGAATAAGTGAATAAGTGAATAAGTGAATAATATTAAGCCCCATTTCTCCTCTCTAAACATAAGAGAAGAGGAATGGGGCTTTTTTGTGGGCTTAGTGCTCCATGTTTTAGCTAGCTTATGAATCGGCTTAAGCCAATTGCTTTTTAAGCGTTCGTAAACGGCTTTTAAATTCTGAGCGGTCAACATAACAGCCTTTGAGACGACGCTCCCCAACGTTTTCATCAAATGCGTTACGCCCATGCAGGACTCGGCGGTTATCAAAAACCACCATTTGACCAGCCGCTAGTTTTAACTCAATCTTATAGCGACTGTCTTTTAGTCGGGCCATTAGCTCTCGATAAGCAAGGTAGTAGTCGTACATAACATCACTTGGCAAATCAAAAACATATGCAAGATGCGCGTTGTATTTAATTTCGACAATATTGCCAAAGTTGTCTAGATTGATGATGGGGTGGTGCTCACGGATATCATGGGCGCTGTCATGAAAACGAAAGGGGATAGCATATTTGGCAAGCAAACGAAAATACTCAGGCTGCTCTTCTCGTAACCCTTCTAACACCTTTAGTCCATCCACAAAAGTAGATTCGCCGCCTATACTTTCATTGCTCAAAAAATGCAAAAATTGATAGCCTGGAGGCAGTTCCTGATTGGGCAAGTCGGTATGCAACGGTAATGAGAGCGAGGTATAAGCTAAATTAATCGGCGACTTCTCTGATATGACATCAAAGGTCATGCCAAAATTAGTCTGCCGTAAATAATCGACTCGCATGGCTGTTTGTATGCCAGCGTCAGCGTCGTCTGGCATATTATCAATAATGGTAAGCCCATATTTATCCAGCGCACTCATCCACTCATATAAAACGCTGTCACTGGTCATGATGCTGTGTTGGTCATACATCGGAATGTGGTCAATAAACGTGCCATTCCAGCTTTCATAAGGACTGCTATGATCCTTGGCCAATGCACTAGAATACCCAAACTCACGTAACCAGCTTTGTTCAAAGTGGCTGATATGTGCTTGTTCTGACCATTCAATCGTCAGCGTTGTATCATTAAAAGAAACAGATAGTGGATGGATATCTTTTGAGATACTCAGCAAATCAAAGCTACGCTCGCCAGTGTGCGGATGAAAAGCCGATGGGCAGTTATCACGCAGCCAGATATAGTGGTAGGTGCTGTCAATACCATCATTCCAGCGTATTTGAATGGCGTGATCAATGAGCGCAACGGATTCTATTTGATAGTCAGTTGCTACGGCGATGTCTAGAGATGGCGTTGATTGAGGCGTTTCCATTGGAGCAGACCCTACATATACATGAAGTAAAAATATATTTTACGGTATCTTGTTCGGATCGGTTATTCAAACAATGAATTACGAATCACCTAATAGGCAATATCAATCAACGCAGTACTAAACTGCGATTGATATCTGGTGAGATATTTTTTGAAGGGTTTTGAATAATATTAAGGCTTCGCGAACGAAGCCTTAATATTTAGCGACAATTGATATAAGCGTTCTGTTTATCCGAAAGCTAATTATTGAAAAGCTACCTTAACCAGTATTTCGTAACCCTGCAGCTAGCGCATTGATACTACGGATTAATGGATCTTCTACATTAAGGTCGCCATGTGCCAAATCGTTCGGGGTGTCCTGTTGTCTAGCACGTTTCAACAGCTCAATCTGGATATAGTTAATAGGATCTAGATAAGCGTCTCGCCACTGCAGGGATGAAGCAAGATTCTGCTGATTGGACAATAAAGAGTCTTGCTCAAGCAGAGAGTTTAATCCTGAATTGGTCAGCGCGTATTCATCGGTGACCGATGTCATGATTTTTTCGCGTAACGGCTCATCATCACACAGTTGGCTATAAGCCTCAGCGATATTCATATTGGCTTTGGTAAAGGCCATCTCGATATTACTGATAAATACGCTAAAGAAAGGCCAATGCTGATTCATCTCTTTCATCAATGCTTCGTCTTTTTTGACACTATCTAGCGCACTACCGACGCCATACCAAGCAGGTAAGGTAAAGCGTGCCAGTGACCAGCCAAATACCCAAGGAATCGCTCGCAAGGTGGTCTTACTTGGCAGGCCTTTTTTGCGATGGGCAGGACGTGAGCCAATGTTTAATAACGAGATTTCTTGTACTGGGGTGACCTCGGAGTAGAATTTATAAAACCCTTCGGTATGATCGGTCAGCTCGCGATAACGTTGCTCACCCTCATTTGCTAAGCGTGCAAACAGCGCTTCATAATCTGGCAGCTCAGCAGGTTGCACCACAAACCTTGATGAGCAGGCCTTGAGTGTACCCGTGATGCCCATAGTGAGCTCAAATACAGCGGTATCCGTATTGGCGTATTTGGCATAGAGCACTTCACCTTGCTCGGTCACTTTAACCTGACCATGTAGCGTGCCAGCTGGCTGTGCAGCAATGGCTTTATGCGTTGACCCGCCACCACGGCTTACAGAACCACCGCGACCATGGAACAATCGTGTTTTGATACCATATTGCTCAGCAATGTTATTGATGGTTTGCTGTGCGCTATAAAGCTGCCATGCCGAGGTAATAATGCCGCCATCTTTTGATGAATCTGAATAACCTAGCATGATCTCTTGTGTGTTATCGGTATTTTGTAGCAATCCGCGATACAGTGGATTATCTAACACGGCAGGCAAGATTTTATCAATATTTTTGAGATCTTCGATGGTTTCGAACAACGGTGCGACAGGTAGGTCAGCAGACAACTGACCTTCGTCATCAATTCTGCATAAGCCTGCAAACCGCATGAGCAGCAATACTTCTAGTAGCTGGCTAGCATTATTGGTCATCGAGATAACATAGCTACCAAAAGTAGCCTGTCCCACCAATTTGCGTAGAGTAGCGACCGAATTCATCAGTGATAATTGCTCACGCGTTTTGTCTGTCAGGTTATCAGTATAGATAAGCGGCGTGCCTGGTTTTTCTAGCAAGCGCGTCAACCACTCTTGACGTTCGGTTTCGCTTAGCGTCTGATAATCAGGCAGGTTGGAGGCACTAGCAAAGATATCGGCAATCACTTCGCCATGGTATGACGACTCTTGACGGATATCGAGCGCTGCCAAATGAAAGCCGCAAGTTTTGACCAAACGAATGACATCTAGTAGTAATCCATCGCTGTGTGCCGTATCGTGTGTATTGACACTTTGACGGATAATGCGCAGGTCTTCTAGTAATTCTTCTGGATTGGCATAGGCGTCCTTTTCAGCTTCGATGTCCGTGCCTTTGCTTTGGATGCGGCGATTGGTGGCTTTGACTTTAGTCAGAATGATAGAGAGTAGGCGACGATATGGCTCATTGCCATAGTCATCGAGGTTATAGTCAAACACACGTTGATCGAGCTCATCATAACTTTTGATTTTGGCATATACGTCAGGTGAAACGGTGACAATAGTGTCACTATGAATCAGCTGTCTGCGCAGTTTTTTGAGTAGCACTTGATAGTGACGCAGCACGGTATCCGCATGCATCAATACGGCAAGTTCTGTGGTCTCAAAAGTCACAAAAGGATTGCCATCTCTATCACCACCAATCCATGAACCAAAGCTCATAAATGCAGGCAGTGGATAGTCTGTAAGCTCTGGATAGATATCGACAATGGCTTTTTTGATATTACGATACACTTTAGGAATGGCATTGAACAAACTGGCATTAAAGTAATGCAAGCCATTGTTAATCTCATCATATACCAACGGCTTACGGGTGCGCACTTCGTCAGACGACCATAATAGATCAATCGTTTGCGCCGTTTGTTCTTTAGCTTGCTCGTAGGCGAAGCTGTTTTCAGACACGTTGTTTAAAGCGTCGCTATGCGTGAATAGACTTTGTAAGATATTCATCGTTGTACGGCGACGCGCTTCGGTAGGATGCGCCGTAAATACAGGTGTAAACTTTAGCTGATCAATCAGCTCTTGCATTTGAGCAGGCTCGATATTGCGCTCACGACACTCAAGTAAGGTACGACGAAATGATCCTTCCCAGCTTTGCTCAGACTGCATACGCTGCGCATGACGCTGCTCACGCAAGTAATTCTCTTCGCTTAGATTGGCTAGGAAAAAATAGATAGAAAAGCCGCGTATGACGTTTTTTAAGGTTTGATTGTCCAAAGAAGCAATAAAATCGATAAGCTGCTGTTTATGTGCCTCATTCGGCTCACGGCGCTGTTGAATAAAGCCTTTGCGTAGCGTCTCAATCGTATCTAGCGTCTGCTCACCAGATTGGCGAGAAATAGCATCACCTAATAATGAACCCAACAAGCTGGTGCGTTTACGTAGTACGTTGTTATCTAGTTTCATCTTCAACCTTCCTATCAAATGAGTGGATACAATACTATGGTTATCTTATACGTAATATCCTTATGGTTTTTTGCAATTTAACATAAATAGGTGAGGCCTGCTTGATGTTGATAGCAAATTTTTTACTAGTAGATACTGGCAGACCTCTAATGCACTATTATTAGAGCGATTTTTTATGACCATGCTCATTGCTATATTCTATCCAAAAGTCCGCATTATCTACTCCAGCCTTTCTAGGGTCAAAGACAGGGTTTATACCTAATTTCATCTGCTCGTCGTAGTCTTTTAGAACTTTTAGAGCAACTTTACTTAGCAGTAAAATGGCAATGAAATTTAAGTAGCACATACTACCAAACCCTATATCACCTAACGCCCACATCATACCAATCGACTGGACACTACCAGTGAAACAAACGATTAAAAATACCAGTTTGAGTACATGTTTGAGAATGGGGTAGCGCAGTTTATTGTCCAAATAGACCAACGTAGTTTCGGCAATATAGTAATAAGCAACCAAGCAGGTGAAGGCGAATAAAAAGATAGCAATCGCAACAAAGCCACTTCCATACTGGCTAAAGACAGTAGAGACAGCCGCTTGGGTAAATGCCGTACCAGCTTCAACACCAGGCATATTATCAACTAGGGTTACACCTTCAGGGGTCACCACGTTATACATGCCAGTTGATAGGATCATTAGCGCTGTTGCAGTACAGACAAGCACCGTATCGATGTAGATAGAGAAGCTTTGCACTAAGCCTTGTTTAGCAGGATGTGATACTTCGGCTGCCGCTGAGCTAAAGGTCGCCTCGCCAGCACCCGCAACGTTTGAGAAAACAGCACGGCGTACGCCCCAAGAGATTGCGGTCCCAACCATACCACCAAACACTGCATCAATACCAAAAGCGCTCTTAAAGATAAGTGCAAACATTGCAGGGATATTTTGAGCGTTAAATGCCAATACAATCACCATCATAAGAATATAACCGATTGCCATGACAGGTACGACTTTTCCTGCAAAATTAGCAATACGCTTTACACCGCCAAAAATAATGATACCTAAGAGTACGACAAGGATAATTCCTGTTACAACGGGCGGTATATTAAATGCTGTATTAAAAGAGTCCGCAATGGTATTGGCCTGAACACCAGGCACTAACACGCCGTAAGATAGACAGGTCACGATAGCGACGATGATAGCAAAAGGTTTTAGCTTTAATCCTCTTTCAATATAAAAAGGGGAGCCGCCACGATATTGATCACCGACCTTATGTTTGTATACCTGCGCTAAGGTAGACTCAATAAAAGCGCTAGCACCACCTAACACACCCATGAAAATCATCCAAAATACCGCCCCAGGGCCACCTGCTGCGATGGCTGTTGCCACCCCAGCGATATTACCCACACCAATACGTCCTGATAGCGCCATACAGAAAGCTTGGAAGGAACTAATCCCTGCTGATGAGCTTTGTTTGTCGAACAACAGACTAATCATTTCTTTGAAATAACGGATTTGTACGGCGCGAGTCATAATCGTAAAATATATGCCGACGCCTAACGCAAGATAGACCAGGGCGTCACTCCAAATATACCCGACGATAGTATTGATGATATTTTCCATAACTTTACTTCCTTGTAATGTTTTTGGTTATGCTGACTTGGGCGTGGATAGCGGACAATGTCAGTTTTTAGTTCACCAACCAGATAGTTTTGGTTTGGGTATACTGGGACAACGCCTCTAAGCCATTGTCACGACCGCCGAAGCCAGATTGTTTATAACCACCAAAAGGTGTCGTAATATCGCCCTCAGAAAAACCATTAATCGAGACGGTACCAGCTTTAATAGCGGATGCCACGCGGAATGCGCGATGGATATTTTGTGTATAAAAGGAAGCGGCAAGCCCATAATTACTCTGATTGGCGAGCTGAATAGCTTCTTCTTCGGTTTCAAAACTTGTGACAGCTAAAAGTGGACCAAAAACTTCTTCTTTAAACAGCGTCATATCCGGGCTGACATTATCAAAGATGGTAGGCTCGATATACCAGCCACTACCGAGTTCATCGTGGATACGTCCACCTGCGATCAAACGAGCACCCTCCGTTTTTGCAGTATTGAGATGTGATATTACTTTCTCAAAATGCGCTTTTTCGATCATTGGGCCAATAGCGACCTCGGGATTGTGAGGATGACCAACCTTCCAAGACTGAAGACCTTCTTTTAATAGCGTTAACAAGGCTTCTTTTTGGCTAGAGTGGACAAGTAGACGTGAACCACAGCTACAGTTTTCGCTCATATTCCAAAAGGCAGAGGATAAAATATGCTCGATGGTTTGTTCGTTGATAATGGCATCTGCAAAGACGATTTGAGGGCTTTTGCCACCACACTCTAAGACGACTTCCTTGAGGTTGCTTTGTGCAGAGTACTGTAGAAACAGTCGACCGACTTCGGTTGATCCTGTAAAAGAAACCATATCAACATCCATATGCTGACCGAGTGCCGCACCTACTTCTTCCCCAAGCCCACAGACTAACTGCAACGCCGCCTTTGGCACGCCAGCCTCGTACGCCAATTGTGTTAATCGATATGCTGAGAGCGAGGTTAATTCAGCCGGTTTAACAATGACTGAGTTGCCAGTTATTAATGCGGGTGCAACTTTCCATGCATACATTTGTGCTGGGAAATTCCATGGTAGTACTGCACCCACTACACCAATAGGCTCTTGTACTACAAGGCCTAGTGCATCAGCACCAGTAGGAGCAACCTTGCCAAAAACTTTATCAGCCGTTTCGGCGTACCATTCAAAGGTTTCAATCGTAGCGGGTAGGTCAGTGTTGAGACATTCTGTAATAGGCTTGCCTGCATCGACGCAATCTAGGGCAGCTAACTCATCCATATGCTCATGCATCAATTGACACCAGCGCTGCATGATAGCTTTGCGCTCTGCAGGAGACATCCGTCGCCACTCGCCATGTTCAAAAGCGTCTCGGGCTGCCGCGACCGCCGTATTAACATCTTGCCGACTTCCATTAGCAATGCTACCTATGCAGGTATTATCAATAGGGCTGTAGTTAGGGAGTGTTGTCTCAGGTACTGGTGCTGTGGTATCTATTAAATGGCCTGCCCAAAGCTGTTGGTTGCTGGCGAGTTCGAAGACTTGTGCTGTGGTCATACTCATTAGATTGTCCTTTTCTATACAATGGTAGGAATGATAAGAATGGTGCGATGTATCAAGACAGAAGTGCTAAAAATGACTGAGTCTCTTCTTTTGACATATCAGTCAAAGGTAGTCGTACTGACCCAATATTGATGCTCCCGTTAATGCAGCCTGCTTTGGCTTTTTGGTTATAGTTTCCAGACTCCATAGAGTGGATAGCAGGATACATGGCTGTCATTAGTTCTTTAGCACGGTTCCAATCGCCTTTTTGTGTGGCTTCAAACAATGCGACTTGTTCTGCTGGAAATACGTTAGCCGCACCAGCGATCCAGCTCTTAGCACCCCAAAAGAAGAAATCTACTGGTTGGTCGTCACAACCACAAACCACTTCAAAGTTTTCAAAATCAGCCTGTAGCATACGTAATGCATGGCTAAAATCGCCGCTGCTTTCTTTGACACCTACAATATTGGGATGTTTGGATAAATGCGCGACGGTTTCAAACTCAATGCTTACACCGACGCGTGCTGGAAAATTGTACATAATGATAGGTAAGTCAGTGGCATCAGCGACGGTTTCAAAATGCGCAATAATACCGTCTTGGTCTGGTAGGCTATACGGATTGGCTGATAACATTAAGCCGTCGTAGCCCAAGTTTTTGGCTTGGTGAGCAAGTTCGATAGAATGATTGGTCGATAAACTGTTGATACCTGCAATTAGAGTGACTTTGCCTTTGGCAGCGTCAGCGATAGTGGTCAAAACCAGTTCACGCTCTGCAGGCGAGAACGTGTAGTATTCACCCGTTGTACCGCAAGCTACGATTCCGGTAACGCCTTTTTCTACGAATACATTGACCAGTTCGGTTAACTTTTGAGTATCGATATCTCCATTAACATCGAAAGGAGTAACGATAGGGACTAAAACGCCATGAATGTTCATATAAATATCCTTATTTGGAAGTAAAAGCCGTTAGTAAGCCATGAGCTATTAGCGACGTTGTTGGTTCTATGAGTTGTCATAGAGATAAAATGTTCGATTATTATTTAAAAGATTTACGTTTGAAGCGGTTTAGACGATAGGCAGTAGGATCTACCATGGCAGTATCGCCAAAATACAAAGCCGCGATCATCTGTGCGCTTACGACAGCTTGGGTCAGACCTAGATGCTGATGACCAAAGTTTAAAAAGACTGAATTACGTCTATCTATGACAGGTAGTGAGTCTGCTGTAGAAGGTCTAAACCCCATCCATTGCGTATTGCTGTCACTATCTAGTGGGATCTTTAGCATTGCTTGAGCTTGTTTCAACAGCATATTCGCACGGTTCATGTTTGCTGGCGCCTCAAGCCCTGCATACTCAACAGTGCCAGCCAAGCGCAGCCCTTTTTCCATTGGTGTCATAATAAAGCGGCGATCCATGCTAGAAATAGGGATGGTAAGACGCTGACTTTCGTTAGGAAGCATCAGGTGATAGCCTCGCTCTGTATCCATTGGTACTGAGACGCCTGTTAGCTGTTTGGCTAAGGCTTTAGAATGCGCCCCTGCGGCGAGCATAATTTTGCTGGCATGAAGCTGCTTTTGTGTCGTCGTCAAACGAATACCATCAGTTATTACTTCCGCGCTCAGAACACGGCAATTTTCATAAATCTGACCACCAAGCGATCTAAAAATAGTACTTAATTTATGGGTAATGGCTTCTATATTGGTGATATGACCTGTCTCTGGAAAAAACAAAGCACCCAATTGATTGTCTTTTAACGCAGGCTCAAGATCTGTCAGTGCTGATTGTGAGAGTAGGTTGTTAGAAACCCCTAAACGGTTTAAGCGTTGGCCGTGTTCAGTCAGCACTTTTAGGCTGTTGGGCGTCTCTGCGGTTAATACAGATCCTTGTATTTGTACCCAAGAATGTAATTGCCACTCTTTGGTAAAATCTTGCCAAGCTTGAAGGCTCTGTGCATTTAATGCCAAAAGCGCTTGGTGACTGCGTGCAAATGGTTCGGTACGCATATTAAGTAATAACTTGAAGGCCCATGGTGCTAAGCGTGGAAGGTAGCGCCAATCTATACGCAGAGGTCCTTCAGGGTTGAGTAGCATGGCAGGAACATGTCGTAAGATACTGGCATCAGCGATAGGGAAAACCTGTTCAGTGGCAATGTGACCTGCGTTGCCATAAGTTGCACCGCGACCGATTTTATCGGCTTCCAAAATCGCAACTTTTACCCCGCGAGACTGTAGGGTAACCGCAGCACATAGCCCGATAATGCCACCACCGATAATATGTATATCAAACACTTGTGTGTCCATGAGACTCTCGCTTTTCTGACCTTACTGAGCAGTGATTGGTTGCGTTCTAGAAGCCATACAAACGGGTATTTATAAAGAAATACCCCATTTGAATGGATCGCTGTCTTGAACGATGAGAGAGGTCTCTGCACATACGTAGGCGTACCCTCGGATCGTGGGGATAATAGTATTGATAGGGTGGTTATGAAGAGGGTTATGATTACTAAGCACATCAATAGGCTGATAGCTGGCACTAAAGACACTGCCAATGATGCTTTGCTGATACCAAGTCTCACCAGGTGCGAGTACATTGTCGGCGGCTAAGCAAGCCAATTTGGCACTGGTTCCAGTACCACAAGGAGAGCGATCGTAGGCAGATCCAGGGCATAATACGAAGTTTTTGCTGTTAGTGCCGGTGAGATCGCTCTTGCCAAACAGTTCTATATGATCAATTTCGCCATTGTTAGCACCCATAATTCCAGACTTATGAAGTGCTTCCTTAATCTGTATGCTAAATTGAGTAAGCGCCTCAACATTATTGGCTTCAATAGCTTGCTTATGATCGTTGACTAAGAAAAACCAATTACCACCCCAAGCAATATCTCCATAGATAGGACCGATATTGGGTACTTGAACTTCTACTTGTTTTTGGTAGCGATAAGAGGGGATATTCTGGACGCTACAACTACCATCATCATGCAAGGTTGCTTTAACTAGGCCTACGCTTGTTTCTAGATAGTGATCACCAGCGGTTATCTTTTGTCGATAAGCTAGAGATGCAATAACGCCGATAGTGCCATGGCCACACATACCTAAATAGCCATGATTATTAAAGAAGATCACGCCAGCCGTGGCACGAGGATCAGAAGGCGGGCACAAAAGCGCTCCGACAAGCACGTCATTACCACGAGGTTCTAGGATAATACTTTGACGTAAATGATCGAAATTCTGTTTGAAGTCTTGAAGTTTTTCTTGAATAGATTGCCCACTAAGCTCAGGAAATCCTGCATACACCATACGAGTAGGTTCACCGCCAGTATGCGAATCAATAATCTTAAGAGTGAAAAGCGTATCAAACATGACTGCCTACCTGATTCATCCGTGAGTTAATATACTGTTAGCGTTATTCATAAATGAACAAGGCGTAAATATAGAATGACGTTTTTCAGAAAAGCAGTCTTGATGTTTTTATATGAATAAATGCGCATTTCTGCACAGGTTATAAAGATATTTAGGAGTATAAATATGGTGTAGTACCCTAAAATACCTGAAAAGCTCAACAACAAGCTTGAGATGCTATATGGGAATATACCGATGCGGCCGTTAGTATTAGAAGCACCTACAAAACAACTGTCAAAACACCTACAGACTTATCAACCAGCCAATTTTGATGAGTTTGTTGGCAATATATCGTTATTGATGCCTCTGTTTGATATTATGAAAAATGTGGTGTTTTTTGTTAAAGATGATCAAGCATGCTATCGATTAGTCAGTAAAACGCTCATTAGACGTAGCGGGCTTAAAAACAAAAAAGCACTAATAGGACTGACTACAGAACAAGTCTTTCTGGAGTCTCAGGGCAAGGATTATCTCAATCAGGATCTTAGAGTGTTAAGGGAAGGCAGGGAGATTATTGATAAGTTAGAACTACATAGTTATGCATCAGGACAGCTAGGATGGTGTATCACGCAAAAAACCCCCGTCTATGATGTAGAAAATCATATTGTAGCGATGGTAGGTATATCAGTAGATATTGATGAAGATAACGAGCGGATATTACGTAAGCACGCTCGGTTGGCAAGCGTAGATCAATACGTACGAGACAATCTTGATCAAAAAATTAAGATTTGCCAATTGGCGAAATTGGCAAATCTTAGTCAATCGCAATTGGAGCGTACCTTCAAAGCAGTGCTCAATATGTCACCCATTCAGTTTGTACAAAAAATGCGCTTAGAGCATGCCATTCGACTATTAGCGAATCATAAGCTAACAGTAACTCAAGTCTCCTTAAACTGTGGATACGGTGATCATAGCGCCTTTAGTCGACAGTTTAAGCAGTTTACTGGCATGTCTCCTGTGAACTTCCGTAAAATACATTTCAAAGAGCCATAAATAAGTGCAAAAAAATATGGTTTTTGACTCTAAAATAACTCTCTAACGACTCCGAAGATTATCTATATAATCTGCCCAATCTTGCATCATCTGTACCCTAGTATCGATTTCATCGAGTCTGTTGTAAGCCCCGCCATGTGTGTCTTTGATTCGATGACCTAGCTGTAGTTCTGTGACGATGTCAGAATAGCGTAGCTCAGGCTGTTCCATAAGCAAGGTTTTAGCCGATGCTCGAAATCCATGCGCACATTGCACGTCTTTATATCCAAGTCGGTGGAATATCTGTACCAACGTCGCCTTACTGATATAGGCATTGCTTGAACCGCGCATCGACGCAAATACATGTTCCTTATGCCCAGTAATTGATTGGATGTTTCGTAATCGCGCGATTACTTGTGTGGCTAAAGGAACAACTAAGTGCGAGACCATATCGTCACGACCTTCGCCTTTGGTCGGGGAGAATGCCCATGTATTGTTGTCCCAATCAATGTCACCCCAACGCATTGAGCGCAGATCGATGCTACGTACAAACACGTAAGGTAATAAGTTCATCGCCTCTAATGTAATCTTACTTGCACCTCTAAAATTCGACATATCCTTTAAGAGAGTCGCAAATTGGTCTGGCTTGGTGATGGCAGGCAAGTGATTGCCTGAATTGGCAGGTGCAAGCTCACCACGGGTATCAATTGCCACATTTCTATCGCACAACCCTCGAGCAACAGCGAATGAAAATACCTTTTCAGTATACAGACGAGTGCTTGCACCAACGAAAGTCGCTTGGTTTTCATTGTTTTGAATCGACTCACACACACTTAGTATCATCTCGCTGGTGATATCGTCCATTCTTAAATCACCAATTTCTTGGCACATATATCCTAGGCATAAATCCCAGAACTTAAGGGTTGACTCACTGTATGACGGTTTTTTAGATTTACTTTGATTGCGACCTGCTGTTTTGTGTTCTCGCCATGCTTGAGCAATGTCATAAAATGGTGCGTTTTTTAGGTGAGTATATTTATTGGTTTGCTCTTTTTGCTGAATAGCTTTAGGGTCAGAGCCTTTTGCGACCATATCAAGAATGGTGTCTGCTTTATACTTAACCTCATGGAAACTGACATCCTCAATCTTACCCAACATCATCCTAGGACGTTTGCCCTCGATATGCGGATGGGAATAACGTAAGTAGTATTCCTTTTTGCCATTTGGATAAATACGCAGACTTAGGCCAGCCACACCTGAGATACTGACAGAATAATCTTTGTCTCGGCATTCAAGCTTATTGATATCGTTTGCAGTGTCGATAGCCATAATGTACATCCGTCATATGATAATTAAGGTTAATGATAGGTTTATGATTAATGACTTATAAAAAGTCTCTTCTGTAGAAAACTATAGAATTATTGGACACTGTCATGGACACTGTCATGGACACTGGTATTCGTTATTATTATTAGTAAATCCTTATATAATAATACTTTTAATATTAAATTATCCCCAAGGTTCACTTGGGGATAATTATAGCATAGTGGCCAAATAGTGAGTAGGCCATACGCTGAATGGGTTACACGGCATTTCTACCAGTTATTTCGATACATAGTTAAATGCGATTATCGTTTCCATGATTGATTCGGCAAGGAGTTGAGCATATTCTCTACAAAACACATGCTCCTGTACTCGCACAGAATATAAAAATCAGGGTCATAGTACTGTTCTGTGCAAATTTAGAATGCACCAATTTTGAGGGGTTTATAGAAAATATATAACGAAAGGCTGAATATATTAAAAAATATCAATAGATAGCTCATTCATCTTAAAAATAGCTTGGTAACAATAAATAGAGGGCTACTGTTTGTGGGTAGATAAGATTTATCGCTACGCAAAAGAGAATAGAGTCAGTTCTAATGATTTAACAGTCTGTCTATGATTTAAATTTGAAATGTTATACGTGGTGACTTGGCATAGTGATTGAAGGCTAGATAAGATTAGAAATATTCGAAGGAGTTATAAAGTCTGGCTGATTTTTTGCAATTAGATATAGGTTGGTAATATTAGTTGATATCTAGCCACACAAACGATGGTTATCAAAAATAGGCGATTAGCATATCTATATTGAAGACTTAGTCAACAGATACAGATACAGATACAGATACAGATAATAAATAAACTATCGCAGACGAATAGCCATGATCATATCAAATAAAAAGCTAATAACGTATTTGGACGTAGCCATTAGTATTTTAGCGAAGCATAGAATATTAATGGCTAATCATATAGAGCATGCAAATTTCAACGCCTAATAAATCGTTAGGTGACCGATGCAATAATATACCTGTCAGAGATGTTTAGAAGTAAAACTGATCAAGCGTGAACTATCATCCAAAAGATTCGGTTGAATTAACAGGACAGAGTTAGTCGGTGAGAGCTAAATAGTTTGGTAGGATGTTTATACCTAGCAGTATCAGAAATGTATGATCGTCATGATTCTATAGTTAGTAAGGCTTAAACCTACGACCTAATAGACCTTATTTAACATAATATACATTATGCGAAAACAAACCAACGGTTTTAGTAGTTAGGCGAAAAACCATTTATACCATGTCATTCTGATACCTTAACTCGGATTTGATATTAGTTATAGACTTTTACTAACGACAATTTTCAAGCAAATGCTGACGCAAAGTTTTGCCATCCCGATCTAAAACCACGTCTGCGACTTGGCAATTTTTATTATTGTCATCACATGACAACTCATAATAAACATCGCTACCTTGTGCCAAGCTAACCTGAACCAATCCTTGATCAGTTATTGAAAACTTTTTGTCTTGCGTATAGTCAGGATCTTGCGAGTTCCAAAGTACATCGTAATCTATATTGCAGGACGTCTGAGTTTTATCAAAATATTCTTGCTCAAGTTGCATGGCTGCTTGCAAGTCAGCATCTGCGTATTGCTGCAACACTACAGGATGACTCATACCTTGATCATCCATATCTTGTTGGTACATTTTCGTGATGGTCGCAATCTTGATATTAGCCATGGCATTTTGTTTCTGATCTACTTTTGATACATCCGCTATAGCGTGACCGACAGGCATCAGTCCTATGGTCAATAGTAATGTCAGCGATTTATATGTTGGCATTTTATTCTCTGCGAGCTTTTGTCCTATAAGTGTTACCGACTATTACATCATACCTATATTCGGACTCTGCTGTATTATCGTATCATTCAGGTTTACTTACCAAAATATCGATTACATAGCGCTTTTATGGTATTTTTTACCAGTTCCCATGACAATTTATAGTGATGTTTCTTTCGCTAATAACTGTGCTAAGGATGATTTTATGATGACATTACCTGCTTTTTTTAAGGAAAAATCTGCGACATTAGCCTTTAGTAGTTTTTTGCTATTCACGCTAGCTGCGACGGGTTGTCAGTCTGCTTCTGAGTCCAGCGAAGCCATTGTATCTCAGCCAACCAGTAGCTCATCAACACCTAGTAATGCTGATATCAGTCAGCAAACCCTTAGACAGCAAGCGTTACGTATACAGCGCGCACTGGCAAATAAGGACTTTTCTAGAATCACTAATGACATCCATCCAACACGTGGCGTTCGTTTTTCGATGTACGCTTATGTACGGCCTGAGTCAGATAAAGTCTTTAGCCGCGGGCAATTTGCACAGTATTTACAGCAGTCTAACATTCAATTTACTTGGGGCAAAAAAGACGGTACTGGCGACCTATTGGTAACGCCGTTGCCTGCTTATCTGGATACTTGGGTGGGTGGCAAAAATTTCAATAACGCTAGTGTCAATGTCAATGAACTCAAAAATAATGGCAATTCTATCAATAACTTAAAACAGATATACCAAACATCAGATGTTGTAGAATTTTATTATAAAGGCACGGATGAGTATGATGGTATGGACTGGCGAATACTGCGTTTGGTATTTGATGAGTATCAAGGCAAGCGGTATCTGGTGGCGATTATCAATGACCAATGGACGACTTAGAGCGTATAGAAATATTGCCCGACAACTTCTATAAGGCTTGTTTAAATTGGCAGCCTACTCTATCTGGTTATAAATGCTATATATATTCAATTAAATATATATAGCAGCTTGTGCTACATGGTTTTTAGTATAGTTTTTAATGACAATCTTCGTCAGTTTTAAGCTCGGTGCTTTGGGCAATTTTTTTGATTAATTTTAGCGCTTGTTGTAGCTCGCTTGAGTTTTTATAGAAGCGCTGTTGATTGAGCGTATAGCCTTGTACTAAGTAGTCGCTGCGTTGCCCAACGCTCTAAATTGCACACCTTGATGAGATTTGATGCGATAGCCTACTGATATAACCACGTCTAAGTCGTAAAAAGTCACTCGACGGTTTGAATTTGCAATATGCATTTTTTGCATATTGCAAATTCAGCGATTTTTTCATCTTTTATGGCATTGGCGATATGACGAGAAATGACTGATTGATCACGACCAAACAACTCGGTCATTTATGCTTGTGACAGCCAGACAGTCTACTGCTCGAAACGTACATCTACTTGCGCCTTTCCATCAGCACTTTCATAGATTTCTACTTTTGCCACATCATCACTTATAGTGTTAACCACCTCAGCTTCCCCAATTCCAATATGCTTATGCTGTCTTGAATACAGTTTACTGTCACCATCTCTATAAATATCACTCATAACGGCGTCTGACGAAAGAATTTCACCATAATCTGATAAACGTCAGGATAAGCATCGACCAGCTTTTGCGGCGTTTCAAAAAACACTTCACTGAGTACCGAAAAAAACTCAGCAGGATTGGTTGCTCCATAACGATCAAGCCCTGACTTGCGATGTGTTTGAAAATCTTCAAAATCGCGACTCATAATCTGAGTCCAGTTTGCAGGATCCATATCAGGTTGCATCGGTGGAAAACCATTGGCGCGGCCGTTCATCATATCGAGCTTATGTACAAATTCATGAATGACAACGTTGTGTCCGTCACGTTCGCCTGAGTGCTTGGCATCTTTCCATGAAAGAATAACAGGCCCTCGCAGCCATGCTTCTCCGCTACGGTGCTGAGTGCCTTCATGGACGATACCAAACTCATCCACCGTGGTGCTGTTGCTTTTGTACGAGCCCATATAAATAATGATGGATAACCAACCAGCATACCAATCAAGGCCTAAGTTCAAGATCGGCAAACACGCTTGCAGTGCGATAGACTGTCTGACAGCATCGGTAATCTCAAAACCTTGTGCGCCTGTGATGGACTTATTAGCCAAAAACAATGTCGCGAGCTCAAATAAATGCGTCATCTCGTCAACACTCAATCTGTCGAGTATCACGATACGCTCAGCCGCTTGCATCCAATCGGCATGGGTAAACTCGCTATTGTCTAATATACGCTGTTCACGCCAGTCTTTTATGATACCAAACATAATTTTCTATCCTTAAACCTTACGACATTGAAATAACTCAGCCTAGCATGCACTCACTTGCCACAAATATACCAATATCGTTATTAAGAAGACTTTATGGCATCCAACTGTACTCCAACCACACGAAGTGCCATCGTCTTCCAATCTAGCTCCAGTTCATCGGCGAACACAACATGGTGACTGATACTGACGTAACCATGCACGATGGCCCAGATATCTAACGCTATTTGCCGACGTTCCGTCATGCTAGCATCTTCTGATAAATAAGAACCTGCGACCCGAACCAACTTCGAAAACGCGCTATCTCTTGCTGCAATGGCCTCGATTGAGGGCTGATATCCTGCATCAGACTCCCCAAAAATCAGACGATAGTGTGCTTCATATTTCTCGCCTACATTGAGATACCCTAGGCACGCCTCTAGCACTTGCTCTTTGTTTGCTCTACCCTCTGGAATGACATCCATTGCTTCACGGACGAGATTAAACCCTTCTATGTACAGCGCATCTAGTATGCCTTGCTTACCTTGGAAGTGACTGTATATACCGATGGTGGACAGTCCTGCCCGCTTGGATATGGCGCGTACACTCAAGGCGTCCCCACCCCCTTCTAAGAAAAGCTCAGATGCAGCGTTTAGTATTTTGGTTCTGGCATCCATTAGATTCTCACTATGTCTTGACAATTATAACAGTGTTATTCTAGTATATAACACTGTTATGCACAAACAATTATGAATTGATTGTGTTGATGAAAACTCAACTTAGAGTAAGGACACTATGAGTATTCAACAGCTAGAAACGGATTATCTAATCATTGGTAGTGGCGCGGTGGGCATGGCTTTTGCCGATGTGCTGCTCACAGAAACAGATGCTAATATTATTATCGTCGATAAACATCATAAGCCAGGCGGTCATTGGAACGATGCCTATTCGTTTGTCACCTTACATCAGCCGTCGTCTTTTTATGGCGTTAGCTCACGTGAGCTTTGCGGCGGTATGATTGATAAAATTGGTTTAAATAAAGGCTTGTCCGAGCTGGCGTCAGGCGCAGAAGTCATGGCGTACTTTGATAAAGTCATGAAGCACACGTTTTTACCAAGTGGCCGCGTGAAATACTTCCCGATGTGTGACTACAAATGCGACGGTAAGTTTTCATCATTACTGTCTGATACCAGCTATGAGGTTGAGGTCAATAAGAAAATCATTGATGGTACTTATTTTAAAACTTCAGTACCAGCAACCCATACCCCAAACTTTGAGATTGCTGAAGGTATTAAGTTTGGCCCGTTAAATGATTTGCCGAGTCTAACCAAACCCCGTGATGGTTACGTTATCATTGGTGGCGGAAAAACAGGTATAGATGCGGTTTTATGGCTACTAGAGAATCAAATTGACCCAGACAATATCACGTGGATTATGCCAAGAGAGGCTTGGCTGATCGATCGTAAAAACACCCAACCCTCTCGTGATTTTTTCGTTCATACCATGGGTGCACAAGCCACTCAGGCAGAAGCGATTGCTGATGCTGAAAACCTCGAAGACCTGTTTGATCGTTTAGAAAAAGGTGGCGTATTAATGCGTCTTGATCCAAATGTGCGCCCTCAAATGTTCCATGGTGCCACCATTAGTAGTGATGAGCTCAAGCAGTTACGCCGTGTTAAAAACATTGTACGTAAAGGGCGCGTGACTCGCTTAGATACTGACAAGATTTATTTTGGTGAGGACAGCATTTCTACCACGCCCAACACCATGCATATCGACTGCTCTGCACGGGCAGTACCAGTGACAGAGACTTACGATGTATTCAAAGGTGATACCGTGGTGGTGCAAACCGTACGTACCTATCAGCCTGTATTTAGTGCCGCATTTATCGCCCACATTGAAGCCTGTTATGATGATGAAACCATCAAAAATGAGTTGTGCCAAGTGGTGCCAATCCCAAATCATGATACGGACTTTTTAGTTGGCCTTGTCAAACAAATGCAGAATCAGATGCGTTGGTCAAAAGAGCCTGCGCTACGTGAATGGATGATTAACAATCGATTAGATGGCTTTACCAAATTGGTACGAGCCAGCGAAGACACGCCACCTGAAGAGTTAGCCATCCTTAAACGTCTAAAGGAAGCAGGACCAAAAGCCGCTGCAAACATGCCCAAACTCATGGGTGAAATCATGCAAATTACGGCAGCACGTCAAGCCAAAACTGCTAATGCTTAACCTGATGACCATAAAGTAAAATAAAAAAGGAAATAACCATGCAAGAATTTCAGACCAATAAAGCAAACCTAACTCAAGCTCGCCTACAAGAGACGCCTGTACATACCCTAGGTGATGGTGAAGTACGTGTCAAAGTTGATCGCTTTGCTTTTACTGCGAATAATATTACTTATGCAGTCATGGGTGACCAATTACGCTATTGGCAGTTTTTTCCGCCAAATGGTGACGAGCCTGAAAAATGGGGCATCATTCCAGTCTGGGGATTTGGCGATGTGATCGAATCAAATAGTGATACATTACCTGTTGGTGAGCGCTTATTCGGTTACTTCCCGCCCGCCAATGAATTAATCATAACACCCAAGCGAGTCACCCAAACCAGTTTACTTGATGGTAGTGTCCATCGTGCCGAGCTACCACCCGGTTATAATTTATACCAGCGCGTCAATCATGAACGAGGCTATGACCGCGCTCATGACGATCAGCGTATGCTGTTGTTCGTATTGCACCTGACCTCATTTTGCTTACATGATCTATTGAAGGGTAATGATTGGTTTGGTGCAGAGCAAGTGTTGATTATCAGTGCCTCTAGTAAAACCAGTATCGGCCTAGCCTATGGCCTCGCTGATGATAAAGACGCGCCGCACGTTATCGGCCTCACATCAAACCGTCATGTAGATTTTGTTCAGTCAATTGACGCTTATGACAGTGTGCTTAGCTATGACACCCTTGAGCAGATTGATGCAACTAAGCCGACAGTTATTGTAGATATGTCGGCCAATACTGACGTGCTCAGCCGTCTACACAGACACTTAGGCGATAACATGCGCTACACCAGCAATGTCGGCCTTACGCACTGGGACGAGCCACGTCATGCCGAAGGTATCATTCAAGAACGTAGCCAGCAGTTTTTTGCGCCCAGTCATGTACAGCAACGTATGAAAGAATGGGGCCCTGAAGAGTTCAATAAACGCTCTATACACTACATCATGAATAGCACCGCAAAAACTAGTGCGTGGTTAAAGATTCAAGAGCTTGATGGAGTTAAAGGTTTACTGGAGGTTTATAAAGATATCTGCGAAGGTAAGATAGCCGCTGATGAAGGTTTGGTAGTAGTTATGGGTGACGATGAAGGTTTGGTAGTAGTTATGGGTGACAGTGAAAAAGACTAAACTATAAAACTGGCTATAAAATTTATCGACTATTTGTCATTAGAAAAATGAAAATTAAAAAGCAGAGAGCCTTGCCAATAAACTCTCTGCTTTTTTTGCTTTATATACTGACTACAGACATACGCCCTACTCATAATCTTTAAACTTAAAAACTTTTAAATTTAAAAACGGTAGTTTAAATTGCGGTTTAATGCACCCACCCTTCGTCTTTTAGATAATCATTCAACCCTTCAGCGAACTGTCTATAGCCTGCCGCATTGGCATGAATTTTATCAGATTTCAATGCATCATCTGACAGTACAGTTGACCAGCCATCAGAATACAGAGGTATGCCTTCAGCTTCCGCAATATCTTCATACAGTGGATTATCACTTGCCTTGCCAAACAAAGCACTGGTACTGAGATACGGCTCAGCGATTAGGACAACGTCAATATTGTTGGATTGTAAGGTATCTATAGTCGCGATGATATTAGCCCGCGTGGTATCAGGTGCAATCCGCTGCAATACATCATTACCACCCACACCCAGTAAGACTAAATCTGGGTTTTGCTCAGTGATCTCATTCACTCGAGTAAGCACATCTGCAGAAGTGTCACCATTTACGCCTGCATTAACGACGTTCCATTTGCTTAGCTCTGCTAGCACCGTAGGATACGCTGTTTTAGGATTTGCGCCGTAACCATAGGTTAATGAGTCGCCAAGTGCGACCACTGTGCTACCAGCGGGCAAGATATCTTGTTGTGGTTTGCTACCACAGCCAGTTACACTGATAGTCGCTGACAACCCTATACCTGCCAGCATTAAAAACCTACTACGTAGCTTCACGTCTTCTCTCCTCCTGTTTCTATTGAGTTAAACTTATTATAATTAGGTTCAAGTTTTTAAAAATCTATTATTTAACTCTTGTTGTATATTGCTCAGTAACCGTTGTATAGTCCATACAGGAGATAGACTACCTATAGACTACCTGTTGGGCGCAGTACCAGTGCTACTCTACTTAGCATAGACAGTGTATTCATCATAAAGTATAACTTTACCAAGGATACGTGAGGTATTTATGAATAAAACAGCATCTCAAAGTCAGTCTAAGGATGGAAACCCAGACAAAGAAAAATCTGCAAATCAGAGTCAGAGTCAGTCCATTAAAGCAACCAGAACCGATACCACAAGTCCTGATTCAACGATGGCCAAAGATACCTTAACAAAAGACACTTTAGAAAAATCTGAGCAAAAACCACAAAGTTTCGATGAATTGCAGATAAGTAAGGGTAAGTATCGCCCAGTGGCACAAGCTGTTGGCCATTGGCTTGATAACATCAACATGGATGCCCTCAATTATTTAAACGAACAAGCAGAAAATATCTTTTATCGTAAAGGGGTCACCTTTACCGTCTATAGCGACGCCAAAAACATCGAGCGTATGATTCCGTTTGATATCATTCCACGCATTATTGCCGCGAGCGAATGGAAACAAATAGAAGCAGGCTGTAAACAGCGTATCACGGCTCTCAATGCATTCTTACATGATATCTACCATGACCAAGCCATCATGAAGGCAGATATTGTCCCTGCCAGCTACGTCTATGCCAGTGGCTGCTATGAGCCATGGATGATGGGCATTGAGCTCGACAAGCCTATCTATTCGCACATCAGCGGTATTGATTTGATTCGAGACGAGACAGGTAAGTTTTGTGTGTTAGAGGATAACCTGCGTACCCCATCAGGCGTCTCATATATGCTTGAGAGTCGCAATATATCAGAGACACTATTAGCTGATATATTTACTGAAACGCCTATTATGGGTATTAGTGATTACCCTAGCCGTCTCAAAGCCTGTCTTGCCAGCTCAACATCCAAATATGATCCACAAGTCGTCATTTTAACGCCAGGTCGCTTTAATAGTGCCTATTATGAGCATGCTTTCTTAGCGCATGAGATGAATGTACCACTCGTCCATGGGTATGATTTGGTCGTTGAGGACAGCAAAGTCTATATGCAAGGCATTCGCGGCAAGGTACAAGTCGATGTGATCTACCGCCGCATTGATGATCCCTATATTGATCCGTTAGCCTTCAAATCTGATTCCATATTGGGTGTATCAGGGCTAATGAGTGCTTATCGCGCTGGCAACGTGGTGATTGTTAATGCTCCAGGTACAGGCGTGGCCGATGATAAGAGTTTATATCCTTTTGTACCAGATATGATCAAATTCTACTTAAATGAAGAGCCCATCCTACCTAATATCGAGACATACCAGTGCCGTAAGCCCGACGATCTCAAATATGTACTCGACAATCTAGACAAGCTGGTGGTAAAAGAAACGCAAGGCTCAGGCGGCTACGGAATGCTCATTGGTCCAACGTCGACCAAAAAAGAAATCGAAGAATATCGCCTGCGCTTGCTTGAAAACCCAGCCGGTTTTATTGCTCAACCGACTATCTCATTATCTACCAATCCCACTGCCGTAAGCGACGGTATCGCACCGCGTCATATTGACTTGCGTCCCTTTATCCTCAGTCATGGTGATGGCACAGTAGATATTGTACCTGGTGGTCTGACACGAGTGGCCATGGTTGAAGGCTCTTTGGTCGTCAATTCATCACAAGGCGGTGGTATCAAAGATACTTGGATTATTGATGACAGTGATTTAGACAACCAGCAAACCGACAAGTGCTCGCCTTTATCATCAGTAGGTGTCAATGCTTTAGGGCATGCGAACTACTATGATCGAGTCCAGCCCTTAGAAACAGGTTACGAGAGTTTAGATGATGCGCCCATGATACTGCTACTCTCTACCGCCAGCCACTTGATATGGCTAGGCCGATATAGTGAGCGTCTGTATTACTACGACGATGTTATGAAACAACTCATCAAAGGCGATCTCAAAAAATCACAGATTAGGCATCTAATTAGTCATTTAGGGTTTGCCGTTGATGGTGAAGTGTCACTGACCACCATGAAAGCACAAATGATGGCTGATTTGGAACAAAACATCATACCCAATATCGTGCAATCTATTGAGGACAATGTCCAAGAGGCCAAAGGTGTCATTGGTAAAGATACCGCTGAGTTATATAACTTAATCAAGCGTTTATCAAGTGCTGGCACGTATCGAGCAGCGACCTTGCAGCTACACGCGTGTAACGCTGCGATGAAACAAGAAAATCCGACAGTGACTTGCTTCTGGCAATTAGGGCGCCACTTTGAGCAGCTTGAGCGTGCCGTCTTGTTGGAAGAGGATTCAACAGAGATCAGTTTTGAATTCAGACATTGGATTAATGAGTTGCCGGAGAATACGCGCTGGCGTGAGCTTATCCGCTTGACCAACCAGATGATCAGGTCAAAGAAATTTAGTGATTTTGCGCTGATTAGCAAGGAGTTCAATCTCATATTGCGTCAAGGTGTATAGAAGGTGTCTAGCCAAAAACCAATAGCAATGGCTCATGAGACATATGGAATAAACAGAAAGTAGAAAGATGCTATAAGGAAAATGCCATGAAACTTCAAATCAGTCACCAAACCAACTATTATTACAATGAGCTAGCGCAGCGCAGTGTACAGTATATACGCATGACCCCCATGCAAATGCCGCATCAGACCATTCATAAATGGGATGTCATGCTCCCTAAAGTGGCGACTAACCAAAAGGATGGCTTTGGTAATGCATGGCTCACGCTCAGTCGTAACGAGGCACATAACAACTTACAAATGCAGGCGTCGGGTATCGTTGAGATCAACACCGAAACCGAACGTTTAGAGGATATGGATCATGTCCCCTACCTGCTATTTACCGTACAAACCCCGTTGACCAAATGCTCACAAGAGATGCGAGAATTTGCAGCACCATATCTGAAAACCCCTACTCATGACAGCTTAAAGGCGATGGCGAATGCCCTTATTATGAAAATGCCTTTTGTTAAAGACGTCACACATGTGGGCACAACTGCTGCTGAGGCGTTTGCGACAAGTGCCGGTGTGTGCCAAGACCATACGCATGTATTTTTAGGTATCTTGCGCGATCAACAGATTCCAGCGCGTTATGTGTCCGGTTATCTGTATGACGATACCGAAAATCACATGGCCAGTCATGCATGGGCTGAGGTTTGGCTGGATGGTTACTGGTATACTTTTGATATCTCAAATCAGGCATTTACCCCAAACTCACATGTGTACGTGGCTATTGGGCGAGATTATCTAGATACAGCGCCTGTTCGCGGCGTGCGTATGGGCGGCGGTTACGAAAATCTTTACAGTTTGGTATTAGTCAAAAAGCTATCATAGCGTTTGCTATTTTTTATTACGTTTATTCATCAAGGGTATTTTATGACTTATTGTGCTGCCATTCGTCTAAAAGACGGTATGGTCTTTGCCAGTGACACGCGCACGAATGCCGGTGTTGATCACATATCGACATTCAGAAAGTTGTATCAATACGGCGTTGAAGGCGAGCGCTTTATGGTGCTACAGACAGCTGGTAGCTTAGCGACATCGCAGGCAGTGTTCAATAAACTACAAAGCGACATTGACCAGCGTGCTGAGAGTAACCTTAATACAGTAGCGACGTTGTTTGATGCCGCGCAAATGGTTGGTGAATGTATGCGTGATGTTATGAACCATGCAAAAGCAGTCGCTAACTCTACTCGCGATGGTGCATTTACCAGCTCGTTTATGCTTGGCGGTCAAATCAAAGGACAGCTACCTGAGCTATACCTGATTTATCCTGAAGGCAATTGCATCAAAGCCACTGAAGATACACCGTTTTTTCAGTTGGGCGAAAGCAAATATGGCAAACCTATTTTGGATCGTTCTGTCAGCTATAACACGGATGTAAGACACGCGGCACGTGCGCTGATGCTGTCATTTGATTCCACGATTCACTCAAATCTATCAGTCGGTATGCCGATAGATTTTGTACTTTATGACAATGACAGCCTAGCTCTGCCCAACGGCCGACGTATTGATGAGCGTGACGAGTACTTTAACACCATCCGTCATCAATGGTCAGATGCGTTACGTCGCACGTTAGTTGAATTGCCTAAATGTCCTGATGGTTATTGGGGATAAATAGCTCCGTATAAAATCATATTTTCTGCACTAAAAAGCCCTTTGTCTATCACAAAGGGCTTTTTTATTATCAACTAATAATCAGGCAATAAAAAACCGGATTAGCGCTGAATAAACAGCCCTAATCCGGTTTTGCTTTAAAGGCCTTGAATGCCATCATAATGATGTCACACTCAATTGTTGTGTAATCTACCTCATGACCTGGTACATGGAAGACTCACTGGACTGCACCTAGATAAAGGCCCTAGTGCATTAGCTCAATCACGATTGCGTGATTGCGCCAGCGAGCTAATGACACTAGGGCCTTTATCTAGGTATTAGCAGGACTGAAACAGTCTTCCTTGGGTAAAATGTAATGGCTTGACTCGTGGACGACGCAACGTCGCCCCTCACCGTAAACGGTGAAACGCTAAATCTCACAACTCGTTAAGTTTGCCTCATAACAGTTATTATTGTCAATATATAATTGCAAATAAAATCGTGCGCGACGCTATATGTCGCAGCCCATATATTTCCTTACAAAAGTCCTTGATATTTTCTGTGAAACGCGCTTTTATGGTGCTACAAAATTACGCGCACTGACAAAATAAAAATTAAGGCAAATTTCTATGAGTCTGTCATTTTCACAAATTCAGCAAGCTTGGCAAGTCCAAGATCCAAGTTTGGTCGATAAATTATGTACATTGGCAACTCAAGCTGTTGCGATTCCCGAGACGCCCATCCCTGAGCATGAGCTTACTTTTGATCGGTTTTTAGATAAGATATTTAGTCATCAGTTTCGGGACCAACATCCCGAAGTACAGTTTACAGAGCGCGTGGCAATGATTGCCAAACTGGAAGCAGACGAAGGCGTTTACCCCCTCCCAGATCGCTATAAGATCCATATAACACTGACCGCACTGTGGGAAGATGGCAGCGCGTACTCTAGAGCCATCTTAAAACAAGCCATTACGGCTTTGCCAGTCAGCTATGGTGCGTGGAAGGGTTTAAAGCGTATTTATAAGCAAGCTGAATTTTCTCAAGATTATGAGATATTTGGACAAATAGCCGCCAAGATTGATTTACAGCGTTTCAATCAAACCGCCAACTCTGCGGTCAGCCTAGCTACCAAAACCTATATGAGCCTTAGAGCATGGCGTTATTTGCGCCAGCTAGGACAGCAAATGCCAATTGGCTACATTGATGCCGCCGTTTCTGTACTCGCCAGCTATGACGAAACCATGACAGCAGGCAGCCTTGAACAAACGAACAGCTGGGTGCTCAATCATATTTGCTTCCACAACAGCCTTGATTATGGTGTCAATCGATTCAGCAGTCGCTCACCTCGCAAGCTCTTTGATGCAAAAGGTCGCGCGTTCTCTGAGTCATGGCAACGAGACCCTGAACCACTTATCCAGCTATTGGCTATCGCCAAAAATGAGGCTATCAGACAGTTCGCAACCGATAGCCTAAAGCACGACTTTAAGACCCAATTACGTGATGTGAGTGGTGAGACGCTACAATATTTATCTGCCGGACAAGCGCACAGCAAAGCGCGTGATGAGATGATTGTTTGGTTATTAGAAAATTCACCGCATTTTGAAAAGTCTAAATTTCAAGTATTGGGCTTGCATCAAGTCGTACTGCAACTACTCCTTTCACACTATCCTGCCGCCTATCAATATGCGATTGGCTATGCCAAAAGCTATGCTCAAGACTTATCGCTCACTGAGCTGATGTTACTAGCCATGTCAGATTATGAGCCTGTTAGAGCATTTGCCATCAATAGTATCCTGAGTCGTGACCTTGTTGCTGATATTGGTGTCAACGGTTGGGGGCAGTTATTAGATACCGAACATCACTATCAAACCGCGAGCAAACAACTTAGCAAACACTTTACAAGGCGCGATTTGACCCCTGAGTGGTTTTTTGAACGATTGACTAGCGGCAGAACACACAGCGTAAAATTTGCCATAAAAAAACTGCCTGAGCTTTATAGTGCCAAAGAGCTAGGGACTGAATACTTTATTCGCGTTGCCCAGCAGTTAGATATACCAGAGCAACAGGAATTCGCTGCTAATAACGACAGCTACTGCATGGACTTTGCGTTGGACCAGCTCAGACGGTTGGATTTGAGCCAAGTAAACGCTGCCGTGTGGCAAACACTGCTATTACATCCACTGTCGCAAGCGACTATTACTGATTGGTTTGATGAAGATGTACTGTCAGCGGCGACGCTTGATATGAGCTATTGGCATGCGCTTGCCTATGAGCGTGATTGGCAAGTGAGTGAATATATTGAACAATTAAAATCTGCTGACACTCCTATTAAAAACTGGAAAAAGCACTTGACCTTTGATGAGTATTTAGCAGAAAACGTGCGAGATTGGCTGTCTGATGTGCGTCGGTTTGCGCCGATAGATTTAGGTTTCGACTGGCTTATGAATCTTGCGCATAGCGAACAAGCACTCTACCGTGAATTTGCTATTGAGCGCATTAACAAAGGGTTCTTGCCTGCCGACTTTGTCGCATATCTTGACAGTAATGAAGACGCCTCTACTGACAACGCTTCCAGTAATAGCATTGACAATAAAGGTTCTGATAGCAGTGCCGCTACTGAAGTAGATTTAACCGGCCAACGCTATTTATTCACAGGCAAGATGCAAAGTATGACTCGTGGCGAGGCCGAAAAAGTTGTGAAAGCGGCTAATGGTGCCATCAGTGGTGCTGTCAACGGCAAGTTAGATTACTTGGTCATCGGTGATGATGGTTCACCGTTATACGGTAATGGCCGTAAAGGTAGCAAGCAAGTGAAAGCCGAAAGCTTAATCGCCGATGGTGCGCCGCTAAAGATTATCTCCGAAACCGCATTTTTGCAGATGTTAAGTGGTCAATCTAGAGAGGTATCTGAAGACGATACTTTTGCAGGTGCCAATGCACTGTGGCATATGGCAACAGATGATGCTACTGCACCTATCAGTGAGCTTGCGATCAGCTACCTCAGTCATCATCATGAACAGATCTGTATGGCACTGACAGACAGACCAGTCGATCCCGATGCGATTATCCCTTCTTCGTTCTTTGATGCGGAGCGCGTCATTCCTTTATTGCAACACCGTAACAGCCAGCTGCGAGCATTTGGCTTATTACTGAGTGAGTATGAAATGGCGACGTGGCAACCGACGCCGGCCCTATGGCTGATGATGGCAGAATCTCCCTATACTGAGGTCACGCAACTGCTGAAGCGTGCGCTATTGGATAAGCCATCCGTTGCCAATCGACGTTACCACGTTCAGCCAGCACAATTAAATGCTGGCATGTTGAATGCTTTGATTGAAAGCAAAGCGCGAGTCGCTCGCCAAA
Organism: Psychrobacter sp. 4Dc; assembly: GCF_002836715.1. Lineage (GTDB taxonomy): Bacteria > Pseudomonadota > Gammaproteobacteria > Pseudomonadales > Moraxellaceae > Psychrobacter. The sequence continues at coordinate 59,125 of NZ_PJAT01000107.1, forward strand.
TCGGCATTACCTTGCTGCAGCGTCATGCTAATTTCCAAGATGTGCAGTCTCTATATCGATTGACCCAAAGCACAGACCGCGAAGTACGCTATGCCGCCGTGACCATGCTATGGAAACACTACAAGGCGCGTCACGCGTCTCCAAACTGGCAACCAACCAGTACCGATAGTAAAGATAAAGATGCTACTCAAGATAAAGACAGCAGCGCTCAACCAGTCTTAACAGAGCAGTCAGATAGTCGTTTAGCAAGCTTGCCTGCAGAAGTCGATCAGTTATTGATGCTACTACGCCGTGGTCTCTTTGAGCTACCACCTGGCCGTCTAGGTGGTTCGCAAGAGCCCAGTACTATTGACAGCAGTAAGCATAAGCAACAACGCTACTCAGATAAAACCTTATCGGAGCAAACTGAGTCAAATATCAATATCACGCTAAAACCTATATCTGCGAGTCGTGCTAAATTGGCGTTGATTGAGACCTTTCGTGATGTGGCATTGGCTGACAGCACCTTTGCGGCGCTCATTATGCCCACACTGTTCACCTTTACGCACTCTGCAGGCAAGATGGAGCGTCATGCGTGTTTGGTTGCCGTCACGCGGTTATTGCATCGCTATCCTGAGCTATCTAAAAATCTGCAGCCAGTGGCATCGGCTTAACGGCTTTGGCAAACAGATATAGATAAAAGATACTTAAAAAAATATGACTTCACCTCAACTGAGATAACACAATGAAAACAATAACACTCCCCTATTGGGGTCAAATTATTGGCTTAGTCAGTAAGGCCAACAGCACCCAAACGGCAACTCAAAAGACAACCAAACAAGATGGGCGCAGTCTTTTTATTACTCGCCAGCAGCAAGCATCTACTACGGTCTTATACATCCTTGATCAACAAGGTGAGCAATTTAGCTTATCGACAACAGCGCTGCCTTGTGCGATGCAAGCCATCACCAAAATAGATGACAGCACTATTGTGATGATTGGTGACGATGGTCATCTTTACCAAACGGATTGGCAAGCAAAGAAAGTTAAGAAGACCAGTGCTACATCCTTGTTCGATGCACCTAAAAATAATAACAATGCTATAGGCCGTGCCGTAGCAATGGCACCACTACAAGATGCACTGGCTATTCTATATCCAAAACATATCGTGGTATGGCCTTATCAGGACAGTCAAGCCAGCAGTACTGTCATCATTGAGCCTTATTCGTCTTCTATAGCAGCATCAAGTAAGGAGTCTGCATTAACCGCGCTAGCAACCTCAAGTGATGGCTCGTGGTTAGTCGTAGCAGATAAAACGGGAGATGTTAGTAGCTATCAATGGAGCTCAGATAAAGCTCAGCTCACTCTAAGTAGCCGAAAACAGCTCCACCAAGGTAGGGTAAACGCGCTGTGTTTTGAGCCAGTCGGGCAGTACTTCTTCTCAGCAGGCACAGACAAATGTCTATACCGTACTCATGTCCAAGGCGATCTGCATCCTGTTGATAGAGCCAAGTCTAGCCAACACAGCGAAATGATCACGGCGCTTTGTGTCTCAGACACTCGGCTCTTCACTGCCGCCGATGACAAGAGCGTCAAATCATGGGCATTTGATAAAGGTCAGCCAAACAGCTGTAAAGAGGATCTAACCAAGGCGCGACAGATCGTCTTATCTTCTTACGCTGAACAACCAACGCTCATCGTAGTCAGTGCTGATCAGAGCTTACGTTTTATACCTATTGACCACACTCAAAGTACATCACAGAATAGCACCTCACAAAATAGTACGGCAAAAAATAGCAAGCTATTACCAGTCAATTATATTATCAAAGACGGCTATCAGAGAATCAGCCAATTACTGACAGATACTTCAAACAATAATGATGTGTCGTTTAAAGAAGGCTTAGCGCTGCTACAGGCGCAAGCAGATAACCAAACGTTAGAGCTGATTAAAAAATTACTTGCTGATAGCGATACACTTACGGCCAACCAAGCGTTGCAATTGGTACAGTGGGTTGCGACTACTAATCTTGATAAAACTGCACAGGTTTTAGAGCAGCAACTAAGCTCGGCGCACAGTGCAAAAGTACGCCTTGCTGCTTTTCATGCCTTGGCCGACCGCGCAAGTACGGCGAAGCGCCCGCTGCATTATCTAGAAGAAGCTTTTAAAAACCGTTACTACGAAGAAGTGGTGGCTTCTGCGTTACAAGGTTACCTAAAGGTCGCAATGAAGGATGCCACCAGCCAGCGCCGCATCTTACCTATTTTAAGAGAAGCGTTGTCACACAGTTTTGCGAATATTCGCAAGCAAGCATTGGCGTCCCTTGAGACTTTATTGCCAGAGAACAGTCCGCAAGCAGATTTGATGGCATTAGACTGCAATCAATCAGACATTGTCCAATCAGGGCTGATTCGTCTGTATCAGCGCGGCATGCTAAATCACCTTGAAGTCTCGCGTCAATTGATGCTGCTAAAGAATCATCGTAATATAGAGATTAGGCAAACGGCATTTTATGTCTCATTGCTGTCTCAGCCTAAGTTGATAGAGGCGTTGAAACAGCAAGGTGACACGCAAACATTGCGCACCCTGTCTGATTTTGATGACTTTCGCTTACTGCGCGGCACGCTACTAGATAATGCTAGCAGCACAGCGACGAATGATAAGAGTGTTAAACCATCAGAATCCGATGAGGCGATCCGTTTAACCTTATCTACGCAAGATTTTATCTCGCAAGCAGATAGTACTCAAGCATCTAAGAGTAAGGCTAAAACGACCAAATCCAAGAAGCCTGCTGCTGAATCTATAAATCTAAGCAATGACACGTTAGAGCCCTTATTACAAAGCTTAAGCAATAGTCACGAAGATATCAGTTTCCGAGCGGCTTATGCGCTGGCTTGCCTACAAGACAAACGGGCGTTTGGCACCCTGATTAGTCTGATGAGCCATAATGACAGCGCCATCATCCGTGCTGGTGTGGCTACCGCGCTTGGTCATTTAAATATAGAAGACGGCAAAGCAGTCCTACCGACATTACTAGACGATAAGGACGCTGGCGTGCGCCAAGTGGCTATGCAAGCCTATGGCAAATTGGCAGACAATGCATTGTCTTGGGCAGCGACAGGTTTTGCTTCTAAACATCAAGACATTCATGAGCAGTCTTTAGCACTGTTTTTAAAACATGTCGCACCAGATAGCTCAAATAGTGGTGACAAAAGCACTCAGATGTCGTCAGAGATGACAGACATACTGCTACAGGCATTGAATAATCCTTTTACCAGCATTCGGTTAGAAGTGGTAAAAGTTCTATTAAACCGCCAATTTAAGCAGTCATCTGACACTATTTCTAAAAACGTTTCTGACGATGTTTCTGATAGCGCTATCGTTGACATCATTGAGCTATTGCAGCAGAGCCTCTTTGAAGATGTGCATCAAGTGGCGATAGAAGAATGGCAACGACTGCTGCTAGCGATGAACTCGAAGCATAAAACAAATAAAGCCAATAACACTGAAGAAACGAATCACCAAAAGATCAATCAAGCTGTCCTGACCCTGTTCTTTGCGGATACGTTTGCCGCTATCCGCAAACAAGCCTTTGATATTGCACTTAAGCAAAGTAAACATTTAGGGTTTGCTGAGATAATGCTAAACGCGCTTGCCAGCCCTTATGCGGACACTAAGCAACTGGCCCTTACGACAGTGCAAGCCAGAGCCAATACGACTCAGCTGACACAACTGATGCCAGCTCTAGTGGCCATGTTCGCTGATGACAGTATTGAGCTACGTAAACAAGCTTTGACGGTCGCTTTGGCGCTGACAGACTTACAGTCTACTATTTTAGCGGATCACAGTAGCCTAGATGATAGTAGCGCCGATGATCAACCGAATCATCACGAAGCATTAATTACCGCGGCCCTCAACAGTCCTTATCCTGATATTCAGCTAACAGTCGCTCAACTGCTGGCCAGCCAATCTCGTTTATATGCTGACGAAGAACAGGCAAAGCGAAGTGATGAGCAAGCGTACCAAGTCTTTAAGCATTACTTAGATCTACCAATACCCTCTCAGGACAAAAAAAGTGAAACATATACTCAGTGGTACAGTCATGTAGGCCAAGCATTATTTGGTTTATCAAAGCTAGCTTATCCCTCAACATACAACGCGCTTAACTGGTACGATAAATATTTAAACCACCCTGACGCCGATTTTAAATCACTTGCTCCAACACTCACGCTCATGGTGACTGTAAACGATATTGATCTGCTGCTCAAATGGCAAAAAGATGAGAGCCCCATTATTTGCCATTGTGCCAATTTTGGTTTGGCTATCCTAGGTGATACGCGTGGGCAGGCTTTGTTGACTCATGATATTTATGGCAATATCGACAATAGCAATCTGGTAGCATCAAAAATGCCTGTTTATTGGCTTCAAGCGCAGCACGGTTTAGGTATTACACATGCACTACAATTACAGCCTTTGTTTGAGTCAGAGTCCTATGCAGTAGCAGCCAGACTGTTATTGATATTTAATGATTTACAGAATGGCTTGCAAGGTGGCAGGCAAGCTCCTGAAAAGACCGCTACCAGCACTGTCAGGCCCAATCGACTGATAGAAACATTAAGCTTTGCTGATAATGACACGGCAGTAGTCTACGCCAATATACTCGCTCGTTACCCGAATGACGTACAACAACGCAATAACCAGCAAGCACTATCGTCAACGTGGCAGTACCTAAGTGATTATTTGTCACGTCAATTAGGCAGTATTTTATCTTCTCACTCTGAAGTCATTACGATGATGATAGATGCCATGCCAAACACGGCATATAAAGGTGGTGTTAAAGGACAGTCGCATAATACATCCTCTATCCGAGCAAGTATCCTGACAACCGTCAGTACCGAAAACTTACAACAGCTCGCCAACCTCAGTCGACATCAGCAGCCATTGGTACGCGCGCAAACCATTAGTGTCATTTGTAACTTATCTGAATTACTCGCCCATGACTACTATGACGATGAGGACGATGTTTTTGAGACATTACAAAAATGGCAACGCAGTTTGCAGGCATTGTTAAGTGCTCACCCAGTTACAGCCACAGTTGATGAGGTAGCAGGCGATACACAAACAGGCGATAGCTCTCCTACTGAACAACAAGACAGTCAGGAAGTACATTATCCATACCAGTCTCTTGCCTTTGGCGCTTGGATTGGCGTCATACGCGCAGGCGATGATTATTATGCTAATAGCAGCACCACAGACCAAGCCATTCGAGGGCTAATGTGGCTTGCTACTCAATCATCGCAGCTCAACACTAATAGCGATGAGGACTGGCGAGACAGTACCAGTCGCGTGTTATTGCCATTACTCAACCACAGTAGTTTTGACACTCGTGAGTTGGTTTGGGCATGCTTGTATAAGCTGGACATGCCTGCCAAAAAGCTGGCTGACTATGCCATGAGCACGCCCTACCGTGACATGGTAAAACGCGGCTTGGATTTATTGTTAGATACCGTAAAGAACGATGCTATACAGCAGCAAAGCAAACCATCGGATACAGCTACTGTCAGTAGTAGCGCTGATCAACAACTCATTGATTTGTTAAAAACCAATAATCACACCTTAGCAGAAGAGGCCTATCAGCTGTTAAAGGGCCGACTAGGCCATCTGCCTGCTAGCTTACTTGGGCTACAGTCTTATTGTCAGTCGCTACTGCCTCAGATCGTTGCTGAATGGAAACAAGTCATCGTCACGCCCTTTGCAAACAGTCAATCGCCGTCAGTGCAACGCCAAGACAAACTGACGTTTTTGTTGCATGCTGTGAAGAGTGATGATTGGGATGCAAAATATCAAGCACTGAGTCAACTGGTCGAGTTTCATGACGTACTCTTTGCGGACAACACGCTATTTGATAGCTTATTTGATTTTGCTGAAGACGCTCAGGCCAGTAATGAGAAATACCGTAGCTGGAACTTACTTGTTGAGGCACTCACGTCGTACCAATTCATCAATAAGAACACTTTAGAGGGTCATTTAAAGAATGGTTTGGAGAGCAGCTTTGATATTGCGACTGCTGAACAAGTTGCTAATGAAGCGCACTTACGATTATTAGCCTTACTTGACGATCCCCATATCAACAAACCTAAGCAGTTTATTTATGGTGATATCGCTGACCTGCGTAATACGCATCTGGTCGCACCATTACTACAGCGTTTAGAGAATCTGTTTGAGTACACGCCAGAAAAGCATAAAGAAGAGCGTAAATACTTATTTGACACTTTGGTGAAAATCAGCGGTTACGATCAAAACATCGATGACTACCTAGATGAGCGTGAAGACACGCGTTGGTTACAACGTCAGCATCCTAGAGACTCGAAAGTCTTGCTGTCACTGTTTACGACCCTTATGAGTCATAGTGATTATGCACTTGCCGCGCTGCTATTGCCGTCACTTGCATGGGCAAAATCGGACGACAGTGATTTATCCTCGCGCATTGATAGCGCTTTGGCGCTAGCCTACGAGCAGATGCCAGCTAACTATATCTTTAAGTTGGTTGAAGCACTGGCATATCGAGCCAAAAGACGACATAGCAGCATTACCTCATTACAAAACGCCCTGCGTAATAAAGACGCTGATGTGCAGTTTGCCGCGGCTGAAGGACTCGCTAAATGCGGTCATGCTGATGGGGTCAATATCTTGATGGCCACGATCGATTACAACCCTGATGCTGAGTTCCGCAGCTGCAGTGTGTTAGCCATTGGCGAGCTACTAGGCAGCACTAACAATCAAAATGCGGACAACGCTGATAAAAACTTACAGATTCATACCTTATACAAAGCCTATGATAAGTTAATCAAACTGGCCGAGGACGACGAGCACTACTTACAAGACGTGGCTAGTGAAGCCTTGGGTCGCCTTGCACAAGGCGGTGATTTTGAGCATAGTCCGCATATTTTTGAGCTATTAAAATCGCACTTGTCAGACCCTGCAGTCCATTTCACCAATCCCGCCATTGTCCATTGGTTAAATGGACTGCGCTGGCTCAACACAACGCCTGCTTGGGAACAAATCCGCAGCTATATCCGCACTCATATCGATAAAGCCATATTCTTCCGTCCACAAAGGCATGCGGTATGGCTACTGCAGATGAATGATAACGATGCCAATAAAGCATTAATCTTAGATATTTTAAAAACGAGCAACCTAGATCGTACTGTGCTCATGGTGGCTTATACTGCGGCACAGAAAACTTGGGGCAGTCTCGCGTCGCAGGTTTACCCTTATGATTGGGCAGCCATTCAAAGCCATAATACTGACTTTATAGAAGAGACTGAGCATTTGAGTCTAAAGCGTATCATTGATAATAGCAGCATCGATGAGCTGGCAGCATTTATCACCCAGCATGGCGCGCACTTGCCAGCTGACACCTTGACGGCACTGCAAAATGCCATTCTGGCCAAGCAAGACATGCCAACATCGCAGCTTACCGCGTTGATTACCAGTAGTAACACACTGACACAGCATATTGGACTGTGCTATCTGACTCAGTATCCATCCAGCTATCTAGACAAAGAAATGGTTGCGACATTGCAGCAGCGTTTTGACACTGCAAGCGAGCAATGGCACACGCTTATCGACACCATCAACCGCAGTCCAACGACCATCAATAATAGTCAATGGATTGATATGGTTGAGCAAGTGGGTAGCACCATCAAACAGCTGGTTTGGCTAATCATGCGTCATGTGTCCATTACCATTGCCAAAGGTGCTGTCAATAAAGTGGCGGTTAAGCAGATTCACGCAATGCTGGATTGGCTCAATGATGCTCGTCAACCATTGACTACCACTGCTATTCCATTACTGTCTACTACCGTCAGTGATTGGTGGCAGCAAGCGCTGTTAGGACTACTGGCCAGACCAGTCGCTGACGATAAGGTGTTATCAAATATAGTGCCAACATTGAGCAGCGTATCAACTACGGTTCAATCGCCGCTCACTTATGACAACCAAACCTTACTATCAAAGCTACTAACCCGTATTGAACAAAGCGGTACATCTACCCAAAAATCCATAATAACGGTAGTAAAGAATGCGCTAAAACATAAGAGCTCGTCTACCGAGATACCAATCAATCAGCAGCTACTACAGTGGATCAAAGCAAAAGACGCTAACGCACTGTATCATTGTGCAAGTAATGACAACATGGAGCTGACGGTTCGTATCCGTGCTATCGAAGCGCTTGGACAGCTACATGATCCAAATATCAAACAATGGCTGACGACGCTCATGGCACATGAAAACTCAGACGTTCAGAAGCTTGCTTATAAAGTACTACGCCGCTGGCAACGTGCCATGATACGAGCACAGCAAAAGCGTCCGTTGGCATATAGTCAGGACAGCAGTCAAAAAAGCAATCAGGGTGAAGGAGACAGTCAATGACTATAGACAATCAATTAGACCAAGCATCAGAAACAGAGTCAGAAGTAGTAGCAAACATTGATGGCCTGATGATGCAGTTGGACTACGCCGCCCCTAGCCAAATCAGTCAAGTTAACGAATCGTCAGATTCATTGTCGGAGGCGCAAACGACCGAACACACTCAGCATGTGGCTCTATTTGCTCAGCTGAATCGATCGGAGGTTAACTTCCATGGTAAGGTCAAATCCCCCCTTGTCTTTCGTGACAGTTTGCTAGCGCTGTTTGATGTGGTCAGTAGTGATTATCGCTATGTGCCAAAAGACCGCTCAGCGTACACGGTATTTATGCAGATGCGCCGTGCCAGCAGCAATAAAAACCTGTTTACTGCGCAGCGTGATTATTTCACGTGGCTATTCAATAACGACCCACTGGCTTTTTGTATTTTGGACCCGATTATTCAGGTGCATGAGCAAGGTGTCAGCTTTGAGGTGTTTAGCCGTGATGAAGGCTGCTATGCCCAACTGACATTGACCAATGAAATTTTTGAGCAAAGTGCCGAAGCTACCCTTGGTACCACCAGTATTGATTACAGTACGGCTTTGTTTAACGGTATTGAGAAAATACGAGATCATCAACAAACGATATTAGACATTGGTCATGAAGCGGTCGGCTTACAGTTACTCGAGACTATGCCAGAGACGGCTGAAGCAAATACTGACAGCGCAGTAACTACGCCCACCGTAAAAAAACAGATCATAGAAAAGCGCATCAATGTGCCCAAAAGTTGGATCAGAGCACTGCTGCAAGTACAGTCTGCAGGTCAATTACCGCAAGACACCATCTATCTTGATCCAATCGCACTGTATAACGTGCTGTTTGAGCTGCGTATGCATGCTGATATCAAAGGCAAGCGCCGCGGACTGCTGATTGAGCTTAGACCTCAGCAGCTGCCGGTGATTATATTAGAGCCTTTTGACATTACTGTCACAAGCCAAGTCAGCCAACAGCAAAAGCCCTATCAAGGGAAACAAGCAAAGCTCATTCGCTTATGGGGTCGCCGTCGTCTGAGTCTATTGAAACGCCTGTTGCCACATACTGACAGCATTTCGGTATCGCTACTGGGTCAAGGCATGCCAAGCTACTGGACACTAAAAGGCAAAGGCTTTCATTTTACCTTTGCTATGACAGGCTTTAGCCAAGCCAACTGGTCACAGTCATTAAACTTTGACTTGTTACTGCCAAAGCGCCCACTGCAAAATACATTAGCTGCTATTGAAGGGTTATCAGACAGTAGTAAAGCAACCTTAGATGATAGTAATAATGATAATAACGATGAGCATAATGGCTTGTCTGTATTAATTAAGACACTGGAAAATACCCCTAGTACGCTAGAAGATTTGGTAAAGTCGCTATCAGCAGATGCTTCATTAACGTCTGTGCCTGTTTCTCACTCACAAGTACAGCAGTGGTTACTGTCAGGTACTCAGCAAGGCTTAATTCGCTATGAGATGGCGACGCAGCTGTATCACTACAGACCTTTGAGCCAAGTGCTGCTTGATATGGCACAGTTCGCTTATCACAACGAAGCAGAAAAGCAGGCTTTTGATTTGATTGGCCGTACAGATGCTGTGCAGAAATTCACAGTTGAGACTGTCGCTGTCAAAGGTATTACTATTCGTGCAGATATTCATGTCGAAGAAGACAGACGTACTTATCACAGCCAGCTGCAATTAGGCGATGAAGGGCTAGTTACCAAGGCGGAATGTAGCTGTCCGCAGTACTTGCAACATCGTCTCACTCATGGCGTGTGCGCGCATCTTATTGTGCTACGACTTAGATATAATCAATACGACCCAAACAATACGGGCAATGATAGTTGGCATGACACTCGTGTCTTGAGTAAACGCGTACCGAGTAAGCGCTTTAATCAGCCTAAGAATAAAAAAGAAAGCGTACAAGTAGCATCCAATAGCTCGTTGATGACATTACCTTCTGCACCGACGCTTGATTTAACGGCCTTAGCCCAACCAGCTGCTCAGATACACGCGACTACAAGCGATAAGACACAAGCGTTAACCGCACAAGAGACCGCTATTGCTTATGTTTACATCACCATTGCCCATAAGAAGATTACCATTGAACAAACAATAGGTGACAAGGATACGCGCCAGCAGCTGGTGTTCAATCAGCCTGCCCAAGCCAAAGCCGCTTTTTTACAACATATTGCCAGATTTGAAGCCAAAGGCTTTATCGAAAACTAAGGGATGTAAGGTATGACCACACACACAGCCAACAATAACGATTACATCAGCCCTGAGCCAGTACCCACTCCTTTTGAGCGTCAGTGGCAGCAACTATGGCAAGATATTGAGCTGGCAGGCGGACGTTACCAATATGTTCAGCAGCAGCTGGTCAGTCAAGGCTTTATGGTCGAGCGTCAACCTGTCGATAACATGAGCCCAAAAGAACGGGATCGCTATAAAAAAGCCTTAAAAAAGGAAGCAGCTGAAGAAAAAAGTCTCAAAAAAGCTGCTTGGCAAGCATACAAAGCGCATCACATGGTTTACCTTGGTCGTCATGTATATTGGACGGACGATACCAGTATCGATAAGTGGGACGTAAAAGACGCGGCCAATCGGCTGATTGAAAACAAGCTGCCACTGCTGCGTAAACATAATGAGTTAGCAGAAGCGGTTAACCTTTCCATTCCGCAGTTAAAAGGATTGTGCTATCAAAGAGAAGTTGCCACCAATCTGTCTTATTCGCATTTTACTATTGCCAAACGCAATGGGACAGCACGTCAAATATGGTCGCCGATACCACGTTTGAAGTTTGTACAACGCTGGATTTTGCATAATATTTTGAATAACTTAACGACGCATGGTGCCGCCCATGGCTTTGTACGCGGAAAATCCATCGTGACCAACGCGGCAGTACATAGCAATAGTGAGCTCCTTATTAAGCTTGATGTCAAAGATTTCTTTCCTAGCGTGAGCTGGCGCCGTGTCAAAGGGGTCTTTCGTCATGCTGGCTACCCAGAGCAAATTTCGACATTACTAGCATTACTCTGTACGGAGTCCCCTAGGCAAGTGGTACAGCAAGATGGCGTTACCTACTATGTGGCATTAGGTGATAGAGCCTTGCCACAAGGCGCGCCTACCAGTCCGGCATTAACGAACATTGTTTGCTTAAATCTGGACCACCGCTTGACAGGGTTAGCAGAAAAATTGGGGCTACGTTATAGTCGTTACGCCGACGACTTGACCTTTAGTGTTCCTGCTATTGAAGACATCAAACCCAAATCGAAGGCTAAAACAACGATTAAATCCACGACCAGCACCACAAAGAAACAAGCCGATACGCAGCACAACAAGCTAATCGGACAACTGCTCGGCTCAGTCCATAAGATATTACATGAAGAAGGTTTTGCGTTGAATAATGATAAAACGCGCGTGATTCGTAAAGGTAATCAGCAACAAGTGACAGGCATGGTCGTCAATGGACAAAGCATACCTAGGGTATCTCGTCAAATCAAAAAAATGTTGCGTGCGGCCGTCCATAACCTAGAGACAGGCGGCAAATTACGCGCGGATGAGACTTTAAATACGCTGTCAGGATACGCCGCTTGGATAGCCTCGGCAGAGCCAGAGCTAGGACACAGTTATCTAGCTAGAATTGAACGTTTGCAAGTGAAGCAAGAGACACTTGCATAGATGTTTATTTATATTTATAAAAAATGAGTATTAGAAAACTTCCATTTCTAATACTCATACTTATCTCAATAATATGTACTGATATAAATATACTGCTATCACACCAATAAAAACGGTGCAGTACAACTGTCTCTCGATTGGGCAACGTCATATGGTGTACCTTGAGCAACAATCAGTCCACCTTCTTCGCCAGCCCCTGGCCCAATATCAATAATCCAATCGCTGTTGCTAGCGACTTGCATATCATGCTCAACCATGATGACGGTATTGCCCGCATCGACGAGACCATTCAACTGCGTCATAAGCATAGATACGTCAGCAGGGTGTAGGCCGGTGGTTGGCTCATCCAATATGTATAGTGTGTCGCCTCGCTGCGTGCGTTGCAGCTCGGTGGCAAGTTTAATGCGCTGTGCTTCGCCGCCCGATAATTCGGTAGCAGGCTGGCCCAGACGTAAGTAGCCAAGTCCAACTTGTAGCAATGCCTCTAATGCCCGCAAAATAGGTGCCTCATCAACGAAAAACTCATGAGCCGCTTCAACCGTTAAGTTTAATACTTCAGCGATGTTTTTGTCTCGATAAGTGATTGCCAACGTTTCCTCGTCATAGCGTTGACCATGACAAACCTGACAAGGCGCATAGACGCTTGGCAGAAATAATAGCTCAACACTGACAAACCCTAAGCCTTCGCAATTTGGGCAGCGGCCTTTGGTCGTGTTAAATGAGAACCTGCCAGCATCATAGCCATGAGATTTTGCTTGCTTAGTCGCCGCAAAAATCTTACGCACATCATCAAACAAGCCAGTATAGGTTGCCAAATTAGAGCGCGGTGTACGTCCAATTGCTTTTTGATTGATATTAATAAGGCGACGGACGTGCTCCATACCAGCGACAATTTCACCGCCAGTTACTGACTCAAGCTCTTGCTCAAGTAAGTCCGCCTCACCGACAGGCGCTTCTGTGACTGTCTTTTGCCCCAACGCTTCATTGATAAGCTCTACCAACGCTTGACTGACGAGACTTGATTTGCCTGATCCTGATACCCCTGTGACGCTGGTCATGACCCCAAGCGGAAACTCAACATCTAATCCTGTAATATTATTTCGCTCAATATTGGCAAGCTTAAGCCAGGCTGCTGGCTGCCTTGTATTAGATTTTGACTGTGCGTTAGATGTCGCATCGGCAAAGAGATATTGGCCAGTATGCGACTGCGTAACCTCACGAAGACCATTTACAGGACCACTATAAACAATCTGGCCACCATGCGTGCCTGCCTTTGGCCCGACATCGACTATCCAATCAGCATGTCTAATGACACTCACGTCATGCTCAACAACAAACACTGAATTACCAGACGCGATTAGCTCATCCAACGCCCCTAGCAATGCTTGAGTGTCAGCAGGGTGCAGTCCAGCTGATGGCTCATCAAGGACATACACCACGCCAAACAGCTGCGAGCGAATTTGAGTGGCTAATCGCAGTCGCTGTAGCTCACCAGGAGAGAGTGTCGGTGTGGTACGCTCAAGCGAGAGATAGCCTAGCCCTAACCTTGTCAGCGCTTCAACACGAGAGAGAATATCACTGGCAATACGTTGGGCAACGATGGCTTTTTCGCGGTTTGGTGTCTTGTTAGCTACCTTGGTACGTGCGGTTTTTTCCAGTCTTTGTGCCATTTCAGTCAGTGTTAGCTGTGATAGCTCACCGATATCGAGTCCTGCAAACTTAACTGAAAGCGATTCTTTCTTTAGTTTTTTGCCGTGACATTCTGGACACTCAGATATCTGCATAAACTGCGAGACACGTTTTTTGGTACGCGGGCTCTGAGTCGTGGCAAAAGAGTGCAAAATGAAGTTTTTTGCACTGGTAAAAGTACCCATATAGTTTGGCTTTTCGCCTTTTTCGATCGCATCGCGCGTTTGCTCAATGTTGTATTCAGGATAGACAGGCACTGTCGGCGTATCATCTGTAAACAAAATCCAGTCGCGTGTTTTTTTCGGCAATGTATGCCATGGTTTATCAATATCATAGCCCAATGTGGTCAATATACGACTGAGGTTTTGTCCTTGCCACGCTGGTGGCCATGCTGCAATTGCACGCTCACGGATGGTCTTGGTATTGTCTGGGACCAGCAGCTCTTCAGTGACCTCAAATACGCGGCCAATACCTGAACAAGTCGGGCAAGCACCATCTGGCGTATTGGGAGAGAACGCATCGGCATATAGTATTCCTTGATCTGCGGGATACTCTCCTGCGCGTGAGTACAGCATACGCAGACCATTGGATATCGTCGTTACGCTACCCACGGACGAGCGCACTGAAGGCGTACCTCGCTTTTGCTGCAAGGCGACTGCTGGTGGCAACCCTTCTATGGTATCAACATCCGGCTCATCAACCTGATCAATGAGTCGTCTTGCATAAGGGGATACCGAATCAAGATAGCGGCGTTGTGACTCAGCAAATAGTGTACCGAATGCTAATGACGACTTGCCTGAGCCTGAGATACCAGTAAAGACCACCAAGGCATTACGAGGTAAGTAAACATCAACGTTCTTCAAATTGTGTACGCGCGCACCTCTGACCTGAATATTATCTTGGTCAGGGTTATAAAGGGTATTTCTCACTGTGCTTGTTTTACTTGTTTTTTCTTCTAATTTTTCTGAATTTGCCATAGCATTATTGTTCCTATCGAATCGTTGTTTATTCCTAACGTGCTTAGTTTTCTTTACTTGATTAGTTGTCTTTATTTAATTAGCAGAAAGGTTAACACGTACTCATGTGTGGCCATGGCTAGGCTTACATATCAATAGCATAGATAGACAAAACGATAACTCAAGTCACCCAATCATTAATAATAAAAAACCCGCATCAAGGCGGGTTTTGTTTAGCAAGAACTGAAAATTTAGACATTAAGACACAACCAAGCGCATCAATTGGGTGCTGATATAACCACCAAATGTCCCTACTGCGTAACCTAAAATACCTAAAAACACTCCTACTGGTGCTAGCGATGGATGAAACGCTGTTGCGACAATTGGAGCAGAGGATGCACCGCCTGTATTGGCATTAGAACCAACTGCCAAAAAGAAAAACGGCGCACGAATGATTCTAGCAACGGCAAATATGATAACGACATGGATGCTCATCCATAGTAAACCGATAAGCAATAGTCGCCACTGTGAGACGATTCCAGCCAGATTGATTTGCATACCAATCGCGGCGATTAATACAAAGATAAATACCGTGCCGATTTTTGATGCGCCAACATGATCTAACCTACGTATCTTAGTAAACGAAAATATAACACCTATTACCGTAATAATTACCACCATCCAAAAGAACGAGCTGGCAAAGCTATATTGAACGGCCCAACTATAAGGCGCAAAGAAATCTGCAATCTGGCCACCGACAAAGTGCGCCACTCCGACCATCGCAAAGCATAAACCAAACATCACCATCAAATCATTGATGGTTGCTGGGCGGGCATGATCACGCTCATAGCTTTCAACTGCTTTGACTACTTTATCAATGCTACTGGTATCCGCGCGTAAAAAACGGTCTATCTTGTCGCTATGTTTCGCCATGACCAAAATAGCTAGCAGCCACAATGAGGCATTGGTAGTATCAACCAAAATCATCATACCAAACAAATCATCACTGACCCCAAACAGCTCCTTCATTGCCGCTTGGTTGGCTGCGCCGCCGATCCAACTGCCCGCTACGGCCGAGAACCCACGCCATAACGTATCATCGGTAAACATCGCAGGCGATATCCACTTAGCGACTCCCAAACTGATTGGACCACTGATGACGATAGCAATACTGGCAGCAAAAAACATCGCGATCGCTTTCCAGCCCAAGCCCAGTATTTTTGGTACATCCATAGATAAGGTCATCAATAGTAAACTTGCTGGCAGCAAATAAGTCGCAGTAAAGCCATAAATCTGCGAACCAACACCATCGGCAAACACACCCAAGCTATTTAGAGTGGCTGGTATAAAGCAGCAAAGTACAATACCAGGCAATACGGCATAAAACCGACGCCAAAACTTACCCGGCAAGCCTTGGGTATAAAAAACCAGACCAATAATGGCCATAATGATGCCAAAGGCTAATGGCAAATTATCAATTGCTAAGTTTGAGGTGGCAGGCATCAAGGCGCTCCAAGAGTTACAACGGGCAAAAGTAAATCAGTATAGACAAGGCAAAAAACTCCTGCAAGCAGCCATCGACTATTAGCTAGGATTTGCCGAGTAGTATTTGACGGAATAAATAGCAAGGTAACGGTTAGGCAAGTAAGGGCATAAAGTAATCATGGCGCAATATAAAACAGGTAAACACAAAAAAGCCAGATAACAAGTATCTGGCTTTTTCAATGCTATCTTTAGACGATTAATGAATCAATGATTTTAATCGTCAAATATAGCTGTATTACGAGTTGTTACCACGGTTGCCGCCGTTTGGACGACCTTGGCCACGGCTGTCAGAACGACCAGCTGGACGACCTTGGCTGCCGCTTGGACGACCGCGACCAGTTGCAGCACGCTCACCACGTGGAACGCCATTGCTATCACCGCGGTTTGGGCCACCAGTGCGCTTGCCTTGATACGGCTTGCCACCTGAACGCTCATTTGGTTTGCCTGACGTGTCACGTGGCTTACCTTGATAACCGCTGTCATTGCTAGCGCGTTGACCAGTTGGAGCGCTGTCGCTTGAACGACCACGACCTTGACCACCACCGCTAGATTTACCAGCATAGCCACCGCCTGAACGACCACGGCCTTGACCGCCACCGCCGTTAGAACGACCACGACCACGGCCACGACCATTACCTTTGTTTTCGCTAGGTACGTAAGTTTTCTTAGGCTCCATACCTTCGATGATACATACTTCCATTTTGCGATCTAGATAACGGTTGATAGCGTTAAGCTGTGGACGATCATCCATGCTACATAGGCTGATAGCAACACCAGTACGACCAGCACGACCACAACGACCGATACGATGGACGTAATCTTCAGTCTGACGCGGCAAGTCATAGTTGATAACGTGCGAGATAGCTGGGATATCTAGACCACGAGCAGCAACGTCAGTCGCTACTAGGATTTTTACTTTACCATTACGCAAGTCTTGAACGATACGGTTACGCTTGCTCTGTGGCAAGTCACCATGTAGGAAGCTTGCTTTATGGCCTGCTTCTTGTAACTGTTTAGCCAGTTTTTCAGTGCTACGTTTGGTAGCAGCAAAGATAATGATTTGTTCCATATCTTGTTGGCAAACGATTTTGTCAAGTAAACGGTTTTTGTGATCAAAATCATCACAGTAGTACACTTTTTCTTCGATGTGTGCAGATTCTACTTTGATTGATACGCGCTCAGGGTTCTTAGTGAAACTGGCAGCGATTTTACCTACTGGGCCATCCCAAGTTGCTGAACACATGATCGTTTGACGATCGATTGGCGCTGCACGAAGGATGTCACTGATGTCATCAGCAAAACCCATGTCTAGCATACGGTCAGCTTCGTCAAGTACCAATACTTCTAGGTTTGACAAATCAACGCGACCTGCATTGATATGGTCAAGTAGACGACCAGGAGTTGCAACGATTACTTGAACGCCCTTTTTCAAAGCAGTGATCTGACCGTTGTATGGTGCGCCGCCAACTAGTGGTACACAAAATAGACCGCGCATATCTTTAGAATAAGTGCGAACGCTGTCATGTACTTGCTGAGCAAGTTCACGCGTTGGCGTTAGGATAAGTGCTTTGGTTAGTTTGTCAAAGCTAGTAGCACGGCTCAAACGGTCAAGTACAGGGATAACGAAAGCCGCTGTTTTACCACTACCCGTTTGCGCTGACAATAAAAGGTCACGACCAGCTAGAGCAAAAGGAATGGCTTGTTCTTGAATAGGGGTTGGATTGGTATAGCCACTGCGATCAAGGGCAGTAAGAATTGGCTTAGCAATGCCAAGATCAGTAAAAGTGATTTTGTTTTCTTCAGTGGCGTCAGTAGCAGCCGCTTGAGTATTGTTATCAGTATTTGGAATGTCAGTGCTTTCGATGATGCCGTTTTCAGCGGCGATTGCAGATAAGATGTCAGTCATAAGAATCCTTGGTAAGTATAAGTTGCTGTAAATTCAGCAAACTTGATGCATACCACTGATAACCGTTCACCACGCTGCTCTTATTAGCATTACCGAGCAATATAAAATTGTCGATAATTAGAAACCAAGCCAATAGAGCTTAGCGTCTTTATAATAAATGCGTTCGTGCTGTCTGACGTATTTTGGTGGTAGTGCCGAGTGTCTTATCCTTGCTTGATATACGCTCATTATCAATGCTTTGTCCAAAGCAGATAAAGGCAAACAGCAACCAATCTAGACCCTAGTTATAGGCCAGTAGATAAGATATGAGTCAAAAATAACTGATATTTTTAAAGGTTATTTAAGTACACAAAATCATCGGCAACAATTACTTATGGTCATCCTAGACCCAAAATCGCAGGCGATGTTATCAATCTCATAATTCACGAAAGCCTAAGCTAACGTGGCGACGCAGTATAGCACAATAAAAAAATATATGTACCTATTTCTTCAATTACTGAGTAAATAAGCACTAACAGTGTTGATAATAAACAAGTTTAGTTGTTTTATTGGTGGTGTATCAAAAAGTATGCTAGCGATAAAAGTCAATAAGAAATCTATGCTAAGTTCCCTGATTCTATAGGGCTTTAAAGGCTTCAAAAATTGTTCGAATTTTAATCAGCATACTTTTTGATACACCACCGTTTTATTTAATAACTACAGCAGAATTGAATAACTAAAGCAAATGAGCTACTCACTATTTATCTATCGTACTACTTTGACTTCTGTTACATAAGTAGGTAGCTGCCATGCCCCGCCCGCCTCGATTAAGCGGCAAAGTCCAGTGGTGCTTTCATGGCTTTTTTCAAATGCACGGCCCGTCCATAGCCAATCGGTTTTGCTCATGCAATCACCGATGCCGCGACCTTTTTGTACAGAGGTAAGCTTGCCTTTATCGTAGCCAGTAGCATTGGTCGTAACCAACGTTGGCTTATAAGGTTTACTATCATTGATCACCCAAACCCCTGCTCCAGCGTTATAAGCGCCTGTCCAGCACTCATGCTGTGCCAACAGCTGCGAGCCATTTAGACGACTGATACGCCAAGGTGATTTGTCTGAAAGATTGGGACAAACGCTGTCTGCATCTTTCATTGTGCCTTTTACCAACGATGCCAACTGAGAGGACCTCATCACAAATTTTTTGTCATTACCATCGTCCGCTTTGGCACTTGGCACGACAAACCGTAGTATTGGCGCAGCTTTGGGAGGCAATATACCGCCACTAGATTTAACAGCATCGTCATTTTTGATAAAAGCACTGGATGTACCAACGCGACCTTGGAACTCATCGGCTTTTAGCATAGCAGCACTGGCACCTTTGTCAGAGAGCTGCCAACGTGAATTGCGCAAGGCCAACGTAATCTTACTAGATTTAGTCAAAGCCTCTAATAATGCAGTTACCTGCGCTTGAGTCAACTCAGCGTTACCTGCAGCGGCTGAATATGGCTTCGTCTCGCCATAATCCTTGTCGTTAATAAACAACGAGATGCGATGACGATTACCGAGCTGCATTAGGGCTTTAGACGAGCTGTCCTTTGCCCCGCCAAGCTTTACTTTACCATCCACGCCAGCATTCGCACCTGCGCGGCGTACGAGCAATATAGAAACCGGGAACTCGCTGTTATTCTCTGCTTGATACCCTGCCAGCCGGCATGTACGCGTATTATCACAAGCGACTTGCCAGTCTTGACTGGTAAACTCAGTCGATGTACTGGCCATACTGGTGGTACTAAATAAAGCTGTGCTAAGCGCTGCAAGTACAGGCAGTAATATTTTATTTTTTATCATATAGGTGGGTTGTTCTTTTATTTTTTTAGGTATGTTTTCTGAGTAATACTCTACAATGATGTTTTTGGGATTTTTATTAAACTGGGCACTATCTTTATAGCTATTGTCATCATACTTATTATCGTCATAGGTAATCCCTGACCTACTAACACCAGTTAAATCAAAGCCTTTTGATAGCGACATATTGTTTATATAATTATTGTCTTTCATAATCATCACCTTTCAGTAGAAGAAGTATAAACACCTGTCTATTGTAATGGTGTTCGGCTATCTTAACGCACTAGTGTTTCTATCTGTTGTACTAATGTATCATTGTGTAAATACAAAAGGAAGACCTAGCATACGTTATATTCATTTTTATGAATATAAGTAAAAAGGCTGATAAGCTATTTGCTTATCAGCCTTGCTGCTGTGTTTAAGGTTTATTTATGCTTAAAATGTACTGTTAGATCTAAACTGTATTGAGTACTTGGTTTAGTCTATTGGTTTTAGCTCTAGCGCTACTGCACGTTTAACTGCAGGACGTTCAGCAATTTTCTTAGCCCAACGCTGCAAGTGTTTATAGTCTTCTACTTGCAAAAACTCTGCTGCGTCATAGAGCTTACCTAGTGCTAACTGGCCATACCAAGACCAGACAATCATATCCGCAATGTTGTAATCAGATTCATCATTGCCGCACAGGTACTCATTATCTTTTAAATGCGTATCTAATACATCGAGCTGACGCTTGGTTTCCATCGTATAGCGGTTGATTGGATACTCTAAAGGTTCAGGCGCATACGCATAAAAGTGCCCAAAGCCGCCACCTAAGAAAGGCGCGCTACCCATTTGCCACATAATCCAAGACAGACAATCTGCTCGCGCTTTGCCAGTAGCCAGTGGCAGAAATTTATCAAACTTTTCTGCTAGATACATTAGGATAGCGCCTGACTCAAAGAGTGCTATCGGCTCCCCCGCTGTATCAGTAGAATGATCGACCAAGGCTGGAATCTTTGAATTGGGGTTTATCTCTACAAACCCTGAGCCAAACTGCTCGCCTTTAGAAATATCGATTTTGTAGGCATCATATGCTGCCCCATCAATACCAAGTTCGGCCAGCTCTTCTAATAGTATGTTTACCTTAACACCATTTGGTGTATTTAACGAGTACAGCTGTAACGGGGCATCACCAACGGGCAGCTCTTTATCATAGCGAGCTCCAGACGTTGGACTATTAATACTAGCAAACTTGCCGCCGTTGTCTTTATCTTGCGTCCAAACTTTTGGTGGTACGTATTTATTATTATCTTGACTCATAATTTATCCTCGGTTTGTATTTATGACTGCCGCGAAGGTTTACTATAACGAGAACTCGTAACGATATTAAAGTCCTCTCTTGTAATCAATGTTGTGTTTCTACTGCTAAAGTAAAAAGAGACGAGCTATTAGCACGCATCGAATTTCTTGTCTTGTTTCGCCTCTTTTCCTTTTTAGCAATCCTTCGCATCGTTGCTCTTATATAAGTTATCTTATATCAGTTACTTTGAGTCACTTTTATTATGAGTTAAGCTTTCTTATACTACTCAGCTTGCATAGTGATCTGTTCGCAAATCCGCTATTTTCTTACTTCATAACGAGACGTTCAATGGGACTCACATGGTAACGCTCACCCCGACTCAAGATAAATACTTACCCTATGTGCTAGCGGTAGCGCTATTTATGCAGATTTTAGACGCTACTATTTTGAATACCTCGTTGCCACAAATGGCGCAAGCACTGGGTGAGTCACCATTGAAGATGCAATGGGCCGTCATCAGCTATGCATTAACCTTGGCGATTTTTATCCCTATCAGTGGTTTTTTAGCGGATAAATATGGCACACGCCGCGTATTTCTATCCGCGGTCATCATTTTTTGTATTGGCTCATTACTGTGCGCGGCGTCGCAAACGCTAGATTTTTTGGTTGCTTCACGTGTGGTACAGGGTATCGGCGGGGCCATGATGACGCCTGTCGCTCGCTTGATATTGGTTAAGTCTTATCCGCGCAATAAGCTGCTAACTGTGATGAATTTTGCTGTGATACCTGCATTGGTTGCACCATTAGTCGGTCCAGTATTGGGCGGCTATATCGTGCAATATGCCAGCTGGCATTGGATATTTTTGATCAATATACCGATGGGCGTGGCAGGTTTTATTATGGGCAAAAAACTGGTGCCAGCGCTATATGAAGATACTAAGCGTCTTGATTGGACAGGGTTTGTATTGTTTGCTGCCGCTGCTTGCGGGTTTACACTGGCTGTCGAGTTTGGTTCACAGACAGGTCGCGGAGTTTATGGGTTGTTGCTTGGGTTGGGCGCAAGTCTATTGATAGGCGCGTATGTCTGGCATGCCAAACGGCGAGCAGCTCCCCTGTTTCCACTCAGCTTGTTTGATATTCGCACCTTTCGAATTGGTATTACAGGCAATTTGTTTACGCGGCTTGGTATCAGTGCCGTGCCATTTTTGCTGCCCTTGTTACTCCAAGTGGTGTTTGAGTACTCACCTTCGCAGGCAGGTTGGTTGCTTGCCCCGATTGCGGTGGGTGCTATAGGTATCAAACCTTGGGTTAGCAAGATTATTCAGCGGTTTAGCTACCGTAAAGTACTGGTCTATAATACCTTGTTTATGGGCTCACTTATCATTGTGCTGGCGCAGTTTAATGATGCCTCGCAGTGGCTATGGTTTATACCTATCCTAACTGTCATGGGTGCCTGTAACTCTATGCAGTTCAGCGCGATGAATACGATTACGATTGGCGATTTACAGGGCACACAAACCAGTAGTGGTAATAGCTTAATGGCGGTCAATCAGCAGTTAGCGATTAGCTTTGGTATTGCGTTCGGTGCTGCTGTGTTGAATCTACTACGTGAGCGTCTGCAGATGGATACGTTAGTAGCGTTCCAAACCACTTATTGGATATTGGGCATTTTGACCATTCTCTCGGGGCTGTATTTTTTACGTCTGAAACCTGAAGATGGCCGCGGTTTATACTAGGGTGTGTCTTCAATCGAGATAAGCTTTCTATTGAGTGAGATTTTACGTACGGCAAGTCTCTATTCTATATATCCGAAACGTTAAAAATAGCTTATCTATAGACAGAAAAAAGCCAGTATGCGATTGGATTATCAATCTCATACTGGCTTTTTATTACGACTTACATTAACAAATATTATGCGTCATCATCACTCATTTGCGATTGGATGTAGCGCTCTACACCAATACTTTCAATCAAGTCCTGCTGCGTCTCTAACCAGTCTTCATACTCTTCATTGCCATCTTTTAGCGTGACTAATAGCTGGCGAGAGACATAGTCAGACTTTGTCTCACATAAGGTGACAGCATCAGTAATAATATCGAACTTTTGTCTCTCAAGGCGTAGGTTGCACTCAATGATTTCTGGTACATCTTCGCCAACCAATACTTTGCCCAGTTCTTGCAAGTTTGGCAAACCGCCTAGCAATAAAATACGAGCGATTAGGTCGTCTGACCATTTCATCTCAGCAATAGATTGCTTATATAATGAGTCATTAAGCGCCTCTAGACCCCAATGACGTGCAATACGTGCATGCAAAAAATACTGGTTGATGGCAATCAATGACTGCCCAAGTACTTTGTTTAACGCGCGAATAACTTCTTTATCCCCTGTCATTACCTTTCTCCCTTAATCTCTGTTATTTATGCTAAATACTGTGAATGCTACTTATATGTAGGATGATATCAGACAATATTAGGAGTGACTTCAGCCATTTGGCTTTGTAGGTAATTCGGTAGACCAATCATGTCGATGAGACGGAGCTGCTGCTCAAGCCAATGCGCATGATCTTCTTCGGTATCTTTCAATTGCTCGACCAGCATCTCACGCGTGACATAGTCATGCTCTGCTTCGCAAAGTGCGATACCTTCTTTTAGATGCTTTTGTACTTGATACTCTAAATCTAGGTCAAACTGCAACATCTCAGGGACAGTCGAGCCAATATGGATAGCATCGACAGACATCTTTGGCGTGCCACTCAACATCAAGATACGGCGAATGATGTTCTGTGCGTGTAGCGTTTCGTCTTCCATTTCATGATGGATACGGTCGTATAACTTGCCATAGTGCCACTCAGCATACATCTCTGAATGGATAAAATATTGGTCACGAGCAGCAAGCTCACCACCTAGTAAGAAATTCAAATAATCAATGATTTTCTGGCTAACTATCATAACGCGTACTCCCCTATTTATTTTTACCGATCACCATACATCCATAATTTATTATATAAGAATAGCATAATTGGCAAACTGATCAGTAAAAATCAAAATCAATAAAATGGCTTCTAATCTCAGATAAATATAGTAGCATACAGGCGCAGTATAGGGTGTAACGTTATGAACTAAGAATAAGATGCTAATTGAGAATTATAATTAGCTACAACTAGTATTGATATGTGTTATGTAACATGCTGGCGTTTGAGTGAGGTTATATGGACGCTTGCACCCTATCCCTTATGTATAATAAATAAAGTTAGATGCAAAATAATGAATATATTTCATCGTATTATATTATAAGTTATATGGTTGATAATATTTAAACGGCGTACGCTAAATCATCAAGTTTTGCATGATGTTCGTCTAGGTAGTCATTGACCATCGGCTCACAGCAGCCACAGCACGTTGCTACATCGAGCGTATCTTTTAGACCATCGAGCGTATCAACACCTGCAGCAATAGCTGCTTTGATTTGCTTTTCTTTTACGTTGTTGCAGATACATACGTACATGGATTGGCTCCTCGGAATACCACTATTCGATAATGACGGCATACGACACTTGTATAAAAACCTTTGTGATAAGTGTCATTGATAAACGGATAATTTACTGTTTTCTAACAATTAAAAAGTAGTCGTTGAAATCACGTTTAACGCTTGCAGTATAATAACGATAATTATTATCATTTTCAATCACATTCGATATATTTATTTTTCGAGACAGTATCCTTATATTACAGGCAGTTCATTTATGTAAGTGGATATAAGTGTGCGTGTAACCGAATATTGTCAAAGGTAGTGAATTGACGATGAACTGTAAATTTGCTTATTTTTTAATCGATTTTGTAGATAACTGCTGTTATATTGAACCCCTATTAACGAAGCCCATTGGAATTCTCCTATGTCTGATAATAACTTTACGATACGACCTATCGATTTATTCAAAGTCCTATCTGATCCGACACGTCTAAAAATATTTCAAATTCTTTTTAAAAAAGAAGCACGTTGCGTGGGTGATTTGGTAGATATGCTTGACCAGCCGCAACCAACGATATCACGCCACCTAAACCATTTGAAAAAATTGGGTATTTTGAGCTGTGTACGTGATGGTACTTGGATGTGGTATGAGGTCGCTGATGATTTACCAGATTGGTGTCAAGATATCTTGGACATCACCTACGAGCAAATCACTCCTAGAGGCACTAGTAGAGATGTATCGGATCTTGCTTAGATACTATTGTCCGCTTAGATTTTTGGTTCTTTGACTGTGCTTTATAAAAAGCGCTTAAGACAATAGATCTGCGGCAATGCGCCAAACAAAAAAGACCTACTTTCGTAGGTCTTTTTTTTGGCTCAACTATTGATAATTCGACCTAAATTGCGCTAGGTCAAATAATTATACAAGATCTAAGAAATCGCTGATAAAGGCGTTGGCTGGCTGGTGTATCAGCTCCTCTGACGTGCCCACCTGCTCTACTCGGCCCTGATTCATCACGACGATCTCATCTGATACCGCACGGGCTTCTTCTTGATCATGCGTTACCATGATACTGGTGATACCAAGCTCGTGGTGGATGTTTTTTAGCCATGTGCGCAGCTCTTTACGGACTTTGGCATCTAGTGCACCAAACGGCTCATCTAGCAGCAACAGCTTCGGTTTGACAGCAAGTGCACGTGCTAAGGCAATGCGCTGACGCTGACCACCTGATAGCTGATGTGGATAAGCATTGGCAACTTGTGGTAGCTGTACAAGGTCTAAGAGCTCTGCCACACGCTTATTGATATCAGCTTTGCTTGGGCGTTCGTTTTTTGGCAACAAGGTCAATCCAAACGCCACATTGTCCGCGATATTTTTATGGCGAAACAGTGCATAATGCTGAAACATAAAGCCAATATGGCGCTTTTGGACTGGAGTATTGGTCACATCCAGCTCATCAAATAATACCTGCCCAGAGTCGGCATACTCTAGACCCGCGATAATACGTAGCAAGGTGGTCTTACCGCAGCCTGACGGGCCTAGTAACGTCGTCAGTTTGCCAGTCGGCACAGTGATATTTATATTGTCTAAAGCCGTAAAATTGCCGAATTTTTTATTAACGTTGCGAATCTCAATGCTCATAATCGTATCTCTTATTATATCTTTTGTCGTATCGTGGCAAGTAGCTGAGTAGCGACTGCATTAATAGTATTAACATCATTTATCAGATAATGGCAGTTATACCTTGCCAGTACTGTCCGCACTCGTCGATTCAGTGACGGCAGTGGCGTTAGCACTTACTGGCAGCTCAGGTGCGCTGGCGAGCCGCTCAGACTTGGCAAATTTACGCTCTTGTATCTTAGTCATGACTTGCTGAATCAGTAGCGTCACTAAGGCAAGTGCAGCCAATATGCTCGATAAGGCAAACGCAGCGGTAAAGTTATAATCGTTATAGGCAATCTCAACCAATAGCGGCATGGTGTTGGTCTCGCCGCGAATGTGACCGGAAACCACGCTGACCGCACCAAACTCACCCATCGCTCGGGCATTGGTCAAAATCAAACCATATAGCAGCGCCCATTTGATATTAGGCAGTGTCACATGCCAAAACGTCTGCCAGCCAGTCGCACCTAAGGTTAACGCTGCTTGCTCTTCAGAGTCGCCTTGAGTCTGCATCAATGGAATCAGCTCACGCGCAACAAAAGGAAAGGTCACAAACAATGTAGCCAAAATGATACCAGGTACTGCATATATGACCTGAAAACCCATACTCTCAAGCCAGCCGCCAATAGTAGAGTTCAGTCCAAACAGCAGCACAAACATCAAACCTGCAACCACTGGTGATACCGAAAATGGCAAATCTAGCAAAGTGGTGACCAGCTGCTTACCTTTAAACTGATAGCGCGTGACCAACCATGCAATCGCAATGCCCATTACCATATTAATCGGTAAGACAATTCCTGCCGTGATAAGCGTCAGCTTGATGGCTTGCAAAGCTTCAGGGTCTACTAATGAAGCAATATATAGCTGCCAACCATTTTTAAAGGCTTCGTAAAACACAGCCAGTAATGGAATGACCAACATGACAATCATGAATAGTACCGCAATGGCAATAAAGGTACGGCGTATCCATGGGGTATCTTTGGTCGCAGCGTTGCTTTGGTAGTCGTAGCTATTAGATATTTGCATATTAGCGAGCTCCTACACGGCGCGACAGTTTCCACTGCATAATATTGATGGTCAGCAAGATGACAAATGATATGAGTAGCATAAATAGTGCAACCGCAGAAGCACCTTGAATATCAAACTGCTCAAGCTTACTGATAATAATGAGCGGTAAAATCTCAGACTGCATCGGAATATTGCCCGCGATAAAGATAACTGAACCATACTCGCCAGTGGCACGAGCAAACATCATACCTGCGCCCATCAGCAAGGCTGGCAATAGCTCCGGCAAAATCACTTTGCGAAAAGTCGTTAATCGATTGGCGCCCAATACCGCAGCGGCTTCTTCAAACTCAACCGACAGCTCAGCGAGTACTGGCTGTACTGCACGGACGATAAAGGGGAAGCTCACCACAACTAAAGCTAGCCAAATACCTATTGGCGTAAAGGCAACCTGAATATCGAACTTGGCAAACCATTGACCGATCAAGCCATTAGGCGCATACAAAGTAGCAAGCGAGATACCTGTAACGGCCGTTGGTAGTGCAAATGGTAAATCAACTAAGGCATTAATCAGTGACTTACCCCAAAACTCATAGCGGACAAGCACCCATGCGACCAGTGTGCCAAATACCATATTGGTCAACATCGCCAAAAACGACATCCATAAGCTTAGCTTGATAGCGGCAGTGACTTGTGGCTGGGTAATGGTTTCCCAAAAGCCCGTCCAACCCATCTGAGTCGTGGTATAGGCCATCATGGCAAACGGTAGTACCACCAATAACGACAAGCTAAAGACAGTAATACCCATGCTCAGACCGAACCCGGGTAGCACATTGCGCTGACGCAAACGGGTCAGCCAACCTTTTTTATTGCCGGGCTTACTGGCAGAAGAAGATGTTGCACTCATAGTGATGTCCTATTGCCTAACTGATGGTACTTAGCGAGGGTGCTCACTGTAAGACCATTATTACCATTGTTATCAAAATTATTATTGGTCGGCTTATGATATAAAGGACATAGTGCGTACGACCATGTCCTTTATGGGGTGCTTCATGACTGACTGTACGAATAATTGAGTTAATCCGTTTCAGTGTTTAGCGCAGTAGCTGCTCTAAGTACTTAGCAAGTGATTACTGAGGCGCGTTAATTGCCAATTGGTCAAACACACCGCCATCGCTGAAGTAAGTGCTCATGATCTCATCCCATGTACCAAAGGCATCATTCGGGCGGAAAGTCTCAACTGGCGGTAATTTGTCACCGTTTTTGTCAAGAACGCTCTTAACGCTAGGACGTAAGTATAAATCGGCTGCTAGTTGCTGAGCAGGCTCACTCCATAAATAATCAAGATACGCTTTGGCCGCGTCTGTGGTACCTTTTTTGTCTGTTACCGTCTTCACGACAGCCACAGGGCTTTCTGATTTGATTGAGTATTTTGGATAAACGATATCTACTTGACCCGCACCAAAATCAGTCGCTGCAAGGTTGGCCTCGTTTTCAAAAGTGACCAATACATCACCGATACCGCGCTGTACGAAAGTCGTTGTCGCGGCACGTCCGCCGTTTTCATAGACTTTGACATTTTTTAGCATGTCTTTGACGTAGCCTTTAGCTTTTGTTTCATCTTGATTAAAAGCATGTAGACCATAACCGTAGGCGCCTAAGAATGCATAACGACCGTTACCTGTGACCTTTGGATTGGCCATGACAATCTCAACACCGTCTTTGGTCAAATCTTCCCAGTCTTTGATATTTTTTGGATTGTCTTTACGTACCAAAAATACGATCGTACTGGTAAACGGCACTGCGTTGTCAGGGAATTTGCTTTCCCAATCTGACTCAACCAAGCCTTTTTTCTCAAGTAGCTCGATATCAGAGCCTTGGTTCATGGTGGCAACATCGGCTTGTAGACCATTAGCCACAGACAATGCCTGTTTGCTTGAGCCGCCATGTGACTGCTTGATTAGAATCTTGCTGTCTGGATGCTCAGCTTTATAATGCTCAACAAACAAAGGGTTGTAGTCTTTATAGAAGTCACGTGCCACATCGTATGAGACATTGAGTAGCTCAATATTCTGCCCTTCTGCCGTCGCTGAACCGTCAGCTGCCGCCTCAGTAGTCTCACTGTTGCTACAGCCAGCTAGACCCAATGTCAGAGCAACGCCAGCAATGCTCAAGGCACTAAGGGTTTTACTCTTTTGTTGATAACGAGCTACGTCTGTCATAAATACCTCAAAGATGTCTGTTGTGTAATGCAAGTATGCTAACAGCGCCATCTTATTATGTTTAATGATGAATATGCGTATGTTATTGCCAAAAGGGAATAACAAGCAGGCAAAGCCAATCATATCAATAATTTATGAAAATTATATACGCATAACCAACTGTTTTCTGTTTTTAACATTGGATACGTCTTATCTATCTTGTCCGTGTTTCACTGATAACGGCCAAGACAGATCATTCTACAAGCCAGAAATTAACGACTACTTAGTACTTGCCAGCTGATCGAAACGACCACCGTCTACAAAGAAAGTATCCATAATCTCTGCCCACGGGCCAAAGACGGCAACAGGCTCAAACGTTTCAATATCAGGTAATGTGTCCTTATGGGCGGCAAGTATTTGCTCATCACTCGGACGCATATACATTTTTGCCATCAGCTCTTGTGCAGGCTTGTCCCACAACCCTTTTAGATAGGCGCTTGCCGCTTCGGTCTTGCCCGCTTTATCAGTCACTGCCGTGACGACTGCTACTGGGTTGGCAATCGTAATCGAGTAACTGGGATAGACAATATCGACCTGACCCATGGCAAATTGCTGAGCGGCCAAATTCGCCTCATTTTCGGTGGTGATGAGTACATCACCTAGGCCGCGCTGGGTAAAACTGGTCGTCGCAGCACGTGCGCCATTGTCATAAGTGACCACGTTTGCCAACAGCTTTTTGATAAAGTCATTGGTTTGAACTGGGTTGTCACTGCTGTTTTCTTTAAATTGATGCAAGCCATAGCCATAGGCGCCTAAGAAAGCATAACGTGCCGTACCACTGGTCTTGGGATTGGGCGTGACCACATCGATATCGTTACGGGCTAAATCTGACCAACCCTGAATGTTTTTTGGATTACCTGCACGAACCAGTAGCACCATAGTGCTGGTGTACGGCACAGCATTATTGGGTAGTGCTTGCTGCCAATCAGAAGCGACCAGACCTTTTTCCACCAACAGATTCATATCGCTCTCTTGGTTAAAGGTGACCACATCTGCTTGTAGTCCATTGGCAACAGAGAGCGCCTGCTTACTAGAGCCGCCATGCGACTGATTGATATTTACTTTGCTGTTTGGATGGGCTTTTTGATAGTCAGTGCTAAATAGCGCGTTATAGTCTTTATAAAAGTCGCGAGACACATCATAGGAGACATTGAGTAGATTAACATCCTGCGTCTCACCATTAGCGTTGTTTACTGCCTCGTTTTGCGTCCCTTCGGTTGGGCTACAGCCTGTCATCATGATCGCTGCTGCGAGCATGCCGCTAGTGGTAAGTACCCGCGCTTTTATATGTT
The DNA here is from genome assembly GCF_002836715.1 of Psychrobacter sp. 4Dc. GTDB lineage: Bacteria > Pseudomonadota > Gammaproteobacteria > Pseudomonadales > Moraxellaceae > Psychrobacter. The sequence goes on from NZ_PJAT01000107.1 coordinate 90,115, forward strand.
TATTATTGGTTGGCTGGATGCTAGCAATGCGGAATTTTTGGAATTTTTTTTGCATGATGCTCTCGATAAAGGTGGTAGAAGCGTGTTGTCAAAATTTTGACCATCATCATAGGGCTTACAATCATTTGAGCTTAGTTCTATTGACTTTTACTTTGTTGATTTCGGTTTTCGGATGATGAAAGCTATGCTAGCAGCATAAATAGCAAACGCTTAGTGACGAATCCGCTTATCAAGTCTTGATGTTGGCATAAGCACTTAGCATGTGCTTTTAGGAAATTATGGGAAACGTGAGGTAAATCATTGCAGGCAGGCTTATTAAATAGGCTATAATTTAGCTAGGCTGTACCCTCATTCTATATGGTAGGGCCCAAGCGCCAATGCTATATCCATTTTACCGTCTTATTTAACCAAAGGCCTTTTTATGACTCTTTCGTCCCATCGCTTTCATTCTATTGCAGCATTAACATTGATAGCCACTACCCTAGCTGCCGTAACGGGTTGTCATAATGTGACGCCCGCGGTGAAGAGTTCTGCGAACAATGCTGTAGCGGTTCATTCAATTCCAGTGGATGTTATGAAAGACTATATTTCTGGTGATTATGCTTCTGCAGATTATGAAAAACGCGCACAAGGCTATGACTGGGTTGGTGTGATGGTACGAGCAGATGGTGATCAGATTGACATTAAAGTTCGCTCACGCAGCGATATCAAAAAACCTACTTGTCATTTCGATGGTAATGCGACATTAATAGGGCAAGATACTGCTCACGGTACGATTTTTCAGGCAAAGGTAAATGGCAGCACTGCTTTTTTCCAATTTAAGGACGACTCCCTCATCATCGACAGCCCAGACAAGTATGCACTGAATTATTTTTGCTCAGGCGGTGGCTCACTTGCGGGAGAATATCAAAAGCTGACAGAAGATTTAGAGATTTGATAGCTCACGCTAACTGCGGCGAGAGATGCTAGAAAGGATACTAGCAATAAAAAAGGTGCCAGACTCATTGTATGGCACCTTTTTAGTTTTGATATCGCGTTGATGTTTTATGCTGACACGCTAGGGTTTACACCGCAGAGGCGCCCGTGAGTTTGATCTCAGCACGTTCTTCACGAGCGATGCTACCGTAGTAGTTACGTAGTATCTCAAGCACTTCTGGACGGCTAAAGTTATCTGGTACATCTTCGTCTTCTGATAGTGCTTTACGCAGCTTAGTACCTGATACTTTAACGTGCTCAGAGGCGTCATGCGGGCAAGTCTTATCAGAGGCCATCGCATTACAAGCGTTACACCAGAACGTCCAGCCGATTTTGAGCGGCTGAGTGATAAGATCATCTTTACCAACGTGCTCAAAAATCGTTTGCGCATCAAACGCACCGTAGTAATCGCCGACACCCGCATGATCACGACCGACAATCAGGTGGCTACAGCCATAGTTTTGACGGAATAGCGCATGTAACAATGCTTCACGTGGACCAGCATAGCGCATATCCAACGGATAACCTGCTTGGATAACGGTATCTTGTCTAAAGTAGTTATCAATTAGCGTTTTAATGGCTTCTTGGCGGACTTCTGCTGGGATGTCACCAGGTTTCAATGCGCCTAATAATGAATGAATCAGTACACCATCACAGATTTCAATCGCAATCTTGGCCAGATACTCATGTGAACGATGCATTGGATTACGCGTCTGGAATGCAGCCACTGTTTTCCAGCCTTTAGCATCTAAAATTGCGCGCGTTTCTGCTGGCGTTTTGTAGATTTCTGGATATAGTGTTGGGAACTCGCCTTCGCTCAATACTTCAACACTACCGGCAATATTGACGGCTTCTTGGTTCAATACTTGTTGTACGCCTGGATGCTCTGAATCCGTGGTCGTAAATACTTGCTGACACTCATGCTCTTTATCGATGGTATAAGTCTCTTCTACCGTCAAGATACCCATGACTTCGCCATCTTGAGCGACCAAGGCTACTTTGTCGCCTTGACTCAAATTATCCGCAGTCTCTTTTGGCGCAGACAAAGTGATAGGAATTGGCCAAAACAAACCTGCGTTTTCACCGCTTTGCAAACGCATATTGTCTACCACGCCCTGCCAGTCCGCTTGATTCATAAAACCATTTAACGGAGTGAAACCACCAATACCGAACATGATTAAATCACCGCGCTCACGTGAGCTTAGAGTGATGGTCGGCAATGTGCTGGCAAGCTCTAATGCTTGATCACGTGCTGCACCGTTTAATAATAGTGGCTTAAGCTCTGCACTACCATGTGGTGGAACCAGCTTTGATTTGAATTGTGATTGGGTTTGGCTTTGAGTTTGAGACATATAGTTATTAAAACCTCTTATAAAAAGAATGGTTGGAAGAGATGAGCAAAAATGCAAAAGCGATTAAATGTACAAAACTGAGAAGAAAGCCGTCGCTAGATAATAAGTAGCGTACTAGCGACTGGGCATTAAATTTGATACGCATAGGCTACCTAACTTTCGTTATGAAAATTTATGCTGTGTTTGGATATGGATATGTCTGAAAGGAATTTATGTTTCTGGCTACAAGCTTATATGATGTATAGCTGAATTATTTACATTGCGAACGGCAATAAAACCTATTACACACGCAAATCATTTTCGTCGCTGATTTTAAGATTAAAAACAAAACTGAGATTACGTCATGTATCAATATAATTACGCTGACCAGACTTTGGTAGAGGAACGAGTTGCCCAATTTCGCGACCAAACCGAGCGGTTTTTGGCAGGTGAGCTTGCCGAGGAGCAGTACTTACCACTGCGATTGCAAAACGGCTTGTATATCCAGCGTTATGCGCCTATGCTCCGTATCGCCATTCCTTACGGCTTGCTTGCCAGCTATCAGCTACGCAAATTGGCTGAGATTACCCGTAAGTATGATAAAGGCTATGGGCACATGACCACCCGTACCAATATTCAGCTGAACTGGCCAAAACTAGAAGAAGTGCCAGACATTTTGGCTGAGCTTGCGACAGTACAGATGCATGCCATCCAAACCTCAGGTAACTGTATCCGTAATACGACAACGGATCCTTATGCGGGTATCCATAAAGAAGAAATTGCTGATCCACGTCCTTATTGTGAGATTATCCGTCAGTGGTCAACCTTTCATCCTGAGTTTGCTTTTTTACCACGTAAATTTAAAATTGCAGTGATCGGTACCAAAGCGGATCGTGCGGCAACGCAAGTACATGATGTGGGTCTGCACGTCGTTACCAATGACGCAGGCGAGCTTGGCTTTGAAGTGATCGTTGGTGGTGGCCTCGGGCGTACCCCTATTATCGGCAAAACGATTCGCAAGTTCTTACCGCGCGAGCATTTACTCAGTTATCTTGATGCGGTTTTGCGCGTTTATAACTTGCATGGTCGCCGTGATAACAAGTACAAAGCCCGTATTAAAATTTTGGTTGATAGCTTAGGCGGCGATCAGTTTGGCAAATTGGTGGAGGCTGAGTGGGAGGCGCACACCAAAGACGGTCCGCTGACCTTGACGGATGACAATTTTGACACCGCTGCCAGCTATTTTAGCATGCCTGATTATCAGTCATTTGATGCGCTCGCAGTACAATCAGAGTTGCAAGCACAATTGGCAGACAATAAAGATTTCGCTGATTGGTATAAGCAAAACACCGTGGCACATAAGGTGGACGGTTACCGTGCGGTAGTGATCTCTTTAAAAGCCGGACTGGTGGACGGTCGTTATGTGCCATCAGGTGACTTGAGTGATGCGCAAATGGATGCGCTTGCCGATTTGTCTGATCGTTATAGCTTTGGTGAATTGCGCGGTACGTATCAGCAAAATCTAGTATTCGCTGATGTGCAAACCAATGAGCTTTATGAATTGTGGCAGCAGCTATCAGATTTGCATTTGGCCCGTCCAAATATCAACACCCTAACCGATATGATCGTCTGCCCAGGCTGGGATTTTTGCTCGCTTGCCAATGCCACAACCCACAATATCGCTGAGCAAATCGAAAAACAGTTTAATGATCTCGACTACCTTTATGACTTAGGTGAGATTCGCCTCAATATGTCGGGCTGTATGAATGCCTGCGCCCATCACCATACCGGCGATATCGGTATCCTTGGGGTCGATAAAAAAGGTGAATACTGGTATCAAATCAGCCTTGGCGGTAACTCTAGCAACGACGCCAAACTCGGTAAGATATTGGGCAAGGCTGTACCAACCGATGCCGTAGCAACGACGATACAAAAGATAATCGACGTCTACCTTGAGCAGCGCGTCAGTAATGACAATGATGTCGAAGGCTTTGGTGACTTAGTTGACCGTATTGGTATTGCCCCTTTTAAGGAGAAGGTCTATGGCTAATCATCATGTGCTCGATAGCCATGGCGCAGACATCAGTGGCGAAGATACTTGGCAAGCGCTAGCGACAGCGCAGCTGCCTGACGGTATCGCATTATCAAGCCTGACCTTACTTGAGCTGTTACACAAACAAGAAAAAGTTGATGTACTTGTCCCACTAGCAGATTTATTAAATGCTGATGGAAAACTGGCAAACGGTTTGCTCGCGCAAGTATTGGATATCCTCAAGCAGCACAGCAGCCGATTGGGTGTGTGGATCACGTCCAACACCGATGCTGATGATCTGCCTGATGTAAAAGACTTTTTATTGACGCAAGATTTGATCGTCATTCATGTCCCAAGTTTTGTGGACGGTCGCGGTTTTAGTTTTGCACAGACCCTGCGTCAGCTCGGTTATGAAGGTGATATTCGCATGGCAGGCGCGTTTGGTCGTGACCAAATCGCTTATTTGCTGCGCGCTGGTGCTACTAGCTTTGTACTCAATGAGCATGATGCTAAATCTGATATTAGCCAAGCCTTCACTGCCCTAGCCAGTAGCTATGATGGTCGAGACGCTTCAGCATTACCGATGTTCTCAAAAACCTAAACTCGATATTAAAGAACCATTTTTATATTAACAATTATTAAGGAATGTATTATGAGCCAATTACACCCAAACCTGGATATCGACCAAGCAAACCAAGATTTGCAAGGTAAATCACCTGAGCAAATCGTTGAGTGGGCATTGACGCAAGCCAAAAACCCAATCATCACCACCAATTTCCGTCCTTATGAGTCAGCGATCTTGCATTTGGTTGCCAAGCAGCGCCCTGACATCACGGTATTGTGGGTAGATTCAGGCTATAACACCGATGCGACCTATCAGTTTGCCAACAAATTGATTCGTGATCTTGATCTCAACGTCGTGACGTATATTCCAAAACAAACCGCTGCCCATCGTGACGCCACCATGAATGGCATCCCAGGCATTGATAACCCGCAACATGGCGAGTTCACTGAACAAGTGAAACTTGAGCCATTCCGCCGCGCCCTTGCTGAGCTAAAGCCTGACGTATGGTTTAACGCGATTCGTAAAGACCAAACCGAGTTCCGTCAAGGGCTTGATGTACTTAGCTTATCAAAAGATGGCGTATTGAAAGTAGCGCCATTGTTTGAAAAAACCGATGCAGATTTGGATGTGTACTTAGATGAGCACAACTTACCAAACGAGCATGACTACTTTGATCCAACTAAGGTAGAAGAAAGCCGTGAGTGTGGTCTGCATACTCAGCTATAGTAAGTCGCTGACTGTAGCTATTGTTTATTGAACAATGGCTATAGCTATATCAATAAAGAAATCCCGCTAGGCTCTTGATAGAGTCGTTAAGCGGGATTTTTTTGTGCCTGTTCTACTATTAAAAACTTACCGCTAT
>NZ_PJAT01000108.1 GCF_002836715.1 Psychrobacter sp. 4Dc
CTTATTTTTAGTCACGCCAGCTTTTTGTAATAAGGCACCAAGTGTACCCATTTTACTTGGGGCTTCAGCTTTATCATTTTTTACTGGCTTACTACGATTGCTCGCGTTGTCTTTATCCTGACGCTTGCCACGTGGCTTAGACGGACGTTTGTCAGCAGCTGGACGGCTATTATTTGGACGGTCACTATTTGCGTTATTATTGCGTGGACGACTGGTTTTCTCACCATCTGTACTAGCTGTCGTAGACTTGGCAGCCGTACGGACAGGTTTTTCAGATTCAGGTTTCATGCTAAATCCGATACGACCACGTTTTTCATCGATAGAGATAACACGAACCGAAACGATATCGCCAGGTTTGACACGGTTCATAGGATCTGCGACAAAGTCATTGGCCATCTGCGAGATATGTACCAAACCATCCTGATGGACACCAACATCAACGAAACAGCCAAAGGCCGTTACGTTGGTGACTACCCCTTCTAAGGTCATGCCTTCGCTCAAATCTTTAATACTATTGACGTCATCACGGAAATTGGCCGTTTTAAACTCAGGACGAGGATCGCGAGCAGGTTTAGCTAGCTCTTCGATAATCGCTTTTACGCTGACATTATCGTCGTTAGCAGCCAGTGTAGTCGTATCAATCGTATTTAACACGCCATCATTACCGATAACTTCTGACAACGGCTTGCCCGCTTGTGCGAGTAAGCTATCGACCAATGCATAGCTCTCTGGATGCACACCAGTAGCATCTAATGGATTGCTACCATTATGAATACGCAAGAAACCAGCTGCTTGCTCAAATGTCTTAGCACCCAGACGTGGGACGTTTTTAAGCGCTTCACGGCTATCAAATGCACCGTGCTCTTTGCGATAAGTGACGATTTGCTGCGCCACATTGCGGTTAAGACCAGCGATATGAGCCAAGATAGCTGGGCTCGCCGTATTTACATCAACGCCAACCGCGTTTACGCTGTCTTGAGTGACTTTATCAAGGCTATCTGCAAGCTGGTTTTGATTGACGTCATGCTGATATTGACCCACACCAATGGCTTTTGGATCCACTTTAACGAGCTCTGACAATGGATCTTGCAAGCGACGTGCGATAGAAACCGCGCCGCGCACAGACACATCTAGATTAGCAAGCTCATCACTGGCAAGCTCACTGGCAGAATAGACCGACGCGCCTGACTCATTCACAATGACGGCTTTGGCTTTGAGTGCATCGTTCGCGGCTAGAATCTCTTTGATCATTGCATCGGTTTCGCGACTTGCCGTACCGTTGCCGATGGCGACCAAATCAACGTTGTAAGTGCTTAATAGCTCATCGATGATTTTTTTGGCTTCAGTCATTTTGTTGTCAGGTGCAAACGGATAAACCGTCGCAATAACAGGTTTCTCTTCACTATCTGACATGACATGACCTTGCGCATCAACGATGGCCATTTTTACGCCATGACGGATACCAGGATCGACACCTAAGATCACTTTAGGACCTGCAGGTGCAGACATTAGCAAATGCTGTAAGTTGCTAGCGAACACATCAATCGCATCCGCTTCTGCAGCTAGGCGCTTTTCAGTTAACAAGCGGTGCTCGATATGCGGACGCCATTTGTCTTTCCACAAGCTACTGGCTGCCTCTGATAAAAACTCACAGCGGGCTGCTGGTGCTTTAGCATCGACATCGAAATGACTGATGATTTTTTCGATAAATGGTGCGTCTTCGCCTTCAATTTTTAGACCCAAGACATTTTCTTGACGACCGCGCAACATTGCTAATAGGCGATGATTTGGCAGTCGAGCAAGGCTTTCGCTATGCTCAAAGTAGTCTTTGAATTTTTCGCCAACTTCGCGCTTTTCTTCGCTCGCAACGCTCGATACGATACTGGCAGTTTTGGCAAAACCACTGCGTAAATTGTCCAACAAACCCAATGCTTGTGTCCACTCATCAACGATAATCGCTTGTACGCCAGCGAGTTGTTTTTCAATATCGCTAAAATCAACCTCGATTTCATTACCACTGTCATCAGTGATACTTGACTGGACTTGATAATCAGCCAAGGCATCCGTCGGAGTGATTTCTTGGGTCAAGACCGCTTGAGCAGCAGTATCAAGACCAGCGGCACGAGCTTTGGCAGCAGGTGAACGACGACGCGGACGATATGGCAGATAGATATCTTCAAGCTCAAGCTTAGACGTCGCATTATCGATACGCGTCTGTAGCTCGTCAGTCAGATTGCCCTGTGTGCTTAACAGCTCAGTAATTTTGAGGCGACGTGTTGCCATGTCACGCTCATAATTAAGAGACTTCTCTAAAGCACGCAGCTGCGCATCATCAAGATTCTGAGTCTTTTCTTTGCGGTAACGCGCAATAAAAGGAACCGTCGCGCCTTCATCATAAAGTTTGACAAACGCATTGACTTGAGCAGTCTTAATGCCAAGCGCGCGAGCAAGCTTGTCGTGAATATTCGCGTGTGTGGTTGCATCTAAAACCTGTGCATTTGTCGAGGTTTGAGATGACGTTAAGGTATCAGTGCTACTCATATACGTATCAATCGTTGAGAAATGTAGCTTTGCATTATAGCAAAAGCTGCATGAATAAAAATCCTTTTTATCTTTTCGTTATTTATTGCGCATTTTAGGACGCAAATCTTTCTATATCACACATCCTATGGACTTGTTAAACAAACGCATACAGCATTTATTATCATGGGTGATGCAATTCTCGGTGCAATCTTATACACTAAAGTATCAATAACACAAATATTGATATGTGCTGACATATTGAACAATAGTTTTTAATTTTATGAAGTGCTTATTCGTAACCAATAATTAAATAATGATAATTAATGGCAGTGTTTTTGCTCATAGCTATTTACTTGTAGTTTCTGATAACAATAATTTTTATAAAAGGATGCCTGTATGACTGATAACAACAGCCCTGACACGTTGACTCAGCGTATTTTAGTCGTCGATGATGACGCTCGTCTGCGCTCTTTGTTGCAACGCTTCCTAGAAGACGACGGTTTTGTCGTTCGTACCGCTCATGACGGCAGTCAGATGGACAAACTCATGCAACGTGAGCTTTTCTCTTTAGTCGTGCTCGATTTGATGCTACCAGGCGAAGACGGTATCAGTATCTGTAAGCGTCTGCGTGAAGACAATGCAGATATTCCTATCATTATGCTGACTGCTAAGGGTGGAGATGCTGACCGTATTGCAGGTCTAGAAGCGGGTGCAGATGATTACCTGCCTAAACCATTTAACCCAAAAGAGCTATTGGCGCGTATCAAAGCGGTGTTGCGTCGTCAAAACCGTGAGTTGCCAGGTGCGCCAAGTCATCAAATGGAAGTAGTCGAGTTTGGTCCATGGACACTAGATTTATCGACTCGGACGCTCAAACGCGATGGTAACGTAGTCACTTTGACAACAGGTGAGTTTTCAGTACTAAAAGCACTCGTACAGCATCCACGTGAGCCGCTGACCCGCGATAAGTTAATGAACCTTGCCCGTGGTCGTGAATGGGGTGCGATGGAGCGTTCTATCGACGTCCAAGTATCACGTCTACGTCGCCTGATTGAGGACAACCCTTCACAAGCGCGTTATATCCAGACCGTCTGGGGCGTTGGTTATGTGTTCGTTCCTGATGAAGCTGAGGTAGAAACCATCAAAAGTGAATAACTTTTGACTGATCTAATTTTTTTTAATATAGGCCGTGTTTGTTTATTCACAAACACGTGCCAATATGATGAGCCTTTTTGTGAAAAACCCAATTATTTTTCAAAACATACCCTGCACGTTAGTGACAGGGTTTTTAGGTGCTGGCAAAACCACCGTGATTAATCAGTTACTGGCCTCGAAACCTGATGACGAGCGCTGGGCTCTCTTAATCAATGAGTTTGGCCGTATCGGTATTGATGGCGCACTCCTAGCAAGCTCCCAAGATAACGATCTTGAGCAAAAAAATATCGCCATTCGTGAGGTCAGTGGTGGCTGTATTTGCTGCACCAGTCAGCTACCCTTACAAATTACAATCAGTCGTCTGCTCAGTGAGCATCATCCACAGCGATTACTCATTGAGCCCACAGGGTTGGCTCATCCACGTGAGCTGATACTACAACTCAGTGCGCCGTATTGGCAAACTGCTCTAAAGATGAATGCTGTGATAACTGTAATGAGTGGCGAGCAGTGGCAACAGATTAAGTATCGTGATCATGATGGTTTTCAAGCGCATGTCCGTGATGCCGATGTGCTGATAATCAATCGTTATACCCAATTAAATATTAGCGAAAAACAGGTCTTGGTAGAATGGATAACCAAGCTAAATTCACAAGTAAAAATTATTTGGGCAGCATCAGGACTAACGACATCTAAGACAACTAACTCATCAGACGTTCATTCATCAGACGTTCATTCATCAGACGTTCATTCATCAGACGTTCATTCATCAGACGTTCATTCATCAGATGGTCTTGTAGCAGATGGTCTTGTAGCAGATGCATACTCTAAAACGTTAAACGACCAACTGAATCAGCCTAGCTCTATCATTTCGAATCAACGAAAAGTCAGTATCTCTAATCCTAAAAAATCGATGATTGGTTTACAGTCTCAAGCTAGCTCTTTAGCAACTGTGCCATCATCGAGTTCATCTACCGATGAGACCGAGGCTCAGGCCAATCCTCAGACCAGTGCTGATAGTGATCTGCCCTATCGCTACCATGAAGAGCAGCAAGATTTTCAATTGGCTGGATGGCGCCTACCCGCTCACTACATACTAAACGCTGACGATTTACAGAATTGGTTGTTAGCATTGCCAAACTGGCAACGTATCAAAGGCGTGGTACATACTTCTGATGGCTGGATGCAGATCAATTTTAACCCTGGTAGTCTAACCACCAAAACCATTGACCCACAGACGGATAGTCGATTGGAAATTATTTTGCAATTAGACAATACTGCCGATACACATGCTGTCGATAAAGCTACAGGAAAATCAGAAACTGAGAATGATGCCAAAGCGTCATCACTATTGATAGATTGGGAAGAGTGCGATCGCGAACTGATGGCACTGGTTATATAGCAATAAGCATAAAAAGGGCAGGCATTGCTATTTTATCTAGCCATGTCCGCCCTTTCATTTTTCAACGCAACTAGGGCGTGTCCTCATTTTAAAAATGGTGATAAACATGAGATAAATCGCAGTCAAACAAGGAAAATAGCGCAGATAATATCGAGATATTAGTCAGCTATTTGACGCCGTTTGGCAAGATTTAGCCATTTTTAACCCATTTAGATGACTATCGATTGAATTGAGGACACGCCCTAACTATTTTTTAACGCAATTGACTGTCTTTACTACCACGACGATTAAATAGCTCGGCTGCTTTTGCTTCTTGTTCAAGCTCCGTCTGACAGCTAACGCAGTGCTGAATCCCGGGCACTGCCAGTCGCCTTGCCTCTGGAATAGGCTTACCACATTCGTCACACAGCTCAGCACTTACACCTGTCGGTAACGAACGTCGCGCTCGCTCCAATGCATCATTTACCGTTGCATCCATTTGTTCGTGCTCAGCACCATCTCTTGACCAACCACCTGCCATAATCCCATCCTATTTATTTTTTAATGATCATTGCTTTATAGATAAATTCTTTAATAACAAATAGATGGGGTGGTTATTGCTAATTACAATATGCAAATAACAAATGTGTTTGAACGATTAGTGAGAATTATATTTAGGGTATTTACTTTTTAAGAGTGTATGCCTAAAACCTTCTACTCAGCGTTGCCACCCTTCTGTTTTCATGATTTTTTGTCCTTTTTTAGTGATTAAAAAGTTAAGAAAATCTTTTGTTTGAGGATCAGCTTTTGGTGATACAACGATGTTTAAATCACGCCAGATAGCTCGATCCTTATCTATACTAACCATGTCCATATCTTTGGAATTATTAAGCGGCCAATTCGGCCAAGTTATCCAAGCATCTGCTTTTTCATCTTTAAATGCTTTAAAACTGGCTCCAGATCCTAAAGAATACGCTACTATATTATCTCGAAAACGAGCAATATCGTTTAAGCTTCCTTTGCGTCCTGCGAGATCCTCCCAAACTCCAGTACCCGAAGTGTTATATGTTCCTTTACCTTCGGTCACAACTATTTTAATCCCCTTAGCTAATAAATCATCAAAGCTACGTATATTTTTAGGATTTCCTTTTTGTACAGCTATGATTGCTGGTCGGATATAAATGGGTTCAACTTTTTCATGATCAAAAGTTTCGTATGTCTCAAGAAATGCAGTCATTGATTGCTCAGAAGTTCCCCACAGAGCATCGGCATCAGCTTGAGCGTCAGCCGACCATTTGTCTTCAGGTCCTGCTATTAATTCTACCTTGGTACCACCTTGCTTTTCCCAGACATCTGCCACTTTTCTTAAAGCGGTATGTGGGCCACCTGCTCCATACAGCTTTATGACACCATCCTGAGGATTGTGCTCGATGGAAGGATCAAAAAGCGTGGTTTGCGCAAAAGCTGAAGTACAACTTAGCAGCACACATGCAGCAGCAATGGACTTATTCATAAGTATTATCCTAAGTAAAAATCATTGGTAGTTTTGACAAAAAACAGAGTCGTATTTACTATAAAACAGATATCTTGCTGTTGGTATATATTTTTTGTAGCTTCTATTAGCACATCAAGCAACTAAAGAAAATTTATACCAGTTTCGCATCCTAGTACGACGCATCTATTTCATTTAGTATCAACTATAGCTACCCAAATTACTTTTACGCTTTGTATTCATGCAAGTTTAAGTAACACCTCTTAATCTTTTGGCTGTAGCTCAACCACTTGCCCGCGTACACCAATACTTTCGTTACTCATCAAGCAGACGTAGGCTGACATGATGTCTTCCGGCGTTTTTAAACTCATGGGATTTTCTCCTGGATAAGCATGAGCACGCATGTTGGTGCGGATACCACCCGGATTGATACAATTAAATCGCAAGTTGGTCGTGTTTTGCGTCTCTTGAGTAAAGATATCACTCATACCTTCTACTGCTTGTTTGGAGAGTGCATAAGCTCCCCAAAATGCGCGAGGATGTGTACCTACAGTGCTAGAGGTGAAAACAACAGAACCATGATCAGCATCTTTTAATAGTGGCAATAGCGCTTGAGTCAGCATAAAAGTCGCTGTGAAATTTACTTTCATCACTTGGGCAAAAGTATCGACGTCATACATCTCAAGCGGCGTCAGTTGTCCTAATACACCAGCATTATGTAAGATACCATCTAACTGGCCGACTTCTTTATTGATTAGCCCTTCGAGCTGCTGCATTTCGGCGTAAGTTGCCCCTTCTAGATTCATCGGCAACATAGCAGGCTGCTTACCTCCAAGGCTTTCAATCTCATCGTAGACATATTCAAGCTTGCTACTAGTGCGTCCTAACAATAAGACAGTGGCGCCATAACGCGCATAGGTCAATGCGGCAACACGGCCAATACCATCCCCCGCACCAGTCACCAAAATAGTCTTACCATCTAAGCAGTTACTTGACGGTACAAAGCTACGAATATCATCATGAGTCAAAGGCTGAATAGGACTTTGAACCGTTTTTTTATTGTCTTGTGGATCGACTGGTTGATTATTATTGTCACTCATGGCATTACTCACTACTTATCATTAAATCGTTGAGGATATGTGCTTATGGTTGTAAATCTGGTGATATATAGCAGTCTATAAATACTCAAACTTACCAGACGATAGCAGCAATTTATTTAGCTGCTCAGGCGTATCCGTAATATAGTCGGCGCCCCATTTTTTCAAAGACTTTTGATCTTCAGGTGGAATATATCCATAAGCGGCCAAAATCGTTGGCATGCCAGCAGCGTTGCCAGCTTCAATATCACGTACATGGTCACCGACATAAAGTACGCAGCCTGCAGCCCCTCGCGGAATACCGAGTTTTTCTAGCGCCATGTACATTGGCTCTGGGTCTGGTTTGGTACGTGATACGTCATCTGGACAGACCAAAACCGCACAGCGTTGATCCAGTTGCATCTCACTTAATAGCTTTTCGGCTAAATAACGTGGCTTGTTGGTAACGATACCCCAAGGCACGCCCTTTGCTTCAAGTTCAGTCAGTACCGCTTCAAGCGCCTGAAACACGCAGCTATCGACACAGATATCTGCTTCATAATCATCTAAGAACTGCTGACGAAACTCAAGCAACGCTTCTTCGCTGACTTCGAGTTGATTGTTATGTCTTAGCATCAATTGCACCATAGCTGAGGCGCCCGCAGAGACTTGCTCTCGGATTTCCGCTTCAGGCGGTGCCTGCCAATCATTTTCGAGACTCATTTTACCAATGATACGAACAAAATCAGCAGCAGTATCGATTAATGTCCCATCAAGGTCAAATAAAACAGCTTTTACAAATTGGGTCATAGTGAATGCTCTTGAAATTGATGACGTGTTTAGTGAAAGTATGGCAAATAAATGGCTGCGTGCAGCATTAAACCAGTGGCTTTTGTACGGCTATCATATAATTAACATCGACGTTTTGGGCAAGCCAGTAGCGTTTGGTCAGCGGATTATAATGCAAACCGATAATATCCTGACGAACAAATCCAGTATTGAGTGCCATTTTGTCTAATTCTGCTGGCGTAACAAATTTGGCATAGTCATGGGTGCCGCGATCAAGCAACCGCAGTACATACTCTGCACCAACGATGGCAAACAGATAAGACTTAGGATTGCGATTAATCGTTGATAGTACACAGACGCCGCCAGGAGCCAGCAACTCATAACAAGCTTGCACAATCGAGCTAGGATCTGGCACGTGCTCTAGCATCTCCATACAAGTCACTACATCAAACTGACCAGCATGTGTTTTTGCTAACTCTTCAACAGGTATATGCTGATAGCGAAGCGTATTCTCTAACTGGCTTTGCTCTGCATGTAACGCAGCAGCTTTTAGGTTTTCTGTACCTAAATCAATTCCTGTCACATCAGCACCGCGGCGTGCCATAGATTCTGACAATATTCCGCCGCCGCACCCTACGTCGAGTACTTTTTTGCCAGAAAGTCCTTGCTCAGTGGTTTTATTAGCATCGTTTTGATAGCCACGTTTGACGTTTTCTTCTATCCAGTTTAAACGTAATGGATTGATCTCGTGTAGCGTTGCAAACGCCCCTGTGTTGCTCCACCACTCACTCGCCAAGTTATTAAATTTTTCGACTTCGCTAGGATCCACGTTGATGGTGTTAGACTCTGTACTATTGAAAGCGCTATTATTATTTTGATCATTTGAAGTTGATGAAGAATTTAAAGCTGAGCTCATGGTATATTCCTTGATTGTCACTATCGTTATTATCGTTTACAGTGCACGATTATGTGCTTAATATTAGCATGAGAGTAGCAGTTTTGTCGTAAGCACATCGTCAGCGATTGTGAATAGGCTTAAACTTTACCCTGTTTTTTGGGCAGTATCTTGATATAGAAAAGATACGTATCCTTGTGACAATATCGCATTCTGATACTTTTGAATCTCTTAAATCCTATATAGAAATAAAGCAGACGTTTGAGAAACAGTAGGTTCAGAAAGTAACAAGCAATATACCTTAAATAATAGCTAACAGCTTTACAACTATCGGTTAAGAATGCGATTCACAAGTACATACATTTTACGTTATCATAGTCGATACTTTGCTATTGTTCGATTATACTCGACACTGTCTGGTTTAGACGCTTTAAAAGCTATATATTTTGAAGTGTCACATGTTTAACAACCATATAGACACCAACCTCTTAACCCATTCTAAGTCTCCACACCTCAAGGATAAAGTATGAAACGTGTCATCACACTGACTGGTCTAGCCATGGCCATTGGACTTGCCTCTATGGGCGCACAAGCTGCAGATTATGTCGCTGGAAAAGATTACCGTGTGCTAGACAACCCAGAAAAAATCAGCGGTGATGCTATCATTGTTCGTGAGTTCTTTTGGTATGGTTGCCCACATTGTAATGCGCTTAACCCGCACATGGAAAAATGGGCAAAAACCAAAGACAAAGATGTCGTATTCTTCAAAACACCAGCGGCACTTAACCCTGTTTGGGAAGCCAATGCACGCGGTTTTTATGCGGCTCAGCTTTTAGGGTTCGAAGACAAAACTCATTCTGCATTATTTGATGCTATCCACAAAGATGGTAAAAAACTGTTTGATCAATCATCATTGAGCAAATGGTACGCGTCAAAAGGCGTTGATGAAAAGAAATTTAACAGCCTATATAACTCATTCGCTGTTGGTACAAAAATTGGTCGCTCACAAGAAGGCGCTAAACGTTATCAGCTTTCTGGCGTACCAGCTGTGGTGGTGCAAGGCAAATATGTAGTCACTGGTGAGAGTGCTAAAGTACCTAAAGTCGTCGACTACTTGGTCGACAAAGCCCGTGCTGAAAAGAAATAATTCGAGTAATAAGCACTTGAATAACTCACATGACGTACAGCATATCTGTATGTCGTGCATAAAAAAGCCAATCATAAACTGATTGGCTTTTTTGCATCTTAACATTTTAGCTATTCATTTTCTAACTACTAACCTGTCAACTAATAATCTTTCAATTAATAACCTTCTAGCTT
This sequence comes from Psychrobacter sp. 4Dc, assembly GCF_002836715.1. Classification (GTDB taxonomy): domain Bacteria; phylum Pseudomonadota; class Gammaproteobacteria; order Pseudomonadales; family Moraxellaceae; genus Psychrobacter. The sequence continues at coordinate 10,629 of NZ_PJAT01000108.1, forward strand.
GGTGTAGGTATTATTTTTTCAGCTGCGACAAAATAGCCACTTCACGAATATAACTCGCTAAATCTGCTTTAGATTCTGCCAGCAACTCATCGTCTTGCATATGTTTGGCATATTCTATCCACAACAGCAACTGATACATACTGTGGTGCTCAGAAGCTTTATATTGCTTCACAAACTGCTTGAGCGTACCTTCATCATTGATATTTAGACGCTCGTACCAGCTCTCTATTTTTGAGACTTGCTCTTTAGGAAAGAAGGCATCAAATAACGCCTTTATCAGCTCATGGCGATTCTCTTCAATCATCAGCTTGCCAACACGTTTGGTCTGACGATTGCGGGCATTGGCACTGGTAATATCAGCAAGTGCCATTAGCTCCGCCATAAAATAATCACTGGCAGGTAAGGCTTTTAGCTGTTTTTTCGATAAGCTAGCAAGCGGTATAGATAACTGCTGTAAGCGCTCATGGGCTTTTTTGAGTTCTGTGCGCGAGACGCGCATATCCTGTTCTTTCCAGTCAATCATAAAAGCTTTCCAAAATAATAATTAATAAATTAAATAGTGTCTGATATCATTACCAACGACTTTTTTCGCGGTGTTTTGCCAATACCTTCACGCCTTTAGGCATGGCCTCAGCAAGGCGGCGTTGTAGATGATCAGTGATAAAAACAGAGCGATGTTTGCCGCCCGTACAGCCTATGGCAACCGTGACCGTATGACGATTATTGTGCAAAAACTCTGGTAGCCAACGGGTCAAAAACTTATCAATATCACCCATCATTTCTGCTACTTCTGGATAATCTGAGAAGAATGCGCCTACCTCAGTATCCAGACCTGTCGAGTCACGTAACTCAGGGTTCCAATGCGGATTCGGTAAAATTCTAACATCGAATACAAAGTCAGCATCGATAGGGCTACCGTATTTAAAACCAAAAGACAGTAGATTGATGACAATCTGATTGTCCATGCCTATGTGTTCACGCAAACTGTCTTTTAACTGATGGATATTTAGGCTACTGGTATCAATCCTAATATCAGCATGACCAGCAATTGGCTCTAATAGCTCAACTTCTTTTTTGATAGCAGCGGGTAAATTAAAGGCAATATGCTTAGCGTTATCACTATCGATATCTTGTGACATTAGCGGATGTACGCGTCGCGTCGCATTGAAACGAGCTATCAGCGTACTCTCTTGTGCAGTCACATATAAAATCTGTACCGCATGAGACCCGTAAGTCTCCTTGAGAGAAGCATACGTTACTGCAAAGTTAGATAAATCAGCACGTGGCGTTCGAATATCGACACCCAGCGCAATACGATGAATGCCGCTTTCATTAACCAGTTTATGAGCAGCATTAGGTAACAAAGACAGCGGTAGATTATCAATAGAGTAATAGCCTAGATCTTCTAAGATATTCAATACTGAGGTTTTACCAGAGCCTGAACGCCCTGAGACCACCAATATACTGAGCTTATTCGTAGACGTCTGATCCGCTATCGTTGCTGCTGCATTACTATTTTGATCCTGACTTACACCCATGATCTACTCATCCAAGTCTATTGTAACTAGTCTACTGCTATGTCATAAAAGCTAATTTACCACTACCAACTGATTGTCTAACAAGCGCGCTTTTCCTAGCCATGCTGCGACTAAAATAACGATGTTTTTGTTTTCTATATTAAAGGTTGTAGAGTCACTTACGACAGAACCTAACTCCTCAGTCTTTATTTCTAGATAATCAATAATAAAACCTGCGTCACTGATACGTGTCCGCGTCTCTACTAATAGCTTATCAAATACTTGCTGACTAAGAGCCGTACTTTTCAAACTCTGCGCTAATTCTTGCAATGCTTGATGTAATACAGGGGCAGCTTGACGCTCATTTGCACTTAAGTATTGATTGCGCGATGATAGCGCTAAGCCATCATCAGCACGAACAATAGGCGCACCAATGATATTAATAGGATAACTCAAGTCACGTACCAACTGCTTAATGATAGCAAGCTGCTGATAGTCTTTTTGTCCAAATACTGCCACATCTGGTTGTACGATATTGAATAATTTAGCGACAACAATACCAACACCATCAAAGTGTCCAGGACGTGATTGACCACATAACTGATTGGCAACAACCCCTGCCAACACAGCAGTAGGTGGTGGTAATACTGGATACATTGCATCAATGCTAGGTGCAAACACATAATCTGCATTCACTGTCGCAAGCTTAGCCACATCTGCATCTAGCGTACGCGGATAGCTGTCAAAATCTTCCCCAACGCCAAACTGAGTAGGGTTAACAAAGATACTGACCACCACTACATCTGCATGCTGCTTGGCAATTCTTACCAGCTCAAAATGACCGTCATGCAGATTACCCATCGTTGGTACTAGCGCAATGCGCTGCTGACGGCCTTGTTTGTCACGTTGCTGGCCACGATAAGGCTGAAGCGCTTCACGTAATGACGAGATATCATGATAAATAATTGGAGACATGATTACTTTTCTTCTATTCAAACGTTCTGTTGTTCAATAGCTTAAATAACTTTGATAACTTCAAAATCAGCTAAATTGGTGCTGCTCAGTCGGGAAGCTACCTTCGCGTACTGACTGCTGATAGAGCGCAAAAGCACCTTCGATACTGTGAGCGCTATTACGCTCATCTGTTAAAAAATCATGGATAAAACGTGGGACTCGGCCATGCGCCATACCTAGCATATCGTGCATAACCAATACCTGACCATCAGTATCGGCTCCAGCACCAATACCGATAACTGGCACGGCAACGGCTTCAGTAACGGCTTTTGCAAGCGCGGCTGGAACACATTCTAGTACTAGTAATGCAGCGCCAGCGGCTACAACTGCTTTGGCATCAGCAAGCAGTTTATCAGCCGCTTCATCACCGCGACCTTGAATTTTATAGCCACCAAACACGTTGACTGATTGCGGAGTCAAACCAAGATGCACACAAGTTGGTGTACCTGCTTGCGCCAAGGTCGTTACCAATTCACACAGCTCGCTACCACCTTCGATTTTTACGACATGCGCCCCTGCTTGCATTAGTGTGCGGCTATTAGCAACGGCTTCTGGTAGTGTCACATAACTCATAAACGGTAGGTCAGCCAATATCAGCGCGTGTTTGTTACTACGGGCAATATTGGCGGTGTGATAAGCCATATCATTGACTGTCACAGGTAGTGTCGAGTCATGGCCTTGTACAACCATGCCCAAGCTATCCCCAATTAAAATCGTATCAATTTCGGCTTTTTCCATCATTCGTGCAAACATCGAGTCATAACAGGTCAAGCAAGTGAACTTGGTACCTTCTTTTTTAAACTTATTTAGAGTAGATAATGTTGTCATATGACCCTCAATTAATCTGCAATGCCTTTGATTATCGATATTGCTACTATCAGAGCTATGATCGAGAAGTCTTAGACCAATACCCCAATCACCTGTTACTTAGCATTAGTTATTTATAATCAATCGCTTGATAGTAATGTTAAACCTGTCCAATCGCGACTTTGTGAATAGTCACTTATCGACTTACCGGCGATGGTTAAGTGTGGTGACATCTCTCGCAGTGGTATTAAGACAAAATTGCGCTCACTTAAACCAGCGTGCGGTATTGTCAGTATTGGATCAATAATCTGTTTCTCACCGTATAGCAAAATATCAACATCTAGACTACGTTCGCCCCAACGGCGCAAACGTGCTCGCTTGGCCATGCTCTCTAACTGTTGACAAAAAGCAAGCAGCTCATAAGGGTCAAACGTTGTCTCAAAACCAGCCACTGCATTGACAAAATCTGGCTGGTCTTGTGGACCCATCGGTGCTGAAGCGTAAAAAGAAGATACACTTACTTCACGTACCTGCTCATGTGCTCGCATTACTACAAGCGCATGCTGCAAATGATCGGTAGGCGAACCCAGCTCATTAGCGAGGTTGCTACCCAAGCCCACATAACAGGTAACCCAGTTACTATTATCTGTACTGTTATCCATATTATGCACTTTCAGTACTAGGCTGACGGCGGCGGCGCTTCGATGGTACAGGGCCTTTGTTATCAGTTGCTTTTATAACAGGCATCTGATCATTCGTATCTTGCTTCGCTTTAGCAGCCTTTGCAGTAGTTGCTTTTACCGATTTCTTGGCTCTAGCAGGTGCAGCGGTTTTTGTCGCGTCTTTGCTATCTACTTCCTTTACAACTTTAGTATCGCTTTTATCAATCGATTCAACTGCAAGCTTAGGCGCTTTTTTCGCATACTTCGCTGCTGGCTGCGCTTTGTCATTACTGCCCTTCGCATCGCTATTGCCTTGTACTTCGATATTGCTCGCACTATCCACAGTAGGTTGACGACGGCGGCGCTTATGTGGGATCGGCTCGTTATTCATACTAACTAACGCAGGTGATCTTGCGATCGAGCGAGCTGGTCTAGCCTGACTAGCTGATGCCTGAGCTTCTGGTTGGTTAGTATTAGACGGCTGAACGTTATTTGAGCGTTCAGACTTAACCGCTTGCTTTGGTGCATCTTGATTGGTTGATGCTTGCTTTCGTACAGGTGCTTTGCTGCGCTTCGATGTATCATCAGCTGACAGTTGCTTCTGCAATGGTGGCACTACGTTCTCGTGCTCGATAACAAATAATGGCTTAGGCTTCACCTGTTGACTTGCCGACTGCTTGTTACTAGCAAGAGACAACTGCTGTAGCTGAGCAAGCTCGTTATTATCTTGCTCTACTTGCTGCACGTTATGTCTGCTACTGTCGTTGCGGCCAGCTTTAGGTTGGCTGGCAGCGCGGCGGCGGCGAGCTGGAATATTTGACGAATCATTTACCATTGTTTGATCACTTCGACCTTTTTCAGCACGGTCATCGGCTTTATTTTGCTTTGTACTGTTCTGATTAGGTGTTACGTTATCAGTAGTCTGTGTTTTTGATTCTTGACGATTACGTCCGCGCCCACGTTGCCCTTTTTTATAAGCACCTCGGCGAATATTTTCGTCAAATTCATCAATCGCTTGCTGCTGCTCTTGTTCAGACAAGGTTTGATACGTCTGCCACCAGTCACCCATATCGTTGGTTGACTCTGATAGCGGATGCTCAGCATCGCCACATTGCTCACGCAATAACAAAAAGTCAAAGCCAGCACGGAAACGCGGATGCTCAGATAGCTGAACGATTTGTTTGCTACGCGGAGCTGCAAGTTTTGGCTGCAATATCCAGATATCACGGATAAATTGCTCAGCAAATTTCGGAATAGCGGTTTTGATACGCTGACGGTCGATGACTTTGCCAGCCGCATGCATTTGCGCTTCGGCAAACGGCATATTACGTTTCTTAGCTTTTGCTAATTGATGTAGGTAATTTTCCCACAGTAAGGCAGCATAGAAGAACGCAGGGTTGATACTCTTGCCCGCTGCAATACGCTTATCGGTATTGATAGCTACCTGATTGACTAAAGCACTTGGCTCAGACGGTGGATAGATAATGAGACTATCAATCGCACCTGATTCAAACAATAATGGCAACAGGGGTACTAGATAGCCACCAGTAAACATCTTTTGCGTTTCATCATAGAGACGATGCGGCGATATTTGCTCAAGCAGCGCCCAGTTCCCGTCATTGAACTGCTCGGACAACGCTTCATCAAATTCAAAACCTAACTTGGCTTTGAAACGTAAGGCACGGAGCAAGCGCACAGGATCTTCTTCGATACGTACTGGCGCATTGCCCAATAGACGAATGATTCTGTTATCAATATCATCAAGCGCGCCGCAGAAATCATGAACGATGCCTTTGAGCGGTTGATAATAAAGCGCATTAATAGAGAAATCGCGACGGGAGAAATCTTGTTGGATATCGCCCCAAACATTGTCGCGCAAAATCATACCATCTTGATTGGTATTAGCATCACTGGTTGGTGGACCACGGAAAGTAGCAACTTCAATCAACTCGCGACCTGAATACACATGCGCTAACTGGAAGCGGCGACCGATAATGCGGCAGCGCTTACCAAAGACATCTTTAATCTCATGCGGCTTGGCATCGGTGACGGCATCAAAGTCTTTTGGGCGCAGACCTAATAAAGTATCGCGCACACCACCACCGACGATATACGCATCAAACCCGGCACGGGTCAATGTGGCAATCACTTCAGTAATGGAATTGGGTAATTCAGATTTGTTCAGTTCTAACTGCTTGGCGGCACGCTCGGCCATGCATCTACTCCTCGCCGGTATTCTTTAACTACCCCTGAATAACACAGCGTTTATCAGGCGGATGTACCCGCTAGTTTAACAAATTTTGGACCTACTGGGGGTGTTATGACATTTACTTACATGCTATTTTGTCAATATTGGGGTTAATTAATGCAAAACACCGTTATTAATCGCGCACACTTAAACGTCTTTGGTTTTTCTCGACTGTTTTTGCACCGATACCTTTCACCTTTGCTAACTCGCCCACTGTCTTAAAATCGCCAAACATGTCACGATATAAAATTATCGCCTGCGCTTTACTGCTGCCGATACCATCTAACGAAACCAGCTCACCTTCATTGGCTCGATTGATATTGATGACTTTCTGCTCACGCGCTTGTGTAACAGCTTTTTCTTTTGCGATTAAATACTCATAAGCACGCTGAGGGTCGTCAAAACAAGGATCTGCGTTGGCGTTATTGAGTGCGACTACAGATAATAGGAGACTAAAAGCGGTGGTCGTCAGTAAACTGGCAAATGAAAATTTACAATGAGCGTTCATGTTGTTTCGCCGCTTCCCACAGTGCATCCATTTCTATTATATCGCTGTCTTCAATACGCTTGCCAGCGAGTTCTAGCTGCTCCTCAATATAACCAAAGCGAGATTTAAATTTGTGCACGCAGGTTAAGGTAGCCGCTTCTGCATCCAAGTTTAATTTGCGTGCGACATTGACCAGTGCAAACATACAGTCGCCTAATTCTTTTTCGACCTCTCTGATGTTAGCTTTGACCTCGATTGTAGACTTATCTGTTAGCTCATGCTTGAGCTCAGCAATCTCTTCGTCTAGCTTATCTACGGCACCTGCAATACCTTCCCAATCAAAACCCAACTTTGACGCTTGCTTTTGTACATCCTGCGCCTGCATCAAAGCACTACCCGCTTTGACTTGATCTAAGCGACGCTTTGATTTACCACGTGCTTCGCGTGCCTGCTGCTCCTCAAGCTTGATTTCGTCCCAGCGTACTTTTACTGCTGCATCGTCTTTAAGCGTTTCGGATTCAAACACATGTGGATGACGACGAACCAGCTTATCTTGCAAAGTGCTGATAACATCACTCATATCAAAGCGCCCTTGCTCCGCATACATCTGACAATGAAACACTACTTGCAGCAGCACATCGCCAAGCTCACCTTTGATGTCTTCATCATCTTCGCTTTGTACCGCTTCGCCTAGCTCGTAAGCCTCTTCAATGGCATACGGAATAAGGCTATGGTTGGTTTGCTTTTTGTCCCACGGACAATCTGTCCTTAGTCGTGCCATCAACGCTAACAAATCATCAAGCTGGCCAGTGGCTTCTGGTGTGCCTTGTACTGGTACAGGCACGGTAACTTTATTGTCTGAAATACTCATAAGGGCGGCTCTTATCGTTTTATGTATTGTTTGCTGATTCGTCTAATAGTTAGTGTATCATTGAACACGGCTTGGCTTATAATTGTGCTACTAACCTCTTCATTTTACCACCGCTCATGCGCGAGGAATTTTATCATTATGTCCACTTCTGCGACCACCAGCTATCAACCAACTGCGACATTCGACCCTATTACTATCAGCTCATTTAAAGCCTATGACATTCGGGGTGAGCTTGGGGTCAATCTCGATGAAGAGATTGCCTACCGTATCGGGCGCGCGTTTGCACAGATTTTATATCAACGTTATCAGGCAGCGGCTCAAACTCAAGCCGATGATATAGCAACTCTAAAACCTGCTATCGTTATCGGTAGTGATATTCGCCACTCTAGTGAGCAATTAAAACAAGCCGCTATCACTGGTATGATGGATGCTGGCGTTGATGTGATTGATTTGGGCATGAGTGGTACCGAAGAAGTATATTTTGCCACCAGTCACTATCAGGCGTTAGGTGGTATCGAAGTGACTGCCAGTCATAACCCTATCAATTATAATGGCCTAAAACTGGTTAAAGAACATTCAAAACCAATCAGCGCTGATGATGGGTTGGCAGAGATTCAAGCACTGGCAGAATCTGGGCAGTTCACTACAGATAATCAATCAGGCAAATTGCAGTTATTGACGGATAAAAGCGCGTACATCGATCATGTTATGACTTTTATTGATACTGATAAACTAAAACCACTCAAACTGGTCGTTAATTCAGGCAATGGTAGTGCAGGTCCTGTGGTCGATTTATTAATTGATAAGTTAGCACAAGCAGAAGCACCGATTGAAGTGATTAAATTGCATCATACACCAGATGGTAGCTTCCCTAACGGCATCCCTAATCCAATGATTGAAGCCAATAGAGTGGCTACCCAGCAAGCCGTTTTGGAAAATAACGCGGATCTTGGCATTGCCTTTGATGGTGACTTTGATCGCTGCTTCCTATTCGATGAACGTGGTGAATTTATCGATGGTAGCTATATCGTCGGTATGCTCGCTCAAGCTTTTTTAAACAAATACCCGAATGAATCAATCGTCTATGACCCACGAGTAATTTATAATACCGAAGCAGTGATAGAAGAACATAATGGTAGGGCTGTCATTAGTAAATCTGGACACTCATTTATCAAGCAAGTCATGCGGGACTCAGGTGCTGTATATGGCGGTGAAATGTCTGCCCATCACTATTTCCGCGACTTCTTCTATTGCGATAGTGGCATGATTCCATGGTTATTGACCATTGAGCTGTTGTCTAACACTGGTAAAACACTGTCTGAATTGGTCACAGGCTATATTGCTGCCTATCCTAGCTCAGGCGAGCTAAACTTTCGTCTCACAACCTATGACGCACCAACAATTATTAGCGCAATTGAAGATAAATTCAGCAACGAGCAACCAGTTAAATCGATACTCGATGGTTTAAGTCTGAATTTTGGCGAATGGCGCTTCAATCTGCGTGCATCGAATACCGAGCCGCTTATCAGATTGAATATCGAAAGTCGCGGTGATCAACCGTTACTGGCTGCTAAAACTCAAGAGATTCAGCAATGGTTAGCAACGCAAGATGCCGTACCAGCATAAAGTGATTGACCCAGTAGAAACAGTTCTGACTGTCAGTCGAAAAAGGCTCGCTAATGAGTATTCGCGAGCCTTTTTTCTATACACAGAAAACCTTAAACCAAACTATTTAGTTCGACCAATACCCCTATAGTCACCTACTAAGCTATTAATTTGCGAGCGTGTCAGGGCATTTTGCGCATCAAATACGGGCATAGCTTGCTGATTGATTTTGCCAATATCTAGTTGATCTCGCGGTGACCAACTAACAATAAAAATAGCATGGGTATCGCAAAGCTGTTGATAGGGACTAGTAATCAGCTCAAGTAATGGTTGTTGCTGATAAAACTCGGCAAGCTCGTGCTGTGCCTTGTCACTATAAACCAGTGTTCGAATATTATAAGACCACAGTAATGCTAACAACGGATGGATAGCTGAACCAGCGGTACGTCCTGAGCCTGACTTATAACTACCGCCCCAAATCATGACCGTTTTATTATCGATAAAGCCATCAAAATACTGCCAAAATTTACGGAATATCAGCTCTTTTTGATCTTCATTGATATGCATAATAGACTGTAATAGAGGCATATCCAAACTGTGTGTACGGCTTGATTGTTGCAATTTAGCCAGCTCGGTAGGCAAAGTATTACCACCGAATCCCCACCCTGCTTTTAAATAACTACTGCCTACCCGCTCATCCAATCCCATGATACGACTGACTTGACTGATATCGACATTTTGACTATCAGCCAAACGTGACATCTCATTCATAAAGCTCACTCTAGTCGCTAGCATCGCCATGATACTACTGCGAGCAAACTCTATCGTTGCGATATCAGCATGATGAGTAGCGCGTGCGTGCTGCATCAAGGGCTTCAATACATTCAAGTGCTGGCTGCTACTTGCTGTCTTTTCACCCAGTAGCCATAACGAAGGATTCAACATTGAGCTATAAGCATCGCCGTCTTGTAAGAATACAAATGGCACATAATAGACCCAAGCACGCTGTAAACGCTGAGCCAATCCTGCTACATGGCCTAATTGCTCAATGCCGCTCATAATCACAGGTAGCGCTTGCTGATGGCTTTGGTTAAAAGCGGTAATCCAACTGTCTTCTGTCCACGACGGCTTAATACTGTCTAAAAACAACCAATAAAGCATTACCCTACTTTGAGCATCAGTTTCGTTATGACCAGCTACTTCATAACCTTTTATTAGCATATCGGCACTAGCTGGTAAGGCTTTACTAATAATGACCTGCTGCTGCTCATACATTTGCCATAGCGCTTGCAGATGATGCTCAAAACCATACTGTTGTATCTGCTGCGTCAGTAGCGTCTTGTCTGCGTAAAGATGCACACACTGACCAAGACTTGCCAGCACTACTGCGCTGGTAATTGCCTCTATGCTGTGACCAATAAGCACACAAACTGTGGAATCAGTTAATTGGTTTGGTTCAGACTTATTATTGTATTTATTCATATGGCTACCATCTAAAGCCGTCTCCATGAGCGTGCTTTCCTATATTATTGACGTATCAATACTACTAAGACAGCTGCTTAATACGCTGTAGCAATTGGTCAGTAGATGTATCGAATAGACCTTGAGAGTCTTTCTGGATATGCTGCATAGCATGATGTACGGAGTCTGCCATTTGCTTGCCCATCTCGACACCCCATTGATCAAACGGATTGATATCCCAGATACTGGCCATGACATAGACCTTATGTTCGTAGAGCGCTATCAATGCGCCTAAACTATGCGGCGTCAGCTCATCAATCAGTAATGTGGTTGACGGTTGATTCCCACGGTAGTACTTATATTTGTCTGCTTCGGAAACTGTCTGTGGATCCACCAGATCTGTCACAGCAGCATTACCAAATGCCAATACTCGACTTTGCGCCAAACAATTTGCTAAAGACAACTCGTGCTGTTGTTGCAATGATGAGTTTTGCTCCTCATCACCGTAGCGTCGTACGCAAGCGATAAAGTCACAGGAGACTTGCTGCGTACCTTGGTGTAGCAGCTGATAGAATGCATGTTGTGCATTTGAGCCAATTTCACCCCATAGGATTGGGCAAGTATCATAGTCAATATGATCCCCATTCCGAGTAACAGACTTACCATTACTCTCCATCTCTAGCTGGGTAAGATAGCTAGGTAGATAGCCCAATCGGCCATCATAAGGCAATACAGTGTGCGCGTTTACTTGTAAAAAAGTACTGTTCCAAACAGCCAGTAAGCCTAGCAATACTGGTAAGTTATCAGCAAAATCAGCCTGTGCAAAATGCTCATCCATACTATGAGCACCGCTTAATAGCGCCTTAAAGCCATTCATACCGATACGAATAGCAATGGCAAGGCCAATTGCTGACCATAGAGAAAATCGACCGCCGACCCACTCCCAAAGCTGCAATTGATGCTCAGGATGAATTCCCCAAGCACTCATTTTTTCACTATTGGCTGAAATGCCGATAAAATGCCGACGCAATACACTATCTTCTGTACCTGCACGGAGTTTTGCCGTTGCAAGTAGCCAAGATAATGCTGTCCTGGCATTCGATAAAGTGTCAACCGTACCAAAGGATTTGGAAGAGATAATAAATAGCGTGGTCTCAGGATTTAAATGCTTGAGTAGATTATCAAGCTGCGTACCGTCCATATTGGAGACAAAATGCACTTCAATACTGGTATCTGCCCATTCGTCGAGCGCTGTAGTTGCCATGAGTGGGCCAAGATCAGAACCGCCAACCCCAATATTGACAACATCTGTAATTGCCTTGCCAGAAAACCCGCGCCACGTGCCATTGCGCACGCGCTCTGAGAGGCGTGCTACTTGTGCCAAACTATGATGTACATCAGCGACGATATTTTGTCCATCGACTTGTAATGTCGCTGTCTCTGGCAATCGTAATGCTGTATGCAATGCAGCACGCTGCTCGCTGGTATTTACCATCGCCCCTTGTAATAACGAATCAATACGAGCATCCAGCTCACAACTATCGGCCAAACTCAGTAAGTTAGACAATACTGTCTGATCGATACGCTGCTTACTAAAATCCATATACAGCGTACCAGCCTGCACACTGAAATGCTTAGCGCGCTTATCATCTTGCGCAAATAACTGTGCAAGCGACCACGGATGCTTTGCAAGCGTTTGTAGTTGCTGCCAGTATTTAGAATGTCGAGCATTGCTATATGCCTTATCGCCCTTTATCTCATTCATCAGCTACTCATCATCTGCTAATTGCTGCTCGGCAAAGTAGATGAATGCCTGCATATACGAGCGCATATCGCCTGCATCGTAGCTATCACCACGCATGGTCGTGACATGGACACCGTATTCACTAATGAGCGCGTCAATCGCATCTGTCAGCTGAATCTCACCACCGAAAGATGCTTTAGTGTTTGCCAAGTAATCAAAGATATGGTTGCTGAATACATAGCGTCCTACCACAGCCAGATTTGAAGGAGCATCAACTAAATTAGGCTTTTCTACAAAACCAGCCACTTTAAAGCTAGCATTAATATTTACTTCTTCATCAATGTCATTAGTATCGCTGAGCTTTTCATCTAGTTGAGCAATACCGTATTTATGTACGTCTTCATCCGCTACTTGATCAACCAATATCTGTGAGTGACCATCTGTAGCAAACTGATCTAACATAAAAGCCAAATTGTCAGCTGACATATCAGTGGTAAATGGATCGAGTACGACATCAGGCAATAATACGGCAAAGTCATGCTCACCAATGATTGGACGCGCTGCCAGTACCGCATGACCCAAACCTAACGCTTTACCTTGGCGTATCATCGATACTGTTACGTCTTCTGGCAACCAGTTTAAGCTATCAGCCAACTCATCTTTGCCTTTGTAACGTAATTGGTTGTCCAATTCCGCATTAATATCAAAGTAGTTTTCTATCGCGCTTTTTTGTGCATGACCGACTAAGACAATATGCTTAATACCCGCAGCGATGGCCTCTTCAACCACGTAATGGATCGCAGGGCGATTGCCAAGCGGCAACAACTCTTTTGGCACAGATTTTGACAATGGCAGCATACGTGTCCCAAAGCCTGCAACAGGAATAACGGCGTGGGTGATTTTTTTCATAGTTTTTTAGCTATCTTAAAAGATGGTAACTTAATAGTAAGGTTCAATAAGTCTTAGATAGTTCATACTTTCTTAGATTCTACTCTATTCACATGATATCTTAGCAATTATAATCATTCTTAACGTCGAAAATGACAGGTTAAAACCACGATATGAGTAATACAGTGGTATACAGGTGTGAGTGCCAATATAGCCTGCACCACCCGTGACTAATATTTGATTTTTCATAAGAGATTCAGATATAAAAAAGACACCCCATTGTAGGGGTGTCTTCTTAATAATTCAATATAGTTTTAGTAGTTAGCAAACTAATGCCTATTCTACCAACCAGTAACTTCTTTTAGCTTATCGCCAAGCTTAGATGGGTCACGCGTATATGCAATACCAGCATCTTCAAACGCTTTGAATTTCTCTTCAGCAGTACCTTGACCACCAGAGATGATAGCGCCAGCATGGCCCATACGCTTACCTTCTGGAGCAGTAACACCAGCGATATAGCCAACAACTGGCTTAGTTACATGGTCTTTGATATAAGCAGCCGCTTCTTCTTCAGCAGTACCACCGATCTCACCGATTAGGATAATAGCTTCAGTTTGTGGATCAGCTTCAAATAGCTTCAGTGCGTCAATCTGGTTCATACCAGGGATAGGATCACCACCGATACCGATACACGTTGACTGACCAAAACCAAGCTTAGTAGTTTGAGCTACAGCTTCATAAGTCAATGTACCAGAGCGTGAAATGATACCCACTTTACCTGGCTGATGGATATGGCCTGGCATGATGCCGATTTTGCACTGACCTGGAGTGATAACGCCTGGGCAGTTAGGACCAACCAAACGCACATCGCCAGCTTCTTCAAGATAGCGTTTTGCTTTTAGCATATCGATAGTCGGTACGCCTTCAGTGATCACTACAATCAACTTGACGCCAGCATCAATTGCTTCAACGATAGAATCTAGTACAAATGGCGCTGGTACGTAGATAACAGAAGCGTCAGCTTGAGTCGCTTCCATGGCTTCCGCCATAGTGTTAAATACTGGTAGGCCTAGGTGCGTTTGACCACCTTTACCTGGAGTCACACCACCAACTACTTTTGTACCATATTCGATGGCTTGTTCAGAATGGAACGTACCATTTTTACCAGTAAAACCTTGTACCAATACTTTGGTATCTTTATCGATTAATACACTCATTATATTTTCCTTGTATTCGGTTGTCTTGTAACAGTGGTCTTTATAACTATTATTATCGGTGGTGTTCTAAAAAGTATGCTGGCGATAAAAGTCAATAAGAAATCTAAGCTAAGTTCTCTGATTCTATAAAGCTTTCAAGGCTTCAAAAATTGTTCAAATTTTAATCAGCATACTTTTTGACACACCACCTTATTATCAAATTTTGATAACCAACTTTTATTATAAAAACCACTATTACGATTTGACTACTATGCTTAAGCGTTTATCTCTAAACACTTATGTGTAAAGACTTACGCTTTAACAGCATCGACAATTTTTTGAGCCGCGTCAGATAAACCTTGAGCTGAAATCAATTTCAGACCAGATTCTTCTAGGATTTGTACGCCTAGCTCAGCGTTGTTACCTTCTAAACGAACAACAACTGGTACTTGTACGTCAACTTCTTTGATAGCAGCGATAATAGCTTCTGCAATCATGTCACAACGTACGATACCGCCGAAGATGTTGATTAGAACGCCTTCAACACTGCTGTCTTCTAGGATAATTTTGAACGCTTCAACAACGCGATCTTTAGTTGCGCCGCCGCCAACGTCCAAGAAGTTAGCAGGCTTGCCGCCATACAACTTGATGATGTCCATGGTCGCCATTGCAAGACCAGCACCGTTAACCATACAACCGATGTTACCTTCTAGAGCCACATAGTTTAGATCAAACTCAGCTGCTTTAAGCTCACGCTCATTTTCTTGAGTCTTGTCTTGTAGCGCTGCGATTTTTGGTAGACGATATAGTGCGTTTGAGTCGATACCGATTTTGCCATCAACACAAACGATTTCGCCATTTTCACGAACAGCTAATGGGTTGATTTCCATTAGAGCAAAGTCGTTTTCAACAAATGCTTTATAAGCGCCAGTCATCAATTTAACGAACTGGTTGATTTGCTTGCCTTCTAGACCAAGTTTGAACGCAACGTCGCGCGCTTGGAAAGGCATTAAACCAACTAAAGGATCAACATTTACTTTGAAGATTTTTTCTGGAGTGCTGTGTGCTACTTCTTCGATATCTACGCCACCTTCGGTAGATGCCATGAAAGTTACACGACGAGTTGCACGGTCAACGACTGCGCCAAGATATAGCTCAGTTTGTACTGGATACATATCTTCTGCAACCAATACAAAGTTTACTGGCTGGCCATCAGCATCAGTCTGGAACGTTACTAAGTTAGTGCCGATCAGCTCTTCAGCAACTTGCTTAGCTTCTTCACGAGTTTTAACCAGCTTTACACCACCAGCTTTACCGCGACCACCAGCATGTACTTGCGCTTTAATTACCGCAATGTCAGTTGGAGTTTTATCAAAAGCTGCAGCAGCTTCTTCGCCGTTATGAGCGATGATGCCTTCTTGAATTGGCAAACCGTAGCTTTTTAATAGCTCTTTTGCTTGATACTCATGTAAATTCATTGATTGTATCCTTTATTTTTTACAATTAATAAAAAGTGAAATCAAGTGCGCACATATACATATTAATCATACGTCTGACGCACTCATGATTGTGGCATCACCAAAATAGCGATACCCCAATCAGGTTGTAAATCGATAATAACTAAACGAGCAACTACTTATTTCTTACGTTTTTTGCGCTGGATAGCGTGGATAGCACGGCCATCTGCAGATAGAGCAGCTTCATGCACTGCTTCTGAAATAGTTGGATGAGCAAATGTCATCAACTGCAAATCTTCGATACTAGAGACAAATTCCATCGCGATCATACCTTGATGAACGATATCACCAGCACCAGCAGCGATAGCATGCATACCTAATAGACGATCTGTTTTCGCATCAGCGACTACTTTCACAGAACCTTGCGCTTCACTTTGCGCTAAGGCACGACCGTTAGCAGCTAAATTGAAAGAACCTGTTTTAACTTCATAGCCAGCTTCTTCAGCTTCTTGCTCAGTTAAACCTACCCATGCGATTTCTGGGTGAGTATAAATGACATTGATGATGGTGTCATAGTTAACTTGAGGTTTTTCGCCATGAATACGCTCAACAGCCATCATGCCCTCTTCCATAGCTTTATGCGCAAGCATAGGACCACGGACCAAATCACCGATAGCATAAACGCCATCAAGGTTAGTTTTGCATTGGTCATTGACATCGATAAGGCCACGTTCAGTCAATGTGATACCGCTGTCATCGCCAAGCAGTTTTTCAGAATAAGCACGGCGGCCAACACAAACGATTAGCTTGTCGAAGCTCTCCTCGCTCGATTCACTTTTGCTTTCGCTAGTGACAACAACTTGGTCACCTTGAACTTCAGCATTGGTTACTTTGGTATCGACACGGATGTCAAGACCTTGCTTTTTCAGCATTTTGCCAGCTTCTTTTGAGATGTCTTTGTCAGCAGCAGCTAAGAAACTAGGAAGTGCTTCATATACGACTACTTCTGCACCTAGACGACGCCATACTGAACCAAGCTCAAGACCGATAACACCAGCACCAATAACGCCTAAACGCTTAGGTACTTCAGTGAAATCAAGTGCGCCAGTTGAATCAACAATACGGTCACCGTCAGTTTTGGCAACAGGAATCTCGATAGGCACAGAACCGGCCGCAAGAATAACATTCTTAGCAGTAATCGTCGTTTCGCTTTCGTCTTCTAGAGCAGTAAATTTAACTTTTTTATCAGTGCCCGTGCCGTCAACTAAAGTACCCCAGCCTTGTAGCCAGTCAACACCATTGCCTTTTAGCAACGCTGCAACACCACCAGTCAACTGCTTAACAATACCTTCTTTACGCTCTATCATTTTTTCGATATTGATAGCAACGTCACCAGTACTGATACCGTGCTCGTCAAGGTCATGCTTAGTAGCTTCGTAACGATGTGAGCTGTCGAGTAGGGCTTTTGATGGGATACAACCAACGTTTAAGCAAGTACCACCAAGTGCTGGCTCGCCTTTATAAACGCGCTTTTCGATACAAGCAACGCTCATACCGAGCTGGCCTGCACGAATAGCTGCTTCGTAACCACCAGGACCGCCGCCGATGACGACTAAATCATAATTGTCTTTCATAGTACGTTCCTATTTTTAATTGTATGTGTCATTTAAACTGGTTGTTATCTTGCTGATAGATCAACGTTATCTACACTGAATAGTTAATACACTATGTCAGTGAGATAGACTCACTCATCGATAATCGATAACAAGTCACCATTATTAAATTCATTTGAATACAGTTATCAGCGCATCAAGCGATCACTGAGTAATAAAAATCATTATCTATACCAAAGTTAAAAAGCTTGTATCAGCGGTTGCCAATACAAGCTTAAAAGCTTACAGGTCTAGTAGTAGCATTGCAGGGTCTTCGACCAACTCTTTGATAGTTACTAAGAACTGTACTGCTTCTTTACCATCGATCATACGATGGTCATAAGATAATGCTAAGTACATCATTGGTAAGATTTCAACTTTACCGTCGACAGCCATTGGGCGGTCATTGATAGCATGCATACCTAGGATAGCAGTTTGTGGTGGGTTCAAGATAGGTGTTGACATCAATGAACCAAATACACCACCGTTAGAGATAGTGAACGTGCCGCCAGTCATGTCTTCTAGACCAAGCTTACCTTGCTGAGCTTTACCGCCAAACTCACGGATTGTGCTTTCAACATCAGCCATGCTCATGCGATCAGTATCACGTAATACTGGAACAACCAAGCCACGATCTGAAGATACTGCTACACCGATATCATAAAAACCATGATAAACAATGTCATCACCATCTAGTGAAGCGTTTACTGCTGGGAAGCGTTTTAACGCTTCTGTTGCTGCCTTTACGAACAACGACATAAAGCCTAAACGTACGCCATGACGTTTTTCAAACTTCTCTTTGTACTTAGCGCGCATGTCCATCAATGGCTTCATGTTCACTTCGTTAAACGTCGTCAACATCGCAGTATCTTGTGATGCTGATAATAGACGCTCAGCAACACGCTTACGAAGACGAGTCATTGGAACACGTTTTTCAGTACGCTCACCCATTGATTCAGCAACAGGACGGCCGCTATCAGACTTGATGCTGCTGTCTGATTTCAATGTCGGGTTAGCCATATCAGTTTTGGTTACACGACCACCGCGGCCACTACCTTCAATTTCTTTAGGATCTACGCCTGACTCTTTTGCTGCTTTACGAACTGCTGGGCTTTGATCTTTATGATCAGCTTCGCCTTTCTTATCTGTTACTTGAACAGGCTCGCCACCATCAGCAGCTTGTTTTGCTTGAACTGGCGCAGCTGGTTGGTCTGGATCTACTGCTGGCGCTTCTTCTGCGCTAGCACCAGCACTTGCACCGGCTTCAAACTGAGCGATAAGCTCATCAGACAATACAGTATCGTCAACTTGCTTTACGATTTTGGTCAATACACCATCATCAGGTGCCACAACTTCTAATACAACTTTATCAGTTTCAATTTCAGCCAATAGGTCATCACGATTAACTTGTTGACCTTCAGTGACGTGCCACTCAACGATTGTGCCATCGGCAACCGATTCTGGAAAAACGGGGGCTTTGATGTCAGCCATCGATATACTCCTTAGATTTGGATATTCATACTTATTATTAAGTCGTGATAGGCAGCCGGTAATCTTTTAATAACTTTGCTTATATTTTATTAGAAAACACTGACTGTCATCGCCTGATTCATTTATCTTCTATAATCTTTTGATTAGACAAGGTATTACTGAGCTAATTCATCAACACTTATGCCAAGGCCACCAGCAATGAGTGCTTGCTGTTGTTGAGCATGTAGTTTCGGTGATCCTGTTGCAGGGGCTGCACTAGGAGGACGCGCTACTGGCTCCATGACTTTTGCTTTGGTTGGATGCGGTACGACAATACGGAACATATGCGGTGCTAAATAGTACCAAGCGCCTTGGTTCAATGGCTCTTCTTGCGTCCATACGATTTCCGTTAAGTTACTGTACTTTTCGATTTCAGCGATTAAGCGAGTCTCTGGCAATGGGTACAATTGTTCAATACGAACGATAGCCACATGATCAAGACCTAATGCGCGGCGCTGCTCTAACAAATCATAATAAACCTTACCACCACACAGAACCATACGGGTCACTTTATCTGCGTTGTGATCATCCATCTCTGGCAATACCGTCTCAAACTTACCGTTAGCAAGCTCTTCTAGATTAGAAGTCGCTAGCTTATGACGTAATAAGCTCTTTGGTGACATAACGATCAGTGGCTTACGAATAGGACGTACTGCCTGACGACGTAATGCATGATAAATTTGCGCAGGAGTCGTTGGGGTAATGACCTGCATATTGTCTTCAGCACATAGCTGTAAGAAACGCTCTAGACGTGCAGATGAATGCTCAGGACCTTGACCTTCGAAACCATGTGGTAACAACATCGTCAAACCACAAACACGCTGCCATTTGGTCTCACCGCTTGAGATGAACTGGTCAATCACAACCTGAGCACCGTTAACGAAATCACCAAATTGTGCTTCCCAAACGATCAATGCGTTCGGTACAGTGGTCGCGTAACCATATTCAAAAGCTAGTACCGCCTCTTCTGACAACAATGAGTTGTAAGTAGCAAAGCGCGCTTGATTTTCGCTCAAATGAGACAACGGTACATACATGCTGCCATCATTTACATTATATATTTCACTGTGACGATGTGAGAAAGTACCACGGCCAACATCTTCACCAGTAATACGTACTAATACGCCATCGTTATCGACCAATGATGCATAAGCCAATGTCTCAGCTGCACCCCAGTTAAGAGGCTCTTCGCCCGTTTGCATCGCTAGACGCTGCTCAACAACTTTTTGAACCTGACGTTGTAACTTGTAGCCTTCTGGCATTTCGGCCATACGGCGTCCATAACCTTTGAGCTTTTCGATATCAACACTGGTATCCCAGTCATCAACCAAGTCATGACCTAGATAAGGTTTCCAATCTACAAACAGCTGCTCGTTAGGCTCTTGAACCAGTGAGCTAACAACATAATCACCACGGTCTAACGACTCACGATAGTCATCTTCGTACTGTTTCTCTTCTTCGGCATTCAAGATACCTTCTGCGATAAGCTTCTGCGCATACAGAGTACGAGTAGTTGGAAGCTTCTTAATAACAGCATACATCAATGGCTGAGTTGCAGATGGCTCATCTGCCTCGTTATGGCCATTACGACGATAGCAGAACAAATCAATGATGATGTCTTTGTCAAACTTATGACGATAATCTAATGCTAACTGAGCGGCAAATACGACTGCTTCAGGATCATCACCGTTTACATGTAGGATAGGAGCATGAACCATCTTGGCAACGTCAGTACAATATTCAGTTGAACGAACATCTTCTTGACGGCTAGTAGTAAAGCCAACTTGGTTATTGATCACGATATGCACAGTACCGCCAGTGGTATAAGCACGGGTCTGTGACATCTGGAAGGTTTCTTGGACCACACCTTGACCAGCAAAAGCAGCATCACCATGAATCACGATAGGTAATACTGAATTACCACCAGTATTATCTAGTAGTGGCTGATCGTTACGGCGTACTTGACGGGCACGTACTGAGCCTTGTAGTACTGGCGCGACAATTTCAAGATGCGATGGGTTAAATGCTAAAGCCAAATGCGCTTCGCCCCCTGGTGTCATCACATTAGATGAAAAACCATTGTGGTATTTAACGTCACCTGAGCCTTTTTCTGGCTGTACCTTACCATCAAACTCGTCAAACAAATCTGCAGGGTTTTTACCTAAGATGTTGACTAGTAGGTTTAGGCGGCCACGGTGAGCCATACCAATGACCATTTCTTTTGTGCCATACCCACCAGCACGTTGAATGATTTCATTGATAGCAGGAATGAAGCTCTCGCCGCCTTCCAAACCAAAACGCTTAACACCCGTATATTTACGAGCAAGATATTTTTCTAGACCTTCAGCAGCCGTCAAGCGCTCAAGAATAGATAAACGTTTTTCTTTATCAAATTTGATATAACCTAGATTGGTCTCTAGGTATTCTTCCATCCAGCGTTTTTCTGTACTGGTAGTAACGTGCATGTACTCGACACCGATATGGCCACAGTAAACACGTTCCATGATTTCGATGATTTCACGCAATGTCGCTTCATCTTTACCGATGACTAAATCATTGGTCGGGAATACGGTATCGAGATCAGCTTCTGACAAATTATGATAAGCAAGCGTCAAATCTTCTACTGCTGCACGTGGATGCAAATCTAGAGGATCAAGCTTAGCACGGCGATGACCGCGACGACGATATGCTGAGATTAGTTGCTGTACGCCCATCTGCTTAGGATCACAGTTGGCAGAGCTGCTAGAGTCGGTATCAGTACTGCTACTCTTATTTGCCGTTTGATTACGAGCAAGTAATAAGAACTGATCTTTGATAGCGTTGTGCTGAGCATCGTTCTGCGACTTATACTGTTCAAAGTACGTTTGCCAGTCAGTATCAACGCTATCAGGGTCTGTTAGGTATTGCTCGTAGAGAGCTTCTATATAGTTGGCGTTATCGGCAGCCAGTTCGGTATGTACTTGGCCAGATTTTTCTTTGGTTATACTATTCATAATAATCGTCTATTTGATAGATAAATGAATGGAATCGTGCTTATTATTGTGTCAGTCGTTGTATGCTCAGGTACTTAGACAATGTGTCATATCCTGTTAAATACTATTCGATAAAACACTTTTATCCCTAAGTATTGCCATCACCATAGAATATTGCTGTCATTGTCTACAAGAGCAAGTGATGCTAAATAGTGGTAACAAGTCTTATTGCAATACCCGTCTAAAAATAAAACTATTTGTGAACGCTCAGTTTTCTTATCTAGCTCGTTTCACAACATTAATTTATATATACTTCTTTGAGTCATAACCAATCCATTAATGATAAGCTATTAATAGATAATTATATTTTCAGCTAACCTATAAACTGGTTATTGATGCTGAATTACCCTAAATTTGCTGATAAATTCTGCCTTTTCAGACAGACATACATTGCTGTATAGATTATCATGCCCATTTTTTTCGACATAGTTTGTTTATTCAATACTAGGTATTTATGTAATGAATATCTATCATCAATTATAAACGCATAATCATTGTGCGCATAGTATTTTAGCCCGATAATGTCATAATGTGTTTAAACAATACATATTAAGCGCTAAAAAAGACACTTTAACCATCTCATTAAATACCAAAGCAATTATACCAAAATTCGACTATGTCTATATTCGATTATATAGGGTGATTGTCTATATATTATTTCTTCTTACATACAACCAACGTATTGACCATACAGTTTTACTCATAAATCATTTAATACCTATTTTTCAATAGGCTAAATTCATCATATCTTTTAAATGACAAGTTAGTTATAAAAGTAGTAAATCTATATATCAGCTTTTTAACTAACAAAAACACCACCTAATGAATAGGTGGTGTTTTTCGTATGGTAACTATAAATATTAATTATTTATGCTTAACCAGCTTGGTCAATCAACATATTACGTAAGTGACCGATCGCTTTGGTTGGATTCAAGCCTTTTGGACAAACTGATACACAGTTCATGATACCGCGGCAACGGAACAAGCTAAACGGATCGTCTAAGCGAGCTAAACGTGCTTGAGTATCACCGTCACGGCTATCAGCAACGAAGCGATAAGCATGCAGTAAGGCTGATGGACCTAAGAACTTATCAGGGTTCCACCAGAATGATGGGCAGCTGGTTGAACAACAAGCACATAGAATACATTCGTATAGGCCGTTCAGCTTTTCACGCTGTTCAGGCGACTGTAGACGCTCAGTTGGCGGTGCTGGCTGATCATTGATCAAGTACGGGTGTACTTTTTCATACTGCTCATAGAACTGGTTCATATCGACAACCAAATCACGAACCACTGGCAAACCAGGTAGCGGACGAACCGTTACTTTTTCTGGTAGCGTGTTCATGTTGATTAGACATGCCAAACCGTTCTTACCATTGATGTTCATGCCGTCAGAGCCACAAATACCTTCACGGCAAGAGCGACGGAAAGTAAGCGTTTCATCTTCTTTCTTTAGGCGTAATAGTACGTCAAGCAACATACGATCTGAATCAAGTAGCTCAATCGTATAAGTTTGCATGCGTGGCGCTGCGTCCAGATCAGGATCGTAGCGATAGATTTCGATGGTGCGAGTACCTCGGCTCATAATGCTAAACTCCACACGTAGGTGATGGCGGGCATACAAAGATTGCAACATATTTGCGCTAGCTATTAATCAGCACTGATAACCAGTATCGGATACCAATTAACAGCGTAGTAGCGCTGGCATGAGCATGTAGCTGGCGGTCACCTTTTTAATAAATTAATAAGGGATAAAACGTTAACACTGCTGTTATCTATCAACTATATATAAAGTATGCAGTCTAAAATTAGTAGACGCGAACTTTTGGTTCGATATAATCAACAGTTAATGGCACTTTACGTACTGGCTTATAAATAATGCGATTGCCTTCAGAGTACCATAAAGTATGCTTCATCCAATCGTGGTCATTACGGCCGTTAGGTGCGTAATCATCATCTTCTGGACGATCATAATCGGATACACTGTGCGCGCCGCGGCTTTCATGACGCTTCGCTGCAGATATCATTGTTGCTTTTGCTACTTCATACAAGTTAGCAACTTCGAATGCTTCAATACGTGCTGTGTTGAACACTTGTGATTTATCGCCAAGATGGATCTTGTCGATCTTTTCACCTAGCGCTAAAATTTTCTCAACGCCTTCGTCCATCATCGCTTGCGTACGGAATACACTAGCGTGTTTTTGCATCGTAGCACGAATCTCATCAGCCACGTCTTGCGCGTTGTAGCCTTCAGTAGACTGTTGCAGTTTGTCTAAACGCTTCACTGTAAAGTCAAGGACGCGTGGATCAAGCGGCTTATAGTTATGATCAGCATGATGGAACTCATCAACGATATGCTTACCAGCTGCGCGGCCAAATACCAATAGATCTAGTAAAGAGTTCGTACCTAGACGGTTAGCACCATGTACACTGACACAAGCACACTCACCGATTGCATAAAGACCTTTAACCACATTGCCTTTAGCATATAAACCGTCCTCATCAGTACCTGCTTCTAGATCCGGTACAATCACTTGACCATGAATCGTGGTTGGAATACCACCCATCATATAGTGAATGGTTGGGATAACTGGAATTGGTTCTTTAGTAATGTCAACGTTGGCGAAGTTTTTACCAATCTCAAAGACTGATGGCAGACGCTTCATGATGGTTTCAACGCCCAAATGCGTCATATCCATCACGATATGGTCCGCATTAGGACCACAACCACGGCCTTCTTTGATTTCTTGGTCCATTGAGCGCGATACGAGATCACGTGGTGCCAAGTCTTTCACGGTTGGTGCATAACGCTCCATGAACGCTTCACCATCTTTGTTACGCAAGATAGCGCCTTCACCGCGGCAACCTTCAGTCAATAGTACACCAGCACCATGAACACCAGTTGGGTGGAACTGCCAGAACTCCATATCCTGCAACGGTATACCAGCACGTACTGCCATGCCAATACCGTCACCAGTATTGATATAAGCATTGGTAGAAGCGGCGAAGATACGACCAGCACCACCTGTCGCTAGGACAGTAATTGGTGACTGGAATACTGCAATCGTACCCGTCTCTTGCTCAAGCGCGACGACACCGTTGATGTTACCCGCTTCGTCTTTGATCAAATCAAGCGCGATCCACTCGATAAAGAACTCAGTGCCTTGCTCTAGGTTTTTCTGATATAACGTATGTAGTAGTGCATGACCTGTACGGTCAGCAGCGGCACAAGCACGTTGTACTGCTTTTTCGCCATAGTTAGACGTGTGACCACCGAACGGACGCTGATAGATCGTACCATCTTCGTTACGGTCAAACGGCATGCCCATGTGCTCAAGCTCATAGACTACTTTTGGCGCTTCACGGCACATATATTCGATAGCGTCCTGGTCACCTAACCAATCTGATCCTTTAACGGTATCATAAAAGTGAAAGTGCCAGTTGTCATTGCTCATGTTGCCCAAACTTGCACCGATACCACCCTGAGCGGCAACCGTGTGCGAACGCGTTGGGAATACTTTGGTAAGGACTGCAACCTTCATGCCTGCTTCCGCTAAATGCAATGAAGCACGCATACCTGAGCCGCCGCCACCAACGATAACTGCATCGTAGTTTAAGGTCTTAATATTACTAATGGTATTGTCTTGTCTAGTTGCCATTACGGTTTTCCTAATGCCTGTTAATGCGTAAAAGTAAATCAAAGACTGTTTAAGACATCTCTATTACAGCTATAAAGGCTTACTATTTGGCCATTTCATACGCTTATAAAATAAAGAGTCTCAATAATCATTAACCACTTAATTTGCATATCTATCGTTATACTGAACTAAGCCTACTCAACTATAATCAGATTAGCTGATCAGTAATGCCAGTCCAATGCTATGACTATTCTTGGCTATCAACGGATGACTCTAAAATACTTTGCCAACTAATGTAGCAATTGGATGCATCCATCGTTATATATAGATATCAGAGCTTTTTATGAGATGGTTAAACGGCAGCGATACCGAAACCGTTACCCCAAAAAATCATGATGCCCCAAAATAGAAATACTAAAATAGCGATAATCATCAATGACTGTAGTACTAAACGTAAACCTGCTGCGCTTGAGCCCAGTTTGCCTGTTGTAATATAGTCAGTAAATACTGTCCACATCCCAACCCAAGCATGACCAGCTAGTGCAAGTACTGCAACCAAGCTGAATAGACGCATTGGTAGGCTGGTCATAAATGATGACCATTCAACAAAAGTGACATCGCCATGGGTCAAAAAGAAGCCCAGCAATACCACACTATAAACGGCTAAAACAACAGCACTAATACGCTGAATAATCCAATCACGTGAGCCTGAACCTGTCAGACCAGTAGCACTTTTGATTCCTGAATCATTTTTTATCATTAGAACATCACCCATACAAATGACGCGACAACTAAAATCGCTGCAATCACAAAACTGACCATAGAGGCAGTGCGGCCAGATTTTAGCTCTTCGTTCATGCCCATATCAGCAAATAAATGTTTGATACCCATTACAAAATGATATGCAATGGCGGCAACAAATATCCATGCCAAAAAGCGCACAAGTACGTTGTCAAATACGGTCGCAAAACTCTCAGGCGATGCCAATGAGTTCTGTAGTATCCATAACATGACAGGAATCAGTAAAAATAAAATAATGCCAGAGATACGATGCAAGATAGAGGCGATCGCGATCGGTGAGCGATTAACGCTAATCACTTGGCTTAAAGGCAGATCAATAGGTCGGTTGCTTTTCACAGCGGGCATCCTTTTGCGGTTATACTCCTGTATCTGCTATCAACGCCTGACATAAATAGTGCCAATTGAGCATTGAGCAACACACGAGACGAATAAAGTAAGGAAGAGCTAGCTGACTTCGTTTAGTTTGCGCTAAATATGAAGAAAGGATCATGTATATAAAGGTATTGATAGACTATTCAATGTCGCTTGTCGAATCGACAGGCCTATCAAACAACCTATCTATTATACAACAAAGAGAATAAACATGAGTAACATCGACTAACCAGTCTATTTTAGAGGTCGTATGAATAGTAAGACAACGTTACTATGTCTTCTATATCAGAGCAGACCTTGTATTAGGCACTTGAAATCTTGTGCCAAACAAATAAAAAAGATTGGTTAAGAAGAAAATTCAAACCATAGAATGCGGTTTGGTCTATCGTAACATCAGACAATCGTAAACAAGCATGAATAGAAGACGCTCTGAACGACACTATAACATGGTCATTTATTAATTCGCGCAAAGCTAATGCCAGTTAATTCCTACAATTATAAAATGCCTGAGCAATAATTACAAATTTATCCATTCAGTAAGAATATATACATATTTAATCAATAAATGAATGGATAAGGATAATACTGGTTTTAAT
This sequence comes from Psychrobacter sp. 4Dc, assembly GCF_002836715.1. Taxonomy (GTDB): domain Bacteria; phylum Pseudomonadota; class Gammaproteobacteria; order Pseudomonadales; family Moraxellaceae; genus Psychrobacter. Next base: position 38,207 of record NZ_PJAT01000108.1, read on the forward strand.
AGTGATTATTATGACAAACTTTAATCCGCTTACTAGGCATAGTCTGCCAGTTTTTGGTGTCATTATTTATGAGTTTTGTCTCTTAAATATATTTAGAAACCCAAAATATTGGCTCGATAATGCTGCTATAAACTTGCTCAAAAACAGAGGAATTTTAAGCAAAATAACCTGACAGACATATTTTGATACAAAAATTACAGCGAATAACTACCGCCACACCGCGCCAATTGGACACATGGTCCATAAAAGTTTTTTCAAATCATCAAGAATTGCTGCTAATATACCCTGCGTACTAAATGAGTTGAATGCACTTTTACCGTTCAACCAACAATGACGCGAGGGTATGCGTCTGTAGTAATTTATTCTAACAAGTCAAACCAATGGAGAGCAATTTATGGCTGATACTAATGCCAAACTAACCGTGAATGGTGAAGAATACGAACTTCCTATTATTAAAGGTACTTTAGGGCGCCCAGTTATCGATATTGCTGCTTTACAAGAATCAGGATTTTGGTCTTATGACCCTGGTTTTAAAGTAACTGCTCCTGTTGAATCAAAGATTACTTATATTGATGGTGGCAAAGGCGAGTTATTACACCGCGGCTACCCTATCGACGAGCTAGCGAACAATGCTGAATACCTAGAAGTTGCTTATGCACTTTTACATGGTGACCTACCTACTGCTGAGCAAAAAGCAGAATTTTTTGAAAAAATCCGCGAGCATACTCCTGTTCATGATCAATTGCGTAAGTTCTTTGAAGGCTTCCGCCGTGACGCGCATCCAATGGCTATCATGGTTGGTGTCGTTGGTGCTTTATCAGCGTTCTATCATGAAGACCTAGACGTGAGCAATGAAGAGCATCGCGAAATCACAGCTATTCGTCTGATTGCTAAGATGCCTACGCTTGCTGCGATGAGTTATAAATACTCACAAGGCGAACCGTTCATGTATCCGCGTAATGACTTTAACTACGCAGAAAACTTCTTATACATGATGTTTGCAACACCTGCTGACGTAGACTACGAGAAAAACGACGTTATCACTCGCGCAATGGACAAAATCTTTACTTTGCATGCTGACCATGAGCAAAACGCCTCTACCTCAACGGTACGTTTAGCTGGTTCTACTGGTGCAAACCCTTATGCATGTATCGCTGCTGGTATCGCAGCCCTTTGGGGACCATCACATGGCGGCGCGAACGAAGCTGTTCTTGAGATGCTAGACGAAATCGGTACTGTTGAGAACGTGCCTGAGTTCATGGAAAAAGTGAAGAGCCGTGAAGTGAAGCTAATGGGCTTTGGTCACCGTGTTTACAAAAACTTCGATCCACGCGCTCAAGTAATGAAAGAGACTTGTGATGAAGTACTAGAAGCACTAGGTATCAACGATCCTAAGCTTGAATTGGCAATGGCACTAGAGAAAATTGCGTTAGAAGATCCGTTCTTCATCGAGCGTAACTTATATCCAAACGTTGATTTCTACTCTGGTATCATTTTGAAAGCCATTGGTATCCCAACGTCAATGTTTACCGTAATCTTTGCATTGGCTCGTACTTCAGGTTGGATCAGCCATTGGTTAGAAATGCACAGTGCACCGTTCAAAATCGGTCGTCCACGTCAGTTATACACTGGTGAAACGCGCCGTGATTTTGTAAAAGTTGAAGATCGCAAGTAAGCAAAAATAATCGTTACCCAATAAAAAATCCCGCCATCGTGCGGGATTTTTTATTGTCTTAACTCTCGTTATTTGATATTGATTGTTTTATGAGAAATGACTAACTAAATAAGCTCTTAAAACTACCCCACTCTCAACTTGAAATAAGCAATTCAAACTGAAGAGGCGGGTTACCAAGTTTTTTGTTGAGTACAAAGCACAGATTGTGC
>NZ_PJAT01000109.1 GCF_002836715.1 Psychrobacter sp. 4Dc
TATCTGATTGAGTAAATAGAAGTTTTTTCACAATCGTTCAAATATAAGAAAGTATCTGTTATTCGATAACGCGTGTATCGAAAAAGCAAAAAAATATGTTGCAAATTATGTCAAAGTTGTTATGCTTGTATTCGAAGTATGAGTTTGGTAACGGATGTTACGCACGGAGCAATAAAGACCAAACGTTACATGGCAGTTGCGTTGTTTAATCCCAGTCATGTGTGTCATGGTTTTTTACCTTACTGTAATAGAAATTCGCCACACTTGTTTCTGACTAATCTCGGTAGCCAGTTACACATTATATCTTTGAGGATTTGTGACGATACCATTTTGGGCACCGGCTAATAATAGCTCGCTCATTACTAAAATTGTAAAGTGGAGATACCCCCATGAAAAAACTACTTTTAGCTACAGCCGTTGCTGCTCTATCTGTTTCTGCAGCCAATGCCGCTCCAACTGTCTATGGTAAAGTATTCGTTACTACTGATTACGTTAATGCTGAAATTGATGGTCAGAATATGGATAATAATAACAGAATTAATGAAGACAACGGTTCATTACAAGTTAATTCTAATCTTTCACGTTTAGGCTTCAGAGGCTCTGAAGCGATAACGGCCAACACTGACGTAATTTACCAATTAGAGTACGGCGTTAAAGTTGATGATAGTGGTAGCGATAACATTGGCTTCAAAAGTCGTGATACTTATTTAGGTTTAAAAAATAAAGACTTCGGTGAATTCCGCTTTGGTCGTAACTACACAGTCATTGACTATATCAATAACGTATCAGTTAATGAAGGTTATTGGGATAATCTTGGCTCTAGTACTCTGAACGACAACAGCTTTGCTAATATTTTGACCCCGACCGTTGGTAACCGTATCAATAATTCAATCGTTTGGAAAGCGCCTAAATACAATGACCTACCATTAGCGCTTGCGCTGATGTATGGTGCTGATGAAGACTTTATATCTGAGAGTGATCGTGACGCAGGCTATGGTGCCTCATTGATGTTTGATCCAGGTACAGGCATTACCGCTGGTATTGCTTATGAGCAAGACATGAGTGTTAGTGGTGATATTATCCGTGGCAGTGCTAGCGTCGATTTAGGTAAATATATCGCAGCTCCTGTAAAGTTAGGCGTTCTATATCAAGAAGCTGACTATGCCGGTACTACTACTGCAACAGAGGACGGTTTAGTGGTGAGTGCTGAAATGGGTCTTTCGAATTTTGCCCGTCCAGCCTCTGTTTATATTCAGTATGACAAAACCGACAATATCAGTGGTCTTGAGAATAATGACTCAAATCAAGTCGTTGTAGGTGGCAAATATGCGTTTAAAAATAATATGATCGCTCATGCCTATGCTGGTCTAAATTCAGCGGAATTAAACAATGGTCGTTTTGGTTCGATAGACGAAGACGGCAATTTTAATGGAATCAACTTACGTGGTGATATTGATGTACTCGCTATCGGTGGCGGTCTAGAGTACTTATTCTAATCTAACCATTAGAATCTAAATAAAAAACTCATCCTTCGGGGTGGGTTTTTTTGTTTTGTAATCAATACTGTGTCTTGAACAACAGCGTGTCTTAAATAACAGAATCCGTAAAATTAATAATAACATTTGTGTAAACTTTGGTTTTTTCATCTTACTGTAATATTTGCTTGGTAAAGTTATGTCTAAGCAGTTCTTATGGCTCGCTATATATATGGTTTCGAAGGTATAGGACCTTGCCATTATATATCTAATGATCTTAGACCATTTATCACTCAAATCGTAAAGTGGAGATATCCTTTGAAAAAATTACTTTTAGCCACAGCCGTCGCTGCACTTTCAGTTTCTGCTGCCCATGCTGCGCCAACTGTATATGGTAAAGCATTTTTAACCTTAGATTATGTTAGTACAGACTACGATGCAGCTAACAAGACAGATGAAGATACATTTAAACTTAACTCTAATCAATCACGTATCGGTTTTAAAGGTGAAGATGATCTTACTGATACCACTAAATTAGTCTATCAATTGGAATATGGTATTGATGTTGATGACGATAGCCAACAGTTTAGATCACGTAATACTTATGTAGGCTTAGCCCACAACACTTTAGGTACTGTACTAGCGGGACGCCATGATACCCCATTGAAACTTGCACAAAACAAAGTTGACGTGTTTAATGATAGCTTATTTGATATTAAAAATGCGGGTGTTTCAGGTGAATACCGTGCTAACAATATGGTGGCCTATCAATCACCTGTTATTGTCGGTATGCCAGTGAGTTTTATGGCAGCTACCGCATTATCAGAAACTGATGCCGACGGTGATATTCTCGTTTCCGCAGCATCTGGTGCGAAGCCTGCAGTCTATCGTGATAGAAAAGTAAAAGATAACGGTTATTCTGCTTTATTAGCCTATGACAAAAATGGTGTTTATCTAGCCGGTGCTTATGACAAAGACATGGGTGCTAACAATGTAAATACTGGCGTGATTGATAATACGTGGCGTTTGGTTGCTGGTTTAGATATGGGCAAAATGAATATGGTTTCGGGCTTAACTTTAGGTGCTCTATACCAACAAAGCCAATACTACGATAATTATAGCATCGTTAACAACAACCGCGTTAACAAAGCCAGTGAAGATGAAAAATCTTGGCTAATTAGTGGTAAATATAAAGTTGGTGCAACACCTTGGGCAGTTAAAGCACAGTATGTTAATACCACTGACGAAAAAGGCGTAAAAGATGCTGATGTAAATGAAATCGCAGTTGGTGGAGAATATGCATTCAATAAAGCGACCACGGGTCATATTTATGCAGGGCAAATCAGCCGTGACAATAACAAAGATGACTTGATTGTAGGTACGGGTATTGAATACAAATTCTAATCTAAACATTAGAAAACGTATTATAAAAAACTCATCCTTCGGGGTGAGTTTTTTTGTTGTGACCTTTTTAAAGCCGCAGTGGGTTATAATAGCTACGTATTTACGATGATTACGCACTTATGACAATTAAGCGTTAAAAACTGAGTGTTTTAAAGAGTTTGCGCTTTTGCCCTATATTTTGTAGCGTATTTTTAGTAAAATCCTTCTTTACCAATTACCGACAGAGTACTATGACCAAGTTTATATTTGTGACCGGTGGGGTAGTGTCCTCACTAGGAAAAGGTATTACCGCAGCCTCTCTTGCCGCAGTCCTTGAAGCACGTGGCGTGAGCGTGACGATGACCAAAATGGATCCGTATATTAACGTCGATCCAGGTACGATGAGTCCGTTCCAGCATGGCGAAGTGTTCGTCACCGAAGATGGCGCTGAGACGGATTTAGATTTGGGTTATTACGAGCGTTTTTTACGTCATTCTAAGATGAGTAAAAGTAATAACTTTACCAGTGGTCGCATCTATCAAAACGTTTTGAATAAAGAGCGCCGCGGTGAATATTTGGGTGGTACGGTACAGGTGATTCCGCATATCACTGATGAAATCAAAAGTAAAATTCTTGCCAGTGGCGAAGGCTATGATATCGCCATTATCGAGATTGGCGGTACGGTCGGTGATATCGAGTCACTTCCTTTTATGGAAGCGGTACGCCAAATGCAAGTAGAGCTTGGACGCAATCGCGCCATGCTGATGCATTTAACGCTGGTGCCTTATATTGCCAGCGCGGGCGAAACCAAAACCAAGCCTACTCAGCATTCAGTAAAAGAGCTACGTTCTATCGGTCTGCAGCCAGATATCTTAATCTGCCGCTCTGACCACCATATCTCACAAGACAATCGCCGCAAGATTGCGTTATTTACCAACGTCGAAGAGCGCGCAGTCATCATGTGTGAAGATGCGCAAAGTATTTATCAAATACCGCGTACCTTGCATGAGCAAGATCTTGATGATTTAATCTGTGAGCGCTTTGGTCTTGATGTACCAGAAGCGGATTTAAGCGATTGGGATAAAGTGGTCGAAGCCCAGCTCAATCCTGAAGCGACAGTGACGGTCGCAATGGTAGGTAAATATGTTGAATTGCCAGATGCTTATAAGTCTATTAACGAAGCATTGCTACATGCAGGTATCACTCATAAAGTAGACGTGAAGATTGACTACATTGATGCTGAACGTTTAGAAGATGATGATACTTTACTTGCGCAGCTAAACGATGCTGATGCTATCTTAGTACCAGGCGGTTTCGGTGAGCGCGGTACGATGGGTAAGATAAAAGCCATCACTTATGCTCGTGAAAACAATGTTCCGTATTTAGGCATTTGTCTTGGTATGCAGTTGGCTGTGATTGAGTATGCACGTAACGTACTTAACATTAACGCCAACTCTTCTGAATTTGATCGTAAGACAGCTGAGCCTATCATTGGTCTGATCACTGAGTGGTTAGATGAGCGCGGCGAGCTACAGATTCGTAGTGATGATTCAGACCTTGGTGGCACGATGCGTCTAGGCGCACAGCAAGCAGAGCTGGTTTCTGGTAGTAAGCTAAGCCAAATTTACGGTGCGAGTAATATCACTGAGCGTCATCGCCATCGCTATGAGATGAATAATCGCTATATCGAGCCATTAGAGCAAGCAGGTATGACCATATCTGGTTATTCTGCCAAGCAGCATTTAGTAGAATCGGTTGAGATTTCTGAGCATCCATGGTTTGTTGCTGTACAGTTCCATCCTGAATTTACTAGCTCACCACGTGGTGGTCATCCATTGTTTAACAGCTTTGTAAAAGCGGCTAAGAACCATAGCGAAGCAAAATAGCTCTCAAAATGTAATGTATATTGAAAGCGTTTATTATAAAAAAGACTGATCTTCGGATTGGTCTTTTTTTTGCTTAATCCAAGCTGCTGGACATTATTAAACAGTCAATATCCTCATTAATAATCTCTAATTACGCTTGCATACTTTTTTTAATTAGCCTATCGGTTACAATATGGGATAGAGATATTAATAACAAAATAAGAGGTAGTGGCTTCATGGAAAATTTATTGACCGCACAATCACATATCACGCTCAACACTCCTAATAACGATACGATTAATATTGGTAACGACCAGCCTTTTGTATTGTTCGGTGGTATGAATGTTTTAGAGTCTAAAGAATTGGCATTTGAGATTGCTGAGCAGTATGTTGATATTTGCCAGCGCTTGGGTATCGGCTATGTTTTTAAAGCGAGCTTTGATAAAGCCAACCGCTCAAGTTTGCATTCGTATCGTGGGCCCGGTTTAGAGCAGGGTATCGATTGGCTAGGTCAGATCAAAGAAAAGTTCCAAGTACCGATTATCACTGATGTGCATGAACCACATCAAGCAGCACCAGTCGCTGAAGTGGCTGACATTATTCAGTTACCTGCATTTTTGTCACGTCAGACGGATCTAGTGCATGCGATGGCAAAAACAGATGCCATTATTAATATCAAAAAGGCACAGTTTTTGGCCCCTCACGAGATGCGTCATATCGTCAATAAGTGCCTAGAGGGCGGTAATGATAAATTGATACTTTGTGAGCGTGGTAGTGCCTTTGGCTATAATAATCTGGTCGTGGATATGCTTGGTTTTGATACCATGAAGCAGATGGATATACCGGTATTCTTTGACGTGACGCATAGTCTACAACAGCCAGGTGCACGTAGTGATAGTGCTGGTGGACGTCGTGAGCAGATTACGACGCTTGCCCGTGCAGGTATGGCTACAGGGTTGGCAGGGTTGTTTTTAGAAGCGCATCCAAACCCAGAAACTGCAAAATGTGATGGTCCATGTGCGCTGCGTATGAGTCAACTAGAACCTTTCTTACGTCAGCTTAAGCAAATTGATGATTTGGTCAAAGGTTTTGAGGTATTGGATACTCATTGATACGGTACGTAATAAGAGGGCTATACAATGGCAATTCAGATGGCGCAAGTAAGCATCGAAAATATTGACGATGAAGAAGGCTTAGATAGCGTAATGACTGTGCTTAAAAACATCTCAGGCGTGACGGCTATTAATTTGGATCCTAAGCATAATGTCGCAACGGTAAGCTATGATGATACAGATACTAGTATCCATGCCTTAACAGCAGCGATTAGTATGGTGGACTACGTGACTCAGCCATTTCCGATTGATTCACCACAGAACCCGCACCATAACGATTTATAATTACAAATAGCTATTGCTATAAATTTGTTGATGCGCTCTTTTACGTTTTTATTAATAAGTTACTGTCTCGTTAATAGCATCTCGTTAATAGCATCTCGTTAATAAAGCAACAACCAAACAGTCTTGTTGTCGAGGATAATAGGGCTTATGCTTATTTAATGTAGCTTTGATAGTTGCTCTTACTTTGATAACTTAAAAAATATCAAAGTAAGTATCAATAAAATCACTATTAGAGTTGCCTGTTACTAATAAAAATAAGGAGCCCAATATGGCAGATCAAACACGTATTATTAAAATTGACGGTATGACTTGTGGCGGATGCGTAGCAAGCGTACATACGGCAACAGCCGATATTGATGGATTAGAGACTATTACTGTTGACCTCGCTGATAACCTAGCGACGATAACCTTTGATGATAGCAAAACCAGTGCAGAGGCTATTGCTTCAGCTATTGATGATGCCGGATTTGAGGCGACAGTTGCTAACTCATAAATCTCATCACTTATTTACAGAACCAGCTAACATGTTATTACAAGCATGATAGCTGGTTTTTTAATGATTAACGATTATGAGTATTCAGCCTCAATATTTTGCTACATTGCTACTTTGTCTAAAATACTCATACTGAATACAATATAACCCAATTGCTTTATTTGAATTTTTTGCCCACCCACTGATATTTTATCGTGATTCCTACAAATTTATAGGCACCATGACGAGTTTTATTTATGAACGATACCACCCGTACTACCAAAGATGAGTCTTATGATGTCGAAACTGATGTTGAGTCCAACACGCCACTGACACCGCAACGCGCGCATTTGCAATTGGCGATTGATGGCATGACTTGTCAGGCCTGCGCCTCGAGAATCGAGAAAGTACTTAACAAAAAGCCTTCGGTGTACGAGGTAAGTGTGAGTTTTGCTGGCGAGACTGCCAATGTTGATTATGATCCGACCCAGACGACGCCAGAACAGGTCACAGAATGGGTAAACAAGACGGGTTTTGTTGCCAATCTACAGGCCAGCGACAGTTTATTTGCAAAAACAGATGAAGACACAGCCACCCAATATCCATGGCGATTGATTGGTTTATGGTTGTGTTTGGTGCCATTTTTGGTGGGTATGGCAGGCATGTTGGTGGGTGCTGGGATGGCGTGGATGCCGCCCATTTGGATTCAGTTTATTTTAGCGACTGTAGTACAGTTTGGTTTAGCGTTACCATTTTATAAGAGCGCATGGGCATCTATAAAGGGCGGCCTTGCCAATATGGATGTGTTGGTAGTCATTGGTACAGTGACGATATGGGCATATTCGACTTATCTATGGCTCACGCACGGCGATGGTACTTTAAACAGCCTATTGCAAAGTGGGCATTTGGGTGGACACGGTGCTAGTAACAGCCCAGCCGTATATTTTGAAGCAGGGGTGATGGTCATTGCCTTTGTACGTACAGGTAAATATCTTGAGGAACGTACCAAGAAGCACAGCCTAAACAGTATTGATTTATTATTGTCATTGACACCTGATGAAGTAGAGCAGCAACAGCCAAATGGTGAATTTCATAATATTGCGTTATCTGATGTGCAAGTAGATGACGTCCTACGTGCAAAACAAGGCAGCCGCGTCGCTACAGATGGTACCGTCATAGAAGGCAGCGGTTGGTGCGTAGAGAGTCATTTAACTGGCGAGTCGGTAGCTCTCAAAAAAGAACAAGGCGATGGATTGCTGGCAGGTGCCTTGGTAGAGAATGGCAGTCTATTGTATCGTGTCAGTGCGAAAGGCAGTGATACGAAACTCGGCGATATGGTACAAGCGTTGAGTGATGCACAAGGCTCAAAAGCCAATCTAGCGCGTCTCGCGGATCGAGTAACGGCTATTTTTGTTCCTATAGTAGTAACGATTGCATTGATCACCTTTGGAGTCACATGGTGGCTAACAGGTATGGTTGATACTGCACTAATGCACGCGGTATCGGTATTGGTTATTGCTTGTCCTTGTGCGCTTGGTTTGGCCACGCCAGCGGCGATCATGGCTGGTATGGGCGTTGCCGCGCGTCATGGTGTTTGGTTCAAAGATGCGCAAAGTCTTGAGGCAGCAGGTAATATAGATACGGTAGTACTCGATAAAACAGGTACATTAACTATTGGTAAACCTACTATCGTCGATCATGTCATGGTTGATAAATCGCTTGCTGTGGACGATGTATTGCAGATTGCCGCCAGTGTCGAGGCGCATGCCAGTCATCCACTAGCAACTGCTCTCGTCAATACGGCTAAAGAACGTCAACTGTCTCTATTTAATGTGACTGACATCAGTGTGACAAAAGGTGCTGGTATACAAGCAAGTATCGAAGGGCTTGGATTAATAAAAGTGGGTACGGCAGAGTTTGCGAACTTGACGTTGCCAAGATTTATGCCAAAAGTATGGCAAATTGCCAGTACCGTTGCGATTAGTATTAATGATGAGCCATTAGGCGCGTTTGCCTTAGCTGATGATTTAAAGGCAGATACGCCGCAAGCAATCAATGCACTACAAGATGCGGGTATCAATGTGATCTTGATGAGTGGTGATAAGCAGTCCGTTGTCGATCATGTAGCAGGGCAGTTGGGTATTGATAAGGCTTATGGCAAGATGAGCCCGCGTGACAAGGCCAGTCAAATTGCACTATTGCAAACTGCTGGTCATAAGGTGGCGATGGCAGGAGACGGCGTCAACGATGCGCCAGCGATGGCTACTGCCGATGCCAGTTTTGCGATGTTTGAGGGGACTGATGTCGCTCAGCATAGTGCCTCTGCACGTCTAATGGGTGAGTCGCTCATGCATATCGATGCGGCACAAAAAATCGCTCAAGCAACGCTACGCAATATTAAACAAAATCTATTTTTTGCCTTTATTTATAACTGTCTTGGTATTCCGCTTGCCGCATTTGGGTTTTTGAATCCAATGATTGCCGCCGCTGCTATGGCGCTTAGCTCCATCTCAGTACTCATGAATGCACTACGATTGACACGGTTTAAGACAGAGGTTGAGCTAGATAATACGGTATCAACCTCTCATACGGATAAAGAACGCATAGCGAAATAGTAGCTATCATATTTGCTTTAAGCTTTTATAAATATAAAACAGATAGCCATCGCATATCTGTATATCTAGAATTGTTTTTATGACGGCAAGTCGGTGTAAGATAAGGGAAGTTTGGTAAAATATATGCTATGATGCCAAGCACTATAGCCGACTATTAATCTGCTTGATACGCCTCTAATTGCTAGGCAACTATAGCCATACGATAGAAAGGTATAAAGGGTTTTTAGGGTTATGCGCTATATGATATTTTGCTTTATCTTTTTTGTATGCTAGCTGCCGTTATTTATCTCACAAACTTGGCATGACCAAAGGAATTAACAGACATTATGTACGCTGAAGAAACCAACAACGTCACCGCAATTAAAGACATTCGCGCTCGTGAAATTTTAGACTCGCGCGGCAATCCAACTATCGAAGCTGATGTTATCTTAGCTGACGGTACTGTCGGCCGTGCTGCTGCTCCAAGTGGCGCATCAACAGGCTCACGTGAAGCGCTTGAGCTACGTGATGGCGACAAAACCCGCTTTATGGGTAAAGGCGTCAAAAAAGCCGTTTCTAATGTCAACAGTCAAATCCGCAGCGCCTTGATTGACAAAGATGTGACTGAGCAACAGGCCATTGATGATGCCATGATTGCACTAGATGGTACAGAAAACAAAGAAAGCTTGGGCGCCAATGCCATGCTAGCTGTGTCACTTGCGACTGCGAAAGCCGCAGCTAAGTCACAGAATCTGCCATTACATCAATATATCGCCAATCTACGTAATCAAACGTCGTTGACCATGCCTGTGCCGATGATGAACATCTTGAACGGTGGCGAGCACGCGGACAACACGGTTGATATCCAAGAGTTTATGATTGAGCCTGTAGGCTTCACAAGCTTCTCAGAAGCGCTACGTGCTGGTACAGAGATTTTCCATAGCTTAAAGTCAGTATTGAAATCTCAAGGTTTAAATACTGCCGTTGGTGATGAAGGTGGTTTTGCACCGAACCTACGTAGCAACGAAGAAGCTATCACGGTTATCATGCAGGCGATTGAGCAAGTTGGCTACAAAGCTGGTGAAGATATCCATCTTGCGCTAGATTGTGCAGCTAGTGAATTTTACAAAAATGGTCAATACGTTTTGGCAGGCGAAGGTAATAAAGCCTTTGATAGCCAAGGGTTCTCAGACTACCTAGTTGGGCTGGCACGTCAGTATCCTATTATCTCTATCGAAGATGGTCTTGATGAGTCGGATTGGGATGGCTGGAAATATCTGACCGAGCAGATTGGTGATAAAGTCCAATTGGTTGGTGATGACTTGTTTGTAACTAATCCTGCAATCTTGCAAGAAGGTATTGATAAGCATATTGCCAATGCTATTTTGATTAAATTTAACCAAATTGGCACCTTGTCAGAAACGCTAGATGCGATTTATATGGCTAAGAAAAATGGCTATGCAACCATCATTTCACATCGTTCAGGTGAAACTGAAGACAGCACCATCGCAGACTTGGCAGTTGGTACAGCGGCAGGCCAGATCAAGACTGGTTCACTATGCCGTTCAGACCGCGTAGCGAAGTACAACCAATTGCTACGTATCGAGCAGCAAGTACGTGCAAGCTATCGTGGCCGTGAAGAGTTTATCGGTCTACGTGGCTAAGAGTCTGACTGGCTTTTAGCGTAACATACGTTGAAAAGCCTAGACTCATCAGCTGAAGTCAATACTTAGGCGATATATAATCATTTGTATATCGCCTAATCAGCTTAAATTTTGCTATCCTCTTTTATACCGTTTGGCGTTATCACCTTATGAAATATTTTAGCCAATTTATACTACTTGCTTTAGCCGTTGCAGTGCTTTTAGGATTGCAATATCAGTATTGGTTGGGTGAAAATGGCCGTTTTGAACACAATAAGTTGACAGCTCAAATCGAAGAGCAACAACGTTTGAATGACAATCAAGTTGCAGCAAACAACTTACTACGCACCGATGTTCAAGATTTAAAAACGGGACTTGAGGCTGTAGAAGAGCATGCTCGCTTAGATTTAGGTTTAATCAAACCCAATGAGACTTTTGTCCAAGTATCCACCGCACCAACCACGCACAGCAACTATTAGCTTTATAAATACACTAGCTTTCACGAATACACTAATTTTTACGACATGAATTAATTTTCATGATGCAGCATCATAGTGTTGTTATCTGACACCATTCATCATACTTAACATCTGATTTATTCCTCTCTACATATACTGTCATGGGCTCAAACCATGAGTACACTACTATGAATACAACCCCTAATATACATGCCATGATCGTCGCAGCTGGTCGCGGCAGCCGTTTTGGTGCATCTATCGCCAAGCAATATACAATGCTAGAAGGTCAGACGCTATTGCAGCATAGCGTGGCACGACTTGCTTGTAGCGATTACATCGATAGGTGTATCTTGGTCATATCAGCCGATGACAGCACGGCTCAACAATTAGAGTTTGCACTTCCTGTACGCTATGCAGTCGGCGGAGCAGAGCGTTGGCAGTCAGTACAGGCAGGTGTTGAAGCGATTAGTCAGACAGGTGCTGATGATTCGGATTTGGTGCTTATTCACGATGCAGCACGTCCCGCTGTACCGAATGTAGATATCGATCAAGTGATTGAAGCAGCGATGCTGGAGCCTTACGGCGCTATTCTAGCGACACCAGTGGCCGATACGTTAAAAGCTTCCTATCAGCAAGCTACAAATACAGAAGAGAGTCGTCCATATTCTTACACCAAATCTACCATTGATCGTAGCAATATGTGGCAAGCACAGACCCCGCAAGTATTCCGCTTAGGTCAATTAAAAAAAGTCCTAAATCATGTGTTTGAACATCAGCTAAGCATCACAGATGAAGCCAATGCTTTTGAACAACTAGATTTACCAATACGCTTAGTCTCTGGTAGTCGCCAGAATATAAAACTGACCTATCCTGATGATGCGGTACTGTTAACAGCGATTATGGCACTTCAGTCTTAGCTGCAACTCTGCTTCCGCTAACGAGCATCAGTTTTACTCCTTTTATACTTAATAGTAGCCATGATAATTATTAGGGATTCCATACTCACTATATCCTCGTTAAAATTTTCTGTACTATTCTTAAAAATTAATGAATCCAAAAATCAACTATTACTAAAGCCTATACCAAGAATATATATAATCTACTTTGGAATATAATATGGTTATTACATATGTTTTTTGTGTCTGAGCGGGCCTATGTCCAGTAATAGGTTGCTTTAATGACCAAACTAACCTATGATGTAACTAACTTAATACAATTAATATAAAAAACTTATAAAATCAATAATATATCAGACCGATTCATTACGCTTAGTTATGTTGTCTCTATATTTTTTCTGAAGTTAGTATGATTGTTTTAGCGACATTTACCTGATAATAGGGAGAAGCTGATTGTCAACAATCAACGATTCAACAAACCCAGTAACGACAGATCTCTGCCAGCTTGTATATATAAGCCGGATTACCTCTACTGGTCTTTCAAGTCCTAGCACGCTTAATGATATCTCAGAGACCGCGGTTGAACGCAATCAAATAGATAATGTCACCGGTATTCTTTGCTATGGCAATGGCTACTTTTTACAGTGCGTCGAAGGATCAGAGCAGGCACTAACCAACCTAAAAAATCGTTTGTTGGTAGATGATCGACATAAAGAGTTAAAGATTTTAGATTTTTCTGAAATTACCAAACGTCGTTTTGCCAGTTGGTCATTACGTTCGATTACCCTTGAGCGTTGGATGACTAAAGAGCCTGAGCTTAAAAAGTTAATGCCATTTAAGCCGTATGAGTGGGATTCTAAGGAGTGGCAGAAGTTCTTAGACGTGTTGCAAGGCTACTATGAAGAGCAAACGAGAACAGGTAACGTTGATACGCCTCCTGTCAAATATAGTACGCTAGGGGTCACTTTAAGTAAGGTTGTAGGGCAGCATCAGGCGTTCTTTTTAATCCAGACGATATTGGGATTGATGATAGTGGCTACGTTGCTATGGTTACTGCTGTAATCGATAGATATGAATAAAGTTCCCATTGAGCCTAGCTATATTTATAAGTAATAAGATAGTCAAATAAAAAAAGCCAGCATCTATTGAATTCTGGCTTTTTCATTTAAAAGAATAAATTAGCTCTTAATGAGAGACATAAAAAAACCCGGTTCATAATAAATTATGAACCGGGTTTTTGGTGGTACGCTTGTTAGTCTAATCTAATGCTAAGCAATAGTGCTAACAAGTGACGCCAAATAGTGGCGTCCCCAGGGGGATTCGAACCCCCGTTACCGCCGTGAAAGGGCGGTGTCCTAGGCCTCTAGACGATGGGGACTAGTAACAACACTTCAACTGCTTTCACCATTTATGCTGAAGTGGTGCATATTTTAATAGCGACGGCGCTTCCTGTCAAGCCTTTTTCTACGTCTTTTTAAAATTAAATATCTTTTTTTAATTGCGCGACGAGGATGTAGGTCATTTCGCTTTAAATGATAGCGAATCCATAAAGAAGTACAGGCGCTAATCGTCAATGCGAGCAGCATATAGCCGAGAATGGTGCCCCATAACTTGAGCTGTGGATCCATAATAAAGTCCCTCCTATTAATCTTGATAGTGCTTGCTATCAAGACAGTGTGAGCAACTTAAACCATCTATAGGATATAACTGTATCGCTGAAGAGTGATATTTTATCATCAGACAGTTATTCATATCGAATAAAACAACCACATCTGTAATCACTAAAATAGTTCCGTCTATTTATTATGATATCAATCATATCCCTATTGATTGCCAAATCAAGATGTCAAAGTCATCAAGTATTACAAATAGCACTATTATGTATGATTGGCAATATAGGATATGTGACTTATTGACTGTCGCTATCAGCTGGCTCTTCTTTAGCCTCTTCATTATGCAGCGCATTGGCCAACATAGGGTAGTTATTTAGTATATGGCAAAATAGCTCAGCAGTCTTTTGAGTGTCATACAGAGCTGAGTGAGCATTCTTACCATCAAACTCTAACCCTGCTGCTTTACAAGCGCGTGCTAGGACGGTTTGACCAAAGGCTAATGCTGATAAGGTTACGGTATCGAATACTGAAAAGTTATGAAATGGATTGTGGTTTTTGCTATTGGTTCGTAGCACGGCTGCATTTAAAAAAGCCAAGTCAAAATGGGCATTGTGTCCAATTAAGACACATTGACGGCATTCTTCGTCACGGCGTACGTCTTTTAACCCTTTAAAAATGCGGCGTAAGGCTGTTTTTTCATCTTCAGCAATGGCTTTGCGCATTGGGTTTTTAGGGTCAATGCCGGTAAAGGCAAGCGCACTTGGCTCTAAGTTTGCGCCTTCAAAAGGCTCGATATGAGCGTTGAAAGCTTCACCTGGATAAAATACACCTTGCTCATTCAGTAAGACAGGAATACAGGCAATTTCTAATAGGGCATCGGTCTGGGCATTGAAGCCTGCTGTTTCCACGTCGACGACGACAGGCAAGAACTTACGAAAGCGGTCTTTTAAGGCCATAGGCGCTTGCTCATCATCTGTCGCTAAAGCTGCATCTTCAGCGGAAGTGCTTAGAGTCGCATCGAGACTAGCAGATTTAGGGTTTGATAAGTCTTCGTCAGGCAAGGTCGCTATGTTTTGATTGGTCATATAAAGTTAAATCACTTTTATCAGTCGTACTAATATATTGAATAAGAAATAAGCATCCTATGATACTAACTGCACCTTTAGTACAAAGAAATCTACTACAAAGGTATCATTAATATCATAGGATAAAATAATAGGTCTCTTTTGAATGCTCAGCTTTGCGGGCATTAAGCCTTAATTGACCAAGGTAGCGTCTCACCTGCCATCAAGGGCGTCAATGATGCACCATCAAAATAAGGATAGTCAGTCGGTACTTGCATAGGCGTGTTAACAAGCGTGATGGTGCTGTCATTTAGAGGTAGACCGTAGAACTGAGCACCAAAACGACTCGCAAAGCCCTCTAACTTATCTATTTTTCCAACATTATCAAAGGCGGTCGCATATAAAGGCAGCGCCGTGGCTGCACTATAGCAACCCGCGCAGCCACAAGCGGCTTCTTTTTTGTCTGTCGCATGGGGCGCAGAGTCAGTACCCAAGAAGAACTTTGGATTACCACTAGTAGCTACATCTAATAACACTTTTTGGTGGCTCTCACGCTTTAAGATAGGTAGGCAATAAAAATGCGGTTTGATGCCACCAACCAAGAGATGATTGCGGTTAAACATCAAGTGCTGCGGCGTAATAGTCGCGGCAACATGGTTACCTTGTGACAATACAAAATCTGCCGCATCGCTGGTAGTGATGTGCTCTACTACTATTTTCAATGTAGGGAATTTTACGATAATTTGTGCCAATACTTCGTCTAAGAAACGCTTTTCGCGATCAAAAATATCTACGTGGTCTTGGGTGACTTCGCCATGTATCAGTAGTGGTAAGTTGTGCTTTTCTAATGCTTCAAACACATCGACACAAGCGTTGATATTAGTGACGCCATCTGCGGAGTTGGTAGTTGCTCCAGCGGGATAGAGTTTGACAGCTTGTACGATACCTGACTCCGCTGCCAACTCAATATCTTGGGCAGTGGTGTTATCCGTTAAATATAGAGTCATACGTGGATCAAAAGCTGACTTGCGCTCAAGACTTAAATCACTTGCTGCTAATTGCTCCATGATACGTGCGCGATAGGCAATAGCCTCTTGTGCATTTTTGACTGGAGGTACGAGGTTAGGCATACAGATGACACGGTTAAAGCTGCTTGCTGCATGAGGTACGGTCGTGCTCAAAGCGAGATCGTCACGCAAATGAATATGCCAGTCATCTGGCTGAAGGATGGTCAATTCTCTAATCGAATCAGTCATAGTGTCAAAGCGCTCTATATCGTCAAATAAAGGAAACAAAAGGGAGTAATACTGTGGGTCTATCATAACAGATTTGCCCACTTGACTAAATATAAGGCTAGATATCTGTACATAATTCATCGAGCTAAGGTTAGTATCCTGTCATTAAATGATGTTTAAATTCTAGTGGCAAAAATGAGGTTGACTAGAATTTAAGTCAAAAGCGCACGCCTTATGGCAGTTAGACTTTTGCCCATAGTAAATATGATGTACACTGAGCAGGTAATTATCGTTCGACTTGCTTTCGATTTGATCGTCGCCTTTTCTAAAACTATATTTCATAATGGGAGTTATTCATGGCTCAACTTGATCCAAAAAATATCAATAAAATCGTCTTGGCTTATTCAGGTGGTCTTGATACCTCAATCATCGCCAAATGGCTACAAGAAACTTATGATGCGGAAGTAATTACCTTTACCGCTGATATCGGTCAAGGCGAAGAAGTTGAGCCAGCACGAGCCAAAGCTCAAGCAATGGGTATTAAGCATATTCATATCGAAGACTTGCGTGAAGAGTTCGCTCGTGATTATGTATTCCCTATGTTCCGTGCTAATGCCATTTACGAAGGTGAGTACTTGCTAGGTACTTCTATTGCTCGTCCATTGATTGCTAAGCGCTTGGTTGAGATTGCTAAAGAGCATAACGCCGATGCTATTAGCCATGGTGCGACTGGTAAAGGCAATGACCAAGTTCGTTTTGAGCTAGGTGCGGTCGCTTTGTCACCAGACGTAGTAACCATTGCTCCTTGGCGCGAGTGGGATCTATCAAGCCGTGAAAGCCTGATGAAGTATGCTGAAGAGCATGATATCGCCATTGATTATGCGGGCAACAAGAAAAAATCTCCTTACTCAATGGATGCAAACTTACTGCATATCTCTTATGAAGGCGGTGTCCTAGAAGAACCGTATACTGAAGCAGAAGATGACATGTGGCGCTGGTCTGTCAGCCCAGAAGAAGCACCTGATGAAGCGCAATATCTAGAACTAGAATACGAAAAAGGCGACATCGTTGCTATCGATGGTGAAGCACTTAAGCCTTATGAAGTCATGATTAAGTTGAACGAAATCGGCGGCAAACATGGTATCGGCCGTTTAGATATCGTTGAAAACCGTTACGTCGGCATGAAATCACGTGGTTGCTACGAGACGCCAGCGGGCACGATTATGCTAAAAGCGCATCGCGGTATCGAATCACTAACGCTTGATCGTGAAGCTGCCCATCTAAAAGATGAGCTAATGCCACGCTACGCAAAAATCATCTACAATGGCTATTGGTTCAGCCCTGAGCGTATGATGCTACAAGCATTGATTGACAAATCACAAGAATACGTCAACGGCACTGTACGTGTAAAACTGTATAAAGGTAGCGTGAGCGTCGTCGGCCGTAAATCTGACGATTCATTATTTGATGAAAAAATTGCCACTTTCGAAGATGATGCGGGCGCTTATGATCAAAAAGACGCAGAAGGCTTTATCCGTCTAAATGGCCTACGTTTAGCTATCGAAGCTAGCCGTGGTCGCGATTTATCTAAGTAAGTTTTTGGGCTACTGATAGCCAACTCTTAACTTAGATGGCACAACAAAAAAGAGACTCTATATTAATAGGGTCTCTTTTTTTATGGTTAATAAATGATTGCTAAAACCATCAATTTTAGAATAGCTGTCTTAATAGTAAAGATTTTTATTCAGCTTTTTCTGTCTCTACAACGTCAGATTCATCTTCGTCTACCATTACGATGGCCACATCTTGCTGTTGGCGCTCGTCAATAGCATCTTGTTCTAATACTTCTTCAGTTGCCAGGATAGCACCGTCAGATTTTTGCGATTGGTATTTCAAAGTAGCGAGTGCACCAAGGATACCAACGACAAGTATGATGATAAGAATGACAGGATTCTTCCATAGTGGTGTAGAAGCCTCGTATTCGATGGGCTTTTCACTAGTGGTGGTCGGTTTATTGTCATTATTGCCGCCGATTAGTCCCAAACTTACTAAAGGCGGTTTAGGTGGATTGGCTGGTTCAGAGTTAACGCGCAGTCGATTTCGACTGAGATAGATATCTGAGATTTTGGCTAATTGAAGCAGCCAACGTTGATGTGGTAAGGCAACGGCATGCATCTCCGTAAATACTAGCATATCGTTGTGACGACCCTGCTGTAGATTGTCAGGTGAACGCCCAATGGCTTTTAGATAATTGCCTGTTGCCATTTGCATATCTTGCACAGGTTCATAGTTTTCAGGTTTGAATCCGGACAGTTCATACCAGTAAGGATCAAAAGAAGGTGGAATGCTTGATAACTGCTCAGCATTTAGTAACGTACGCTCCGCATTACTCTCTGAGTTATTCTCTATCGCTTCAACAGCTTCAGTAGTTGATTCGAGCAAGTCACTATTGCTTTCTGTTTCAGCAGACAAGGTATGCGCATGCTCTGGGCTAAATCGTGCCACTGATAAAAACTGTGGTTGTAGCGCAAACCATTTATTGATCTCATCACTGTCTAGTTGACTGTATTCTGTCAGGATAGCCAATTCACGCAGTACAATCACGCACAATGAGGTGAGTAGAGTTTGAGCCTGCTGCGTCGTTGCATCAATCTTCTCAGCGATATGTTCGCTTGCCTTTATGACACGGGCATTATCGCTAAATACAGCATCTGCTGCATCGTGACGATGGTAGAGTGTGGCGCTAATGGTGGCAAAGTTCATTGAGTTATACTGTCGTAACTCTTTGACAGCACCACGACCAAACAGCTTTTTGCTGACTGCTTGTCCCTGATGACGCTGCTGATAGGCGAGCAATGCACTTACGATGGCTTGTAGACTGGCATCCATCCCTAAGCGAGCTTGCGGTAGAGAGAGCTGTGCCGCATCGGCCAAAAGTGACAGCATAGGCTGGGTATCATGATATAAAAAATCATACATCGACACACGTGTCGGTGAAATAGTCGTCATAATCTGCTAGCATCAAAAAGTGTGCCCCTATATTACGGTGCCAAATGTCTTGATACAATCCCTTGATAATAGAAATTTTCAATCATTTTACTAATAACCTTGATAGTAATCTGATGAATGACTGATAGTCGGAAGCATTTATGACCAATAATAAGACGCTTGATAAACAACTCATGATTAATATCGCTGAGCAAACATTAACGATGTACCAGCAGCAGACTGAGGTTGCGAGATACGTAGTCTCCACTGCAAAGAATGGTATTGGTAGTCAGCAGGATAGTGGTTGCACGCCGCTCGGTAGGCATGTCATTGAACAGAAAATAGGTGGTAGTGAGCCTATGAATGCGGTATTTGTCGGGCGTGTGCCGACAAGTGAGATATACGATACCAATCTTGGTGAGCTACATCCCAAGCGTGACTGGATATTGAGCCGTATTCTTTGGTTAAGCGGTCTTGAAGAAGGGTTAAACAAAGGTAGCAATGGCCAAGGTGGTTGTGATACTTATGAGCGCTATATCTATATTCACGGTACACCAGATACTGAACCAATGAGTATTCCGCTATCACATGGCTGTATCCGTATGCGTAATGAAGATATTGTAGAATTATTTGAGCAAGTAGAAGAGGGTACGCCTGTTACGATTGTGGCTAATTAGGACATGTTGCACATTTAGCCATGGCGCTGACAGAAGCTATTTAAACACAATAAAAAAAGACAGCTAGTTATATAACAAGCTGTCTTTTTTATGGAGTGGTTTTACTTTATGAAAGCAGTATCCGTCATAAACATAATATTCCTACTTCTACCAAAACGTTGAGCTATCTGCAAATTTTGCTAAACGTGCATCAATATGACTCTGGTCATCAGTCAGTATGGCCGTAAACCAACCCGTACCATATAAAGCATTAGTATCTGTTTTTGATTTCAATTCATAAAACTGCTGATATTGATTATCATCGTTCAGTTGTTCTAATGCTTTTTGTGCTTTTATCAGACGCTTTAACCAACGTTTCGTTTTCTTTTTAGCTTTTTTCTTACTTAGTAAAGGCGTAGAAAATTCACTGATGTAACGCAAATCTCTTAACTGATTGAGCAGCTCGTTTTCAGGTTGGTCATTATCAGCAACATCTGTGCTTACATTTATGTCATCGTTCACAAACTCGGTATTACTTACTTCAACACTTACTTCGTCAGCTTTCTTATTTGTTTTAATACATTTTTTATATTGTTTAGAGAGGACTTCCGCTAGCTTATCGCGGGCAAGCTGATCAGTCTGAGGTTCAATGCTAGGGTCGCTCATAGTAAAGGCAATCAACTCTAACAGCGTTATCTGAAAGTCATTGGCTTGCAGCGTATTGATAGGTGTGATTTTGATATTTTCGATATTTGCTGTCCAATCGACGGCAGGGGCTCCGAGTGCCTGTAGCTCAGGTTCGATATAGGTATTGATATGAGTGAGTTGGTAATAATTGTCCAGCAACGACGAGGTTTGCTTTAGTATCGGCAGCCATTCAGGGTTGATCTCATCAGAGAATTCAGCAAATGCTTTCAACGCAGTACGCAAGCGATCAATACCAATCCGTAATTGTAAAATATGATCGTCATCTTTGCTACCAGCGACGATAGCACTGCTGTTTGGTAATATCTGCAATAAGCAATTATGTACGACTGCACGTATAAAAGCAGGTGCACTACTGTCTTTGTCTATTTGCAATTGACTTAGGCTTGCGTTGACCGCTGGACTGTGACTTTGTCCGTTAATAAGTAAGCCGCCGTTTTCAGCTTTGGTAACGGTAGATAGACACAGCTTATAGCGCTTGCACCATGTTTTGGCAGTCGTAAATAGAAAATCTAAATCTCCTGACACCAATTCAAATTCTATCTCTTGAATAGCTTTGCGTAGCGAGTCATCAGTACCATGAATAATCTCTCCCTGATCATAAGCCATTTCGATACAGTTATCGGTTTCATTCTCATTACTTTCTGTTAGCAACCGCGTAGTGCGCTCGACGTCAGTCACATAAAGTCGTGTTAGCGTCTTTGCTAGCTTTTTGAGTTTAAAATCAGCCAATGCTGCAGCGATTGGAGTGTCTTCATATATCGTTAAATCAGGCATCAGCTCATTATTATTGAGCATTATTTGTACTTGCTCATTATCGAGTACGGCATTGTGCTCCAAGCGTGCCGCGATACCATCACCACCAGCTTTAATGGTTTGTACCCATGTATCGCCTTCTTTGCGAATACGCAGACCGATACCTGCCTGTGCAAGCTGTTGGTCAGGCGTATCGTAATAGTGTGCAGCCAGTTGTGTCACTTGTGAGGATTTAACGTGCGTTTGACGCATTAATCCCTTCAGTCGTGACTCTGGTACCAAAAACTTCAGCTCTATCTCTTGCATATTAGCTCCTAATAATTCTGACTGATGGCTCTGATCGATGGTTTTGATAAACTATTATTAGTCTACCATTCTCTGATTATTTAAACCGCAATAAAAAACCGCCCTACATGATGTAGGACGGTTTTTTGATAAATACTGCTAGTCTGTCGGTTATTAGAACTGGTTCATCGTGTTCTTGCCGCCGCCAGCTTTCAGAGCGTTATCGCCTGAGAAGATTTCTTTGTGGTCATCGCCAAGGTCAGAACCAGCCATTGCTTGGTGCTTAACACAAGAGATACCTTCGCGGATTTCTTTACGCTGTACGCCAGCTGCATAAGCAAGCATGCCTTCTTCACCGAAGTAACCTTTAGCAAGTTCATGAACGCTAAGAGCAGTCGTGTGGTAAGTCGGTAGCGTGATTAAGTGATGGAATACACCAGCTTCACGTGACGCATCACGTTGGAAGTTCTTAGCGGCTACGTCAGCGGCTGCATCAAGTTCAGTACCGTCGTAATCAGCACTCATCAAGTCATCTTTATTGTATGCAGAGATGTCTTTGCCTTCTTCTTCCCACTGAGCGATAACTTGCTTACGGAAGTTAAGCGTCCAGTTGAATGATGGGCTGTTGTTGTATACAAGCTTGGCTTTAGGCTGTTGCTCTTTGATACGGTCAACCATCATTTTGATGTGTTCTACGTCTGGAGTCGGTGTTTCGATCCATAGTAGGTCAGCGCCGTTTTCTAGAGCAGTTACGCAGTCAAGTACAACACGGTCAATGTTAGTCTCTTCACGGAACTGATATAGACCGTTAGGTAGACGAACTGGGCGTACTAGTTTGCCATTGTGCTTAAGTAGGCTGTCATTTTCTTGAGCATTTTCTAGCGTTACTTCTTCCATTTCGATGAAATCGATGTATTTAGAAGCAAGGTCACCTGGCTCATTTGATACTGGAATTTTTTGCGTTAGTGAGGCGCCTTCAGAGTCAGTACGAGCAACGATAACGCCGTCTTCAACACCAAGCTCTAGGAATGCATAACGGATAGCGTTTAGCTTAGAGATGAAGTCTTCATGTGGAACCGTTACTTTACCAGCCTGGTGACCACATTGCTTAGCATCAGATACTTGGTTTTCAACCTGAATGGCACAAGCACCAGCTTCGATCATTTGCTTAGTCAATAGGTAAGTAGCTTCTTCGTTACCGAAACCTGCATCGATATCAGCGATGATTGGCACAACATGTGAATCAAAGTTTTCGATTTTTTCTAAGATAGCTGAAGTATCTTGGCCAGCTTCTTCAGCAGCGTTTAGCTCACGGAAGTAGTCGTTCAACACTTTAGCATCTGCTTGACGTAAGAACGTGTAGATTTCTTCGATTAGCTTAGGTACTGACGTTTTTTCGTGCATAGATTGGTCAGGTAGTGGACCAAACTCAGAGCGTAGGGCTGCAACCATCCAACCTGAAAGATAGATATAAGTTTTAGAAGTCGTACCGAAATATTTTTTCTTAGCGTACATAGTTTGCTGTGCAACAAAACCATGCCATGCACCTAAAGACTGCGTATACTGAGACGTATCATTGTCATAATCTTCCATGTCTTGACGCATGATTTTTGCAGTATATTTTGCGATATCCAAACCCGTTTTGAAACGGTTTTGTGACATCATACGTGCAGCATCAACTTCGCTAATGTTCTGCCAGTTGCCGTGCTTTTGCTTTAATTCACGTACTAAGTCGATCGCTGATTTATATGCAGTTGACATCTATAGTCTCCTTGGTGGGGTGTAAAAACAAATAAGTTAATTGTTAAAATAATGGGTCTGTCGTTTTACTAAAATCCGCTTTACTAAAACCTTTGTGCTAAAAAGTAATATACAAAATTTGGTCTATCATTTATCTGTCGAAGCTCTATTTACCCTAAACAAACCGCTAGGCTATTACAAGAAATTTGCTGAACTCAACAGTTGAAAATAATTGCTGGTTTATAAATATTTATCGATTCTCACTATATATCTAAAAGGTATCTGAATACTTAATAGGCAGTGATGTCATAATTGGTAGCAAGAGATGTTACAATAATGAGGTCAATTAACCGTATTTAACGACTGATAAAAACCATTAATATATTACTTAGCGACAATATTTAATTAGATAAAAACAGCTTATGAACCTAACGTTCGTCCTCTATGCTGCAAATCCTTTATAGAACTCACTATAACCACCTTACCAAGATTTATCTAATTTATGATAGTTATCTTTGGTATTTCTGTATGATATAATGTTTATATAACAGGGTCTTACGATAGGTTTAATGAGTTATAATGCAGGTCTATCAGAAAAAACTAGAACGAAATTAGTAAAAAATAATGAAATTATGCTGTTACAGCGCACAAATCACCGTAGCAGCACTACAAATGCCAGCCTTAATATGGCGTTTATTCAAAAGCCAAGAGAACCGAATATGAATTTGCAGCGGGTTGATTTAAATTTATTAGTCCATCTAGATGTGTTGCTACGAGAAAAAAACGTCACTCGCGCAGCCGAGCAGCTTGGGATTACTCAGCCTGCTATGAGTAATATCTTGCGCCGTTTGCGTAAGCTGTTTAATGACCCATTATTGGTACGCTCATCTGAGGGTATGACGCCGACTGAACGCGCCCTTGAATTACAGCCGCGTATCCGCGAGATACTTGCTGACTTGACTCAAGTGTTGGAGCCGCGTACTGAATTCCGCCCTTATAGTACCTCTCGTGTGTTCCGTATCATGACATCGGATTATGCCGAAGCGACCCTAGTACCTAAGCTAGTAAAAGCACTACGTTCTGAAGCGCCTAATGTGATTTTGGACTTTTTGACTCCATCAGACGTCTCTTATCGAGATATGGAGCAGGGACGAGTTGATTTAGCGATTAACCGTTTTAACGAGATACCTCAAAGCTTTCATCAGGTTCTAGTATGGCGTGATACTTTTAGTTGCCTATTATCTTCTGACAGTCCTTATGCCAATCGTTTTAATCTGAAAAACTACCTTAAAGCACAGCACGTTTGGGTATCTAAAACAGGGATGGGCGTGGGCTTTGGGGTCAATCCAGAAAAATCTGGTGGACTAGGATCTATCGATCAAGCCCTGCAGCGCCTTGGGCAAAAACGCCAAATCAGTGTCTTTACTCGACATTATCAAATGCCTGCTATGCTTGCAGCAAATAAAGATTTGATAGCGACTTTGCCTACGCGTGTGGCAAGAATGCAGGCAAATAACGACAGCATTATGATGGAAGATCCGCCGTTTTTTATTCCTGAGTTTGAGCTTACGATGGCATGGTCACCTCTATTGCAGCATCACCCAGCCCATCGTTGGTTACGTCAGTTAATTATGCATGTGGCACGACAAGTCGTTGCTGAAGAAGAAAATCCACCACAAGAGATACCGGTTATTAATCATTTGTTTTGATTGGTTTGTGTGAGTTGAATCTATCTTTTATTAGAGCGGAATATTCCTGATTATCTGAATTTTTTATAAAAGTATTTCTCTTTAGATCCCACTCTATATAGTTATTAGACCAGCCACTAGGCTGGTTTTTTGTGTTCTAGCGTTTAATAGTTAGTATGTAATATTCAGTTATACTTAATAAGTTAGTCACACTATTAACATCTTCAACACACTTCACAATATATTGTAAAACTCTTCATCAAATAGCTTGTTAAGATAACGGCAGATAGAAAACGAGCTACCAATAGATTGTGCTATCGACGTAAATTTAATAATTAAAACTGTCACAGCAGAATAATTACAAGTGACAGTAAACCCGACTATAAATCCAAAATATAAATTCGAATAATAAGGACAGTAACTATGTCAGACATTACTACTATTAACCCAACCACGGGCGAAGAAATCAGTAACTACAATTATATGAGCAACGACGAAGTCAACAAGATTGTCGATGCTTCACATAACGCATTTTTAGAATGGCGTACAGTGAGTCACGAAGAGCGCGGTCGTGTCATCAAATCTATCGGTGATAAGCTGATGGAATATAAAGAAGAGCTGGCTAAGCTGATGACTGAAGAGCGCGGTAAGTTATATAGCCAGAGCATACAAGAGATTGATCTTTGCAAAGCTATCTGTGATTACACTGCTGAAAACGGCGTTGCTTCTTTGGCTGATGATGTACGTGATATCGAAAGCATGAAAAAAGGACTAGTGACGTATCAACCTATCGGTATCATCTACGGCATGCAGCCTTGGAACTTCCCAGCGTATCAGGTATTCCGTTATACCATCGCAAACTTGATGGCGGGTAACAGTGTTCTGCTAAAACACGCATCTAACGTCACAGGTTCTGGTCTATTAATTGAAAAAATTCTTCACGAGTCTGAATTGCCAAGTGATTTGTTCCGTACGATTATCATCGATCATGATCAATCAGAAGCATTGATTGGCAATGACAAAGTACGCGGCGTGACATTGACAGGTAGTGACAAAGCAGGTGTAATCGTTGGACAGCAAGCAGCTAAAGCAATTAAGAAAGCTGTATTAGAGCTAGGTTCAAACGATGCATTTATCGTACTAGAAGATGCTGACATCGAAACTGCTGTAGAAACTTGTACTCAAGCACGTTTAATTAATAACGGTGAAACTTGTGTAGCGGCCAAACGCTTTATCGTAGTCGATAGCGTATATGATGAGTTCCGTAAGCGTATCGTTGAGAAATTTGAAGGTACCAAAGCGGGTGACCCAATGGATGACAGCTCAGATATCGGTCCATTAGCACGTGCAGATTTACGTGAGCAGCTACATGAGCAAGTAGAACAAAGTGTGGCTAAAGGTGCAACGATTGCTGTTGGCGGTAAGGTACCTGAAGGTAAAGGTAGCTTCTATCCAGCAACTATTCTAGAGAATGTTGAGAAAGGTCAGCCTGCATATGATGACGAACTATTTGGCCCTGTCGCTTCATTGATTCGTGCCAAAGATGAAGATGACGCAATGCGCATCGCTAACGACAGTCGTTATGGTCTAGGTGGCGCGATTTTCTCAAAAGACGAAGAGAAAGCTGTTCGTCTAGCACGTGAGCAATTCGATACAGGTATGGTCTATATTAATGGTTATGGTCTTGCCAATCCTGCACTGCCATTTGGTGGCGTGAAAAACTCAGGCTATGGCCGTGAGCATGGCGGTTTTGGTATCAAAGAGTTTGTCAACATTAAAGCGGTTCACGTATTCTAAGAATGAACTGATTAGACAAATTAGCTAAATAGATAACTAGTTACGATTTTAAATGATAGTAAATAATAAATAGTTATCAAATAAAAAAGCCCAGTTACTCATTACGAGTAGCTGGGCTTTTTATTGCGCTATATAAAGTGGTATTAAAAGCAGCTTAATGAGCTGAGATTTTTATCCGTCTATAAGCAATTGCAAAGGTAACGTCGGTAGGTAAGTTTCCGTTTGCGATGGTGTATTATTTGCTTCAAGTGATAATACGTTTTTTGCTAGTAGTAAAATCGTCCAAGGCAGCAATTGATGTTCAAGTTTCTGTACCCGTGACTGTAAGCTCTCTGCAGTGTCGTTAATATCGACATTCAATACAGCTTGAGTCAATACCTGACCCGCATCAAGCTCCGCTGTGACTTTATGAATACTACAACCGTGACGACGTTCACCAGACTGTATGACTCGTTTGTGAGTATCTAAACCCTTATAAACCGGAAGTAGAGAAGGGTGAAGATTAATCATGGGCGCTGGTACATTATCGATAAATGAGCCACTTAATACACGCATAAACCCAGCCAAGACGATCAAGTCAGGTTGCCATGCTATTAGCTGCTCATTGGCATGGGTTTCAAATGTTTTAATGCCCATACGCTTACCACTAGCAACGTGTGACAATACTGCAACTGGAATATTGGCATCTTTAGCACGTGTCAATGCATAAGCGTCTTCACGGTTACTAATGACACCAACGATTTCAATTGGTAATGCGCCTGCTTGCATGGCATTGATTAATACTTGCAGGTTGCTACCACTTCCTGAGACTAGAACAGCAATACGTAATGGTTTGATAGGCTGGCTTGCGTTATCAATTGACATTAACGGTACACCACTGCATCCGCCTGGTCATCAGTGCTGCGTTTGACCATTTCACCTAGTTGCCAAGCTGTCTCGCCTGCATCAGTCAAGGTCTGGATAGCAGCTTCTGCTTTGTCTTTTGGCATAACGATGACAAAACCAACGCCGCAGTTAAAGGTACGGTACATCTCGCTCTGCGCGATATTACCTTGAGTCTGTAGCCAAGTGAATAGCTCTGAGAACTGCCAGCTATTGGTATCGATGCTAGCCGCTAGGTTATCAGGTAGTACACGTGGTAAGTTGTCCGTTAGACCACCACCTGTGATGTGTGACATCGCATGTAAGGCTGAACTACCAAGCGTATCTTGTAATGCCTTGATTGCTTTTACATAGATACGGGTAGGAGCCATTAGAGCGTCTTGAATAGGCTGGCCGTCTAGTTGCTCATCGCTACTCGTAACGTCCACACCGCTAACTTCGATGACTTTACGAACCAATGAGTAGCCATTTGAGTGCGCGCCACTTGAGGCAAGTGCAATCAGTACATCGCCTTCTGCGACATTTTCACCAGTGACAACTTCTGCTTCTTCAACCACGCCTACACAAAATCCAGCTAGATCGTAATCGTCGTCTTGATACATGCCCGGCATTTCAGCAGTTTCACCACCGATAAGCGCACAGTTAGCAAGTTTACAACCATCACCAATACCAGTTACGACAGTCGCCGCTACATCGACATCCAGCTTGCCAGTTGCATAATAGTCTAAGAAGAATAATGGCTCTGCGCCGCAAACCAATAAATCATTAACGCACATCGCGACCAAATCAATACCAATCGTGTCATGACGGTTCAGCTGTAGCGCCAGTTTTAGTTTGGTGCCGACGCCATCAGTGCCAGAAACCAATAATGGTGAGGTATAACCTGTTGGGATACGGCACAACGCACCAAAACCGCCAAGTCCACCCACGACTTCAGGACGAGTAGTGGCTTTGGCAACGGACTTGATTCGCTGAACCAAAGCATCGCCTGCATCGATATCAACACCGGCATCTTTGTAGCTTAAAGAAGGCTTGTCACTCATAGTCATCTCACAGTTGGGGATAGATAATTGGGATTAGAAGGTAAAGTAATTGAGCACGCAAAAATCAGCGTTATAAAGTTCAAAAGCAAAGTTTAAAGACAGTGCGCGCATTATACCCAAAAACAGACCGTACTCGCAAAGCAACTTGCCAATATTTGACTAAGATTTGCATTAAGTGGCAAATAAGCCGTTAAGAAACAAAAAATGACTGATTTTTTGTTGTACTCTGCGATAATAGAACGCTAAATTTATTGTCAATAATGACCTTAATACAAGTTCAAATGTAATTGACAGAATAAAAACGACTAAACATAAATTTATTAAGAATCAGGCTTTTTAGGAACGTTGATACGTCTCAGTTTAGCTAGCTAAAACTAATGAGAAAAAAGCAATTCGCCTAGTGATACATCGTGATGGCTGTAGTTATATCATTTAGAAATCGCTATTACTGACTCCCTGTCACTTTTTTAACCTCGTCCAACTATAGGATTACTTGCCATGATGAACCAACCAATAGATCCTTTTTTTCGGCGTTTATTTATTGTCGTGGCGTTAGTGGTGGCTGTGTTTCTCTTGTATTTAATGATGCCCGTCATCGTGCCTTTCGTTTTTGCCTTTATGCTGGCTTACCTATTTAATCCTCTAGTCAAGCGCCTATCGAAATACATTAAGCGCTGGGTCGCGATTATTATTGTCTACTCGACGATTACTCTGGGGATGGCGTTATTATTATGGTGGTTAGTACCGACACTATGGCATCAGCTGCAAGCGGCGTGGGATTATTTGCCAAAGATATTTAATTGGTATAACCAAGTCGTGCGAGAGTGGTTCAATAGTAATACTCGTATCAAACTGCCTGAACTAGAGTCGAAAGAATTTTCCGATACCCTCGTCGATTATATGCAAACGAACTATAAGTTCGCTGATGCTAGCACCATGATGAGCCAAATACTGACCTCAAGTATGAACTTCATCAATAATGCAGGTCTGATTGTATTAGTGCCTATTTTGACCTTTTACTTCCTATTTAATTGGGATCAGCGTTTGCATAACTGGAAAATGGCGATACCAGGTGCTTACTGTCAAAAAGTGACTGAAATAGCTAAGGAGTGTGATCTGGCCTTGATGGCATTTATCAAAGGTCAATTGCTGGTGATGGTGTTGCTAGGCGCTATTTATGCTGTACAGTTGCAGCTTATTGGATTAGAGCTTGGGCTTATCATTGGTATGGTAGCAGGCATTGCCAGTTTTGTACCGTACTTAGGGTTTGGTATTGGTTTTATCGCGGCTATTATCGCCTGCCTATTTCAGTTCGGATTGGACTGGACGTATTTGTCATTGGTCGCAGGGGCGTTCTTGATTGGACAAGCTGCAGAAGGTTATATCCTACAACCATTGCTGTTAGGTGATAAGATTGGTCTATCGCCATTATGGGTCATATTTGCCGTATTGGCTGGTGCCAGTCTATTAGGTTTTGTCGGTATGCTAATCGCCTTACCAGTGTCCGCTGTCTTAAATGTCCTGTTCCGCCATTTATACAACTACTATCGAACCACTGACTTTTATAAAGGCCGTAAACAACTGGCACTGTTTGAAAAAAGATAATTATCTTATTATTGAATACACTAGATAAAGATTGATATGTAATATTAGGGTATGAACGCAATGATTGATAAGGCTTAATGGGTAAAAGACTTGTCAGTCATTTTGTAAATATGTTATATATAGGCGCAGTGTTGATAGTATCAACCGTTTTGGTACCAGTTTTGCTAACGTTGTTTTCGACAAAGTGACTGACCTATTTTTGCAAAGACTATAGGGCCATTACTTACAGCTGTATCGGCTAGTATTGACAGTAATGAATACAGCTCAACGTAACCTATCTTTTTTATTATATTTTTTCATTGCACTACGCAACACGAGTTGATGATTCATGGCAGAAGCACAGCTAAGTCTCAATCTGGACATTAAGCATGATGCAAGTCTCAGCGACTTTGCCGGTCCCGGTTGGATGTCGATTATTGATGCAGTACGGCAGTTACATGTCGGCCTGATCGGTCAACTATATCTGTTTGGTAGCCCTGCTACAGGTAAGTCCCATTTGCTGTCCGCTATTTGTGAGTCATTTATCGAAATGGACAAATCGGCTATCTGTTTGTCCCTTAATGAGCTGATTCATACAGATGTCCACGTACTATCATCTTTAGAAAACTTTGATTTGATTGCCATCGATGATTTGGAAGTGCTTGAGCAAAGCAGTCAGTGGCAAGAAGCTTTATTTCACCTGATCAATCGTAGCCGAGAAGGACAGCGCCAGTTATTATTTGCCGCCAATAAACCAGCCGACGACTTACCATTCCAATTAAGAGATTTAATGACGCGTTTGGCACAGGCACCTACTTTTAAAGTGCCTACTGGTCATGATTTGGCAGACAGACAAGCATTATTACAGTCTATTTTGCGTCGGCGTGGATGGCAGTTTGACGATCGAATTATTGATCACTTACTGACCGATGGACCGCATCGTATCGGTGCGATGATGGAAGTACTTAATTATATTCAACCAATGTTTTCTAACCTTGGTCGCAGTAATATCTCAAAAGCAGTCATAAGTGATGCTTTGCGTACCATCGATGAGCAGACGCTTGCCGCGGAGCTGGCGGATATCGCTCAAGAGGCGCAAGTAGATAACGACACGCCTGATCAAGACCAACATACGATGCCACTTGATTTTTAGCAGCAAGACTCTTAGCAGCAAGACTCTTAGCAGCAAGACTCTTAGCAGCAAGACTCTTAGCAGCAAGACTCTTAGCAGCAAGACTCTTAGCAGCAAGACTCTTAGCAGCAAGACTCTTAGCAGCAAGACTTTTAGCAGCAAAAAATGAATAGCCGTAAGAATACGAATCTTTTGTCCAACTCGCTTTTACTATTAATGGAATAACTTATGAAATCGAATGCTTCTTTGCTAAAAAAATTAACGATAGGTACGTTATTGGTAGGTGCTGCCTCGGTCTCTATGTTGTCACAGGCAGCAGTGACCCTACAGGTTGATGACCATATCAAAGTAACCGCTATTAATGGGCAGGAAATTCAGCAGAGCGCTTTTCAGCCGCTGCAGAAAACATTTACGTTACAGCCTGGACAACATGCTATTACTGCTAAGTATGACCGTTTATATAACTTGCGTCGTGATGAGCATGATTATTTGCGTTCAGGTAATGTCAGTGTGACGGCACAATTGGCCGACAATCAAACATATCGTTTGACTATGCCTAATCAACCAGAAGATTATGAAGCTGCTAGAGAATATGCCAAGCAGCCTACGCTCGCTGTGCAACAAAACAATACTGTCATTGCTAGCCAGCAAAGTATGGCCGGTAACCAAGGTGGTCTATTTTCAGGCCTTGGTAAAGCGCTGGGCGGCGTGTTCGGCGGTGCAGGTGATGCAGAGTTACAGAACCAACGTGCTATCGCCTCTTTAGATCAACCCGTAGTAAATTCTACTAGTAACGTCAACACTGGCACGACCACTGTTAAGCAAGCATCTAGCGTAAATACTTCTACCAGTACGTTAGATACGTTTATGCAAGTATGGCTACAAGCTACGCCTGCTGAACGTGAAAAAATGCGTCAATGGATCGAAAAATAAAACAGTCTTTTCTAAAAGATAGACAATAAAAAAGCACCTAATTAGGTGCTTTTTTATTATTTAGGATTTGATAATCATTAGAATTAGTAAGGTCAAGCCGAATAAAAACTAACGACTATTAACCCAAAAACGCGTTATACATCCATACCAGTTTTTCTTGCTCTTGTACGTAAGCATCGATTAGGTCAGCTGAACCTTGGTCTTCGCTCTCTTCTGCTAACGCTGATACTTGACGCTGTTCTGCAATTAACGCTTGTAAGCCAGTGACTACGCCTTTGACGCAGCTTGTGCCATCTTTAACATTTTTATCTTCACTGATGCTAGTATGTTGTGTGAAATCACTATAAGCGTGAAGTGGTGTACCACCCAAAGTTAAGATACGCTCAGCGATTTCATCGATTTGAAGTTGTAGTGATGTATACAGCTCTTCAAATTGTGGATGCAAAGTAAAGAAATGCTCACCCTTTACATTCCAATGATAGCCACGTACGTTTAAATAAAACACGTGATACGTCGATAGTAGATTGTTTAACTTGGCGATGACTTCGCTCATGTCTGCCTTTTCTAGACCGATCTGGTTAGTAGCATTATTAGAATTACTCATAGTGTTGTCCTTATAGTGTGAGTGTAGTTATATGATAATAAATAAAGAAGAATAAAGACTCTAATCAATTGAAATACAGCGAAAATACTTTAGTTTTTATCTGTACCTATCAATATAAACTCTATCTCTATCTCTTCCTTTGACGCTTATAATAATAGCAAACTATTATTAATAAGTTAAATATAATAAATGCAATTTTACGATTGGTTTTATAAAACTATAATTGAGTCTCTCTATCGTTTTTCTAAACGATAGAGATAGCTAATAGCCATTATGCTGGCGGCTGCAAGTTTTCAGGATTTAAGCCTTTGACCGGAACGACTTCTTGTAAATGTTGACGTACCGTATCGATAGGAAACTTCTGTGCTTGCAAGCGTTTCGGTACGATTTGGCTACCTTGCTGACCTTTTAGCTCAAACATCATAAAGATATAGTCATCAGTCTCGTCCCAACTCTTGATAGAGGTCCAAGGAATAACCGCTTGTTGAGTCGCGCCCGCACGCATTTGCATACCGCGCATTTGCGAGTTTTTCATCATATCAGGCTGGTTGCTTGGCATCGCCATGACTAGACCATGCTTTTGCACACCCAACTTCATCTGGCGCATTTCATCTGGCATCTCTTGGTCAGCGACTTGTTTGTCAAACTCTCTTTTTACGTACCATTTAAAACCTAAAGTACGTGCCAATAGATAAATCACCACACCAACCAGCATTAACCAAAAGATAATGGTTGAATAGCCTGTTACAAAGATAAGTCCTGCAATAGCAAGTACCACAACCACTGCCATGATGATCCACTCTTTGGTCTTAAAGCTTGATAAACCAAAAGACGGGCTGGCACTGGCAAACAGTTCATACTGTGCTTGGTGGAATTCAGCCTCAGTTAGGTTTAAGGCGACAGGTTGGAGCGTGTAGGGGTACAAGGCCATAAAGGTTTCTCAAATACTTATATTAAAAGCGTTGGATTAAAACTGCCAAAGCGAAGCAGCAATGCTGTACTTGGCTAGAAGTGAATAAAGGTATGCGCTTATCTTACCGAAAAGTACTCCTAAATGAAACATATAAGCAAGACTGTTCACGGATAGATGCCATATTAATGACGTAGTTCACGCTCTATACTCAGCTTATTTAGACTAGACGACAGCAAAAGTGAAAATTAGAATCAGAATAACTTGTGATAAGCGATTAGCATAATGAACAAAACCTAGTGAGAGTCAGCCAAAAACAGGGAAAAGTAGCCAAAGATATCCAAAACATGGTCAAATCTGCCGTGTCTTGGTATTATAGCGTCTACAAGATATGTTGATATAAAACATAACGTCATAGCCAGTTATCACAAAGACTGTGATAGCGATACGCTAGGCAATTACCTTATTAATAATACTTTTAAACCTTTTACTCACCTTTAGTGTTACAGGCAACTATTATGATTGATCCGAAACTCTTACGCGGCGATTTAAGCGACCTACAACAGCAGCTAGCCACCCGTGGTTATGAGCTTGATATGGAGTTCTGGCAGACGATTGAAAACGAGCGCAAGTCTCTACAAGTCAAAACCGAAGAGTTGCAATCGCGCCGTAATGCTGGTGCAAAGCAAGTAGGTGCCCTAAAAAAATCAGGCGAAGATGCCAGTGAGCTATTGGCTGAGATGCAAAGCGTTAGCGGTGAGATTAAAGCTGCGGAAGATGAGCTACGTACTCTGCAGGAGCGTATCACTCAAGCAGCCTTGCAAATTCCAAATATTCCGGCGGCGGATGTACCAGTCGGTACGTCAGAAGACGATAACGTAGAAGTGCGCAAATGGGGCACGCCGCGTGAGTTTGATTTTGAAATTCAAGATCATACGCATATCGGTGAGACGCTTGGTATGCTGGACTTTGAGGCAGCGACCAAATTGACTGGTAGCCGTTTTAACGTGTTAAAAGGACAATTGGCGCAATTGCATCGTGCACTAATTCAATTTATGTTGAACACGCACACGATGAAGTACGGCTATCTTGAGACCTATGTGCCTTATATCGTTAATAGCGATAGCTTAAAAGGCACGGGTCAGTTGCCTAAGTTTGAAGATGATTTGTTTAAGCTAAGCAATCACACCAATAATGATGAAATGGATTTTTACCTTATTCCAACCGCTGAAGTGCCAATGACCAACTTGGTACGCGGCGAACGTTTGGATATTAAAGAGCTACCGCTAAAATTCACCGCCCATACGCCATGTTTCCGTAGTGAAGCTGGCTCACACGGGCGTGATACTCGCGGCTTGATTCGTCAGCATCAGTTTGAAAAAGTGGAAATGGTCAATGTCGGTACTAGCGATCAGTCCGATGACCTATTAGAAGCGATGACAGGACAGGCTGAATATATTTTGCAGCAGCTGAACTTGCCATACCGCACGGTACAGCTATGTACTGGCGATATGGGTTTTGCTGCACAAAAGACTTATGACATCGAAGTATGGTTACCAAGCCAAGATACTTATCGTGAAATCTCTAGCTGCTCTAACTGTGGTGACTTCCAAGCGCGCCGTATGGGTACTCGTGTCAAAGATGGCAAGCAAACCAGCTTAGCTCATACTTTGAACGGTTCAGGTTTG
Organism: Psychrobacter sp. 4Dc; assembly: GCF_002836715.1. Classification (GTDB taxonomy): domain Bacteria; phylum Pseudomonadota; class Gammaproteobacteria; order Pseudomonadales; family Moraxellaceae; genus Psychrobacter. Next base: position 35,487 of record NZ_PJAT01000109.1, read on the forward strand.
GCGGTTGGTCGTACGCTACTAGCAGTGATGGAAAATCATCAAAACGCTGACGGCAGCATTACGATTCCAGAAGTATTACGTCCGTTTATGGGCGGTGCTGAGACTATTTCAGTTTAATAAATTGACTATAAGTAATGAGCTGCTTGTCACTTAGGTCACTCGCAGCTTATTATTTATAACTTAAATCAAAGTCCGTCATTGCTTATCGTTTAACAAAACTGATGTGAGTCATTGCTAAATATAAACGGTCTTGTCACCGCATTTTTGGCTAGGCTCATAGCAAATATGTTAATATTGCATTTTTATTTTATAGCCTATCCATTGAGGACGCCTGTCGCGTTTTTGATGGATTATCCTCTGAGTAAACTCTCCTCTTATCTTTATACGACTCATTCGAATATTAGGACACTCTATGCCAGCTCCAATTAGCGAACGTAAACTAGCCAATGCCATCCGTGTACTGTCGTTTGACGCAGTTCAAAAAGCCAACTCTGGACATCCGGGTGCGCCAATGGGCATGGCTGATATTGCCGAAGTTTTGTGGCGCAAATTTTTGAAGCACAATCCAGCTGATCCTAATTGGCACAACCGTGACCGCTTTGTCTTATCGAACGGTCATGGCTCAATGCTTATTTACTCATTGCTGCATTTATCTGGTTATGATTTGAGCATCGATGACCTGAAAGGTTTCCGTCAGCTGCATTCAAAAACCCCAGGGCACCCTGAACTTGGCTACACGCCTGGTGTAGAAACGACGACTGGTCCGCTAGGACAAGGTATTGCTAATGCCGTTGGTTTTGCAATCGCAGAAAAGACGCTAGCCGCACAGTTCAACCGTGACGGTCATAACGTTGTCGATCATCATACCTATGCGTTCTTGGGCGATGGCTGCTTGATGGAAGGTATCAGTCATGAAGTTTGCTCACTGGCTGGCACGTTGGCGCTTGGCAAGTTAGTATTCTTCTATGACGACAATGGCATTTCAATCGACGGTAATGTCGAAGGCTGGTTCACTGATGATACCGAAGCTCGTTTTGAGTCATACGGCTGGCAAGTGATCAAAGTTGACGGTCATGATACTGATGCAATCACGCAAGCGACTGAGCAAGCGATTGCAGAGACTGCTAAGCCAAGTTTAATCATTTGTAAAACGACTATCGGTGCTGGTAGCCCGAACAAGCAAGGTCTAGCGGCCAGTCATGGTGCACCACTTGGTGATGACGAAATCGCCTTGACGCGTGATGCGCTGTCTTGGAAACATGCGCCGTTTGAATTAGCTGATGAAATCTATGAAGCGTGGGATGCTAAAGCCAAAGGTGATGTGCAGCAAAAGAACTGGGAGGCCGATTTTGCTGCTTATGAAAAAGCCTATCCAGAGTTTGCAGCAGAACTATCACGCCGTCTAAATGGTGAATTGCCAGCTGACTTTGCTAGCCAAGCGCAAGCCTATATTCAGCAAACGCAAGAAGCGGGCGGTGATGTCGCTAGTCGTAAAGCGAGTCAAAATGCTATCAACAGCTTGCAGCCATTGTTGCCAGAACTACTTGGCGGCTCAGCAGACTTAGCTGGTTCGAACCTTACGCTATTCAAAGGTGCTAAAGGTATTGAGAAAGATGCTGATGGCAACTACATCTATTATGGCGTACGTGAGTTCGGTATGACTGCGATTGCCAATGGTATTGCACTACACGGCGGCTTTATCCCTTACGTAGCGACGTTCCTAATGTTTATGGAGTACGCACGTAACGCGGTACGCATGGGCGCACTCATGAAGCAGCGCGTCATCCATGTCTATACACATGACTCTATCGGTCTGGGTGAAGACGGCCCAACGCATCAGCCAGTTGAACAATTGACTAGCCTACGTACCACGCCAAACCTACGTACATGGCGTCCGTGTGATGCGACTGAATCTGCAAGCGCTTGGGTAGAAGCAATCAAGTCTGAAAACAACCCATCAGCGTTGATCTTTAGCCGTCAGAGTCTGCCACACCAAGCACGTGATAGCGAGCAAGTAGCGAACATTACCAAAGGTGGCTATGTACTGGCAAAAGAACAAGGCGAGCTACAAGCCATCATCATCGCTACTGGTTCAGAAGTCGGTCTTGCGATGGAAGCGTATGAGGCGTTGAGCGCAAACGGTGTTGGTGTCCGTGTAGTGTCTATGCCATGTGCAGAGATTTTCGTTGAGCAAGATGCTAGCTATCGTGAAGCGGTATTGCCTGCCAATATCCGTGCTCGCGTCGCAGTCGAAGCGGCACATGTAGATTACTGGTATAAGTTCGTTGGTTTAGATGGCAAAGTCATCGGTATGACCACTTATGGTGAATCTGCTCCAGCTAGCGATCTATATAAAGAGTTTGGTATCACGACTGATGCTGTGATCGAAGCGGTAAATAGTTTGGTGTAATAGACCTAACTGAGTTAGTGTTTAAAAAAAGAGCTACTAGAGAAATCTGGTGGCTTTTTTTTTGTATGTTAACTTACTTAATAATATGTTATGAAGCTCTCGAAATAGAAGAAACTGGAACGCAGCCCCAAGCCATCATGAGTTCTCCAATATTTCTCCAATGCGATATAACTTCCGGCTCAATTTGTAACCTTCTTAAATTTGATTTGCTCAGATCGGCTACAACTCGCTTGAGCATATTATCTCCGAACCCTATCATTTTAGGACAACTATTGCAGCTATAGCATGCACTATCCTTGAAACATTCTCTATTAGAAAAACGACTAATATTTGATAGAGCAGGCAACCAGAAGTTGCCATGATCATTATCAATGTTAATCACATTTTCTAAATTCAAACCTTCTTTATGATCAAAATATTGTCTAAACTGAGGATAATATGTATTTAAAGATTTTATTTCTTCAAATGTATCTACTTGATCATTACTTGAAAGGGTGTTTTCAATTGCTTTCAATGGTATCAAACTTTCAATTTCTCTGACATCAATAACATGGGCTAAACTTTTGCCGTTATAACTTCTATCTGAAATTGTAAAAACTGACGAAGTAGAGCCTTCACCCTTATTTGGATGGGATTTATCATTATCAGTAATACATAATACGATTTTACCTTCACTAACTAAATTATCAAAAATAGGCTTTGACTGACTACCACCACCATTGTTAAATTTGAAGTTAACTTCTAGATTAGTTGATGAAAGATACTTAGCGTAATACTTAGCTATTAAGGAATAAAAATCAAAATCTAATTTACCTTCGGTCACAAGATTAACTGGACTAATATTCTCAGGGTCGCAAAAGAAATCATAACCTATTCTTATAATCCACTGATCAATTTTACGAATACATTGCACTCCTGTAAAATCGAAATCAACTATGCTGTAAACAGCTAACTTCTCTACAATAGCACCATATTCTCGCCTTTGCTTTTCAATGTCTATAACAAAATTTTTGGTAGAAGCACTATAAATATCGGAATATTTAACGTCACTAATAGTGTTTCTATCAAGAAAAACTATGTTTTTTCTTAGGCCATTTGTATGAATTAGGTTTTCCAGTGCTCTTAGTTTATCTAAATGATTAAGGTATATGTTAGGGGAGCAGTTCTCAATTTTGAATAGCATTATCTTCGTCCTGAAAAAAAGCCAATCGGCCATTCTTCTAAAAACCCATCATTATTAAAATGAGAAAATTTTATATTTGTAGTACTACTATTAAACTCCTTCGCAAAAAGAACGATATTGACATCTTGAGCTTCTAAATCTCCATCTTCAATGCAATCGCCTAAAGTATCTATCATAGTGTTACTATGAGTCTCAAATATAATTTTAAGTGATATGTTTTTTTCTTTTGCTGCATTTATTACTAATACAAACATTTTAGCTAACTTGGCTTGATATTCAGGATGCAAATGTAGCTCAGGCTGTTCAATTGCAAATATAATACTTATATTACGTATTCTAGATCCGTTTTTAGGTTTTGAAGTTTCCATCCAAATTGATGCAACAATAGGTAGGATTTGAGAAAAACCAAAACCCATATCATTTATATTATATTCTTTGGGATCGTCTTCTGTTTGAATTTGTAGGGCATAATGAAGTCCTAATTCTTCTACTCGAACTTTAAAGCCAAAATTTTCACTTGTCCACTGAGCAAATCTCTCATTTTCTTTAGTAGAAAAAGACCTTAGTAACATAGCTAAATTGGAACCAGTATGATCTATTTCTTTGACCTGTAAGTCTTGATGTCTATAATATCTTTCTGCTGTAGCGCGAAGAGGAGCTATATATTTAACATTACTAAAGGTTCTTTCCATCTCTTGGTTTAAAGTGGATAATAAGCTGCTTATATTTGCAGATAAAGTTAATCCATAGACAGTCTCACAAATGATCCTTTCTTTTTTTTCTAAATTTCTTATAAAAGTTTTATTACCTTTGAAAACTTTTTCTAATACGTCTTTAATTTCGCTACGTTCATTTACTCCAATTCGAGCAATGCCGTTTTTAATTGTAGATTCGCTTGTGTTCCCTTGAAAATACTTTTTTAATTCTATATATAACTTTTCAGAAAAATATCTGTACATTCCATTT
>NZ_PJAT01000110.1 GCF_002836715.1 Psychrobacter sp. 4Dc
CAATGAGCTTATGAATTAGTCATAGAAAAGGCCATCCTATTTAGGGTGGCCTTTTTTATTGGAGAAAGTTGAAGCATGATCGAAAATAGAATTATGCCTAGCGTGTATTAATGAATTAGCTACATGTGTGATAGAGACAATTATTTGTTAGATAGCATATTGTAATCTGTAGCATAGCTTGTTATATTATCGCTGCACTTAATGCTAGCAGTTATTTTAGATTGCGGCAGTGCAAAATCAGGTAAAATTAATAATTTTACCGTCAAGGGCTTGCATTCTATGCTAAATATTGTATAATGCTGTCCTTTACACCCATAGGCGATTGGCTCAATTGGTAGAGCATCGGTCTCCAAAACCGAGGGTTGTAGGTTCGAGTCCTACATCGCCTGCCATCTTCTTATCACATCTTTGTTGTACCCCACCATCTCCGAAGCGAGTTCTTTATGAGCAATGATCAAGATAACCTCGAGACTAAGTTATCTGATGCCAAGGCGGTTGCTGGTGGAATGCTGTCTAAAAATAAGCATGTTTCAGCTAGCGGTACTACTGCTGTTGAAGTGGCTAAGACTGGCTCAATAAAAGATTTGATTTTGTGGCTACTTGCCGCAGCTGTATTAATCGGTGCGACTCTAGTAAATCAATATTTACCGGGCTATTGGCAACCTGCCAACGATGTTTGGGTACGTATTGGTATTATTGTCGCACTTGTTGTATTTGCATTAGTCTGTTTGGCGTTAACACATCAAGGCCGTGCTTTTAAAATATTATTAAAAGACGCTGCCGTTGAGCTTCGCCGAGTGACATGGCCAGGTAAAGATGAAACCTTTCAATACACATGGCAAGTAATTGTCGTGATTGCGATTGCCGGTTTCTTTATTTGGTTATTGGATAACTTTTTTAATTGGTTCGTTGGTATCTTTATCGGTTAATAGCACGTATTAGTGACTATTAGCGAGACATTTACTTTTAACGACTTATTTATAACGATCAGGAGCGTGATATGCGTTGGTATATTGTCCAAGCGTTTTCAGGATATGAAAAACAAGTACAACGTTCATTAACTGATCGTATTAACCGTAGTGACTTCGCTGAGTCATTCGGTGATGTATTGGTTCCTACTGAAGAAGTCGTCGAAATGAAAGACGGCAAAAAACGTAAGAGTGAGCGCAAGTTCTTTCCTGGATATGTATTGATCCAAATGGAGATGAACGATAATACTTGGCACATCGTAAAAGACTGTCCTCGTATTATGGGCTTCATCGGTGGTACGCCTGAGATGCCTGCACCGATTACGCAAGTAGAAGCTGATCGCATTTTAAACCGTTTGAACCAGACTGAAACTGACCCACGTCCTAAGACTCTATTTGAGCCAGGCGAAGAGTTGTTGGTTATCGATGGTCCATTTACTGACTTTAAAGGGTTGGTAGAAAAAGTGGATTATGAGAAGTCTAAACTACATCTAACGGTAAACGTATTTAATCGACCTACGCAGGTTGAGCTTGAATTTAGTAAAGTTGAAAAACTAGACTAAATTAGCAAAAAATTCATCAACCGGGGAGCTGTTAGTCAATTAGGTATATACCACATTGATTTGGCGCTATCACCCATTTAGGAGAGTATCATGGCTAAGAAGATTGATGGTTACATCAAACTGCAAGTGCCTGCAGGCAAAGCAAATCCTTCACCACCTATTGGTCCAGCTTTGGGTCAAAAAGGCGTGAACATCATGGCGTTCTGTAAAGAATTTAACGCTGCGACCTCAGGCCAAGAGCCAGGTCTACCGATCCCAACTGAGATCACAGTATACAGCGACAAATCTTTTACCTTCATCATGAAGTCACCACCAGCTGCATACTTACTACGTAAGGCTGCTGGTATTGCTAAAGGTTCAGGTACACCGAACACTGCTAAAGTTGGTAAAGTTGACCGTGCACAACTAGAAGACATCGTTAAGACTAAGAATGCAGACTTAACTGCAGCTGATCTTGACGCTGCTGTCCGTACCATCGCTGGTACTGCACGTTCAATGGGTATTACCGTGGAGGGTGTATAATGTCTAAGCTAACCAAACGTCAAAAAGAAATTCAAAGCCGTATTGATAACGAAAAACAGTACACTATTGAAGAAGCGGTTCAAATCCTAAACGATTTGCCAGCGCTAAAATTCAAAGAGTCTATCGATATCGCGGTAAACTTGGGTGTTGATCCACGTAAATCTGATCAAGTAGTTCGTGGTGCAACTAACCTACCTGCTGGTACTGGTAAAACCAAACGCGTTGCTGTATTCGCTCAAGGCGCTGCTGCTGAAGCCGCTAAAGAAGCTGGTGCAGACATCGTTGGTTTTGAAGACCTAGCAGAGCAAATCAAAGCCGGTAACATGGACTTTGATGTTGTTATCGCAGCTCCAGATGCAATGCGTGTTGTTGGTCAGTTAGGTACTATCCTAGGCCCACGTGGTCTAATGCCTAACCCTAAAGTTGGTACGGTAACGCCAAACGTTGCTGAAGCTGTGACTAATGCGAAAGCTGGTCAGGCTCAGTACCGTGTTGATAAAGCTGGTATCATCCATGCAACTATCGGCCAAGTTGGTTTCACTGCTGATCAAATCGAGCAAAACGCGCAAGCGATTCTTTCTGATCTAAAGCGTGCTAAGCCTGCTACTTCTAAAGGTACTTTCATTAAGAAAATTACCTTGTCTAGCACGATGGGTCCAGGTCTAACGATCGACGCTGTTCCTTATCGTACTGCTAAATAATTAAAGTTTTTATATTCAAATATTTTGAGTGATAAACACAAACAGTTTTTAAAGAATTAGGTCAGCGTAGTATTTGCTACGCTGTCTAAGACCGTAGGTAGAGAGTAGTTTAGAGTCATAGTTAGCGATCTTCGGATAGTTGTTTATGATGATAAGTCACTTTTGTTAATCGACGACAGATGAAAATCTTAGTTGTCCTACGCAGACGGTGGCCCACACAGTTTAAGACACGAGCGGATAGGGCGATAAGATTATTTATAATCTTCAAACTATTACTCAACGTCATTCTGATAACGGTGCCGTAATCAGTCGTTACCAGTAGATGCTTTTTTTATTAATTGAATCCGCTGGTAATGTGTCGTATCAAGTCAGTCTTAGCTTACAGTTTGAGCGCATAAAAACCTTGTTTTTGGCACTTTTATTATAAGTCGATTGATAAGATTAAAGGAGTCAACTTATGGCATTAACGCTAGAACAAAAACAACAAGTTGTGGCTGAAGTGTCTGAAGTTGCTGCTAATGCTTACTCAGCAGTAGCTGCCGAATATCACGGTATTGGTGTTGCACAGCTTACTAAGCTGCGCGAACAAGCTCGTGATAAAGGTGTGGTTTTGAAAGTGGTAAAAAATACACTAGCAAAACGCGCTTTTGAAGGCACTAAGTTTGAGAGCATGTCAGACCGTATGACTGGTCCACTACTTTTGGCTTTCTCTATGGAAGATTTGGGATCTGCTGCTCGAGTCGTTTTCGACTTCAGCAAAGATAACAAAGCTTTAGAGACCAAATTAGTATCAGTCGGTGGTGAAGTTTATGGTCCAGAAGAGCTAGAGCGCGTATCGAAGCTACCAACTCGCGACGAAGCAATCTCTATCTTGATGGCTACTATGAATGCACCAGTGACCAAGCTTGTCCAGACTATGAACGCTGTTCCTGGCAAGTTCGTTCGCACTGTAGCGGCAATCAAAGACGCAAAAGAAGCTGCTTAATTGCTTGTTTTAACGTAACTTTAACATCGCTAATTTTGGTTGCACTTTATTGTCACATTAGGCAAGCAATCAAGGCGATATTAGAATCAATTAATTTTTATCAGATAACGGAGAGTTCTCATGGCACTATCTAAAGATGACGTGTTAAATGCAATCGCTGAAATGTCAGTAATGGATATCGTTGAGTTAATCAGCGACATGGAAGAAAAATTCGGCGTAACAGCTGCTGTTGCTGCTGCACCTGCTGCTGCTGGTCCTGCTGCTGCTGCTGCTGAAGAAAAAGACGAGTTTGACGTAGTTCTTGCCAGCTTTGGCGAGAAGAAAGTTGGCGTAATTAAAGCCGTACGTGAAGCTACTGGTCTTGGCCTAAAAGAAGCGAAAGATTTGGTTGAAAGCGCTCCAGCTCCAATCAAAGAAGGCGCATCTAAAGCTGAAGCTGAAGAGTTGAAAAAGAAACTTGAAGAAGCTGGTGCAACTGTTGAACTAAAATAAGTTTAACACTGTACGAAAAAAAGCTGGTAATGCCTTGCATTGCCAGCTTTTTTTTACTATAATTCGTAGCTTGACCTTTTGTGTCTGCCAACATACGTATGCAACATCACGGTGGATACCCATCAAAAGGACAGACGATATACATGCAAGCACACATGCCAGTTTTTGAAATCAGTTAATATGAGCTAAACGTCTGTAGATGTTTGGCATTTTTTTGTGTCTGCATGCTTTCCTATCAACACTATAGTTTATACTGATTCTAAAAGTTATAGTTACCCCGATTATTAATCCTGAAAAAAGCGGTATTCTTAAAAAAGCTGTTGATCATAAGTTGCCTACTTGGTGTGGCATGACTGTCGATATTCAGTCTCATAGACAGCTTGTATGTGTAGGGAACATGGTTCGGTAATAAGTAGTCTAGATGGCAAGTGGTATGGATGCAATCTTAATAGACATTATTTCCCAGCAATGTATTTGTAAAGTAAGCCTGATAGGCAATGCGTTATAGATTATATAATATTGAATTTTTTGGTTGCAACAGTCATATAGACTGATTCACTTACCATGAATCTAGCAAGCAACGACGAGATTAAGTGAAGTGTGCTAGGTAAGCACTGAAGAGTAAAGTAGTAATTGACAGAAAAGACATGAACTGAACACGAAGACCCGTTTTATATTATCGTTTACGTCGCCACGTTTGCATCGTATTTATGCATACTGGCCACGCTTTTAATTTGTTTCCACGTTTACTGTAAGGACTCTCGATGGCATATTCTTATACTGAAAAAAAGCGTATTCGCAAAAGTTTTGCTGAATTGCCCACTGTAATGGACGTTCCCTATTTACTGTCTATTCAAGTAGATTCTTATGAGCAATTTTTGCAAGAGCACAAAAAGCCGAAAGCTCGTGAGAATACTGGTTTGCAAGCTGCGTATTCCTCTATTTTCCCAATTGAGAGTCACTCTGGTAACGCAGAGCTACAATTTGTTGAGTACTATTTAGGCACGCCTGAATTTGATGAGCGTGAGTGTATCTTACGTGGTTCAACGTTTGCTGCGCCTATGCGTGTCAAAATCCGTTTGATCATCAAAGACAAAGACAGCAAAGACAAAGATAGCAAAGCTGCTATCAAAGATATCCGTGAGCAAAGCGTCTATATGGGCGAGATGCCTTTGATGACTGCTAACGGTACTTTTATTATCAATGGTACTGAGCGTGTTATCGTATCTCAGCTACATCGTTCACCTGGTGTGTTCTTTGACCATGATAAAGGTAAGTCGCATTCAAGTGGTAAAGTGCTTTATAACGCACGTATCATCCCTTATCGTGGTTCATGGTTAGACTTTGAATTTGATGCAAAAGATTTAGTATTTGCTCGTATTGACCGTCGCCGTAAACTACTTGCGTCAATCATCTTACGCGCACTTGGTCTAACAACTTCTGAAATCCTAGATTTATTCTTTGATAAAGTTGCTGTTTATAAAGGCGAAGAGCAGTTTGAAATTGACCTAGTTGCTGATCGTCTACGTGGTGAGATGGCTCAGTTTGATATTGTATCACCTGAAGGTGATGTTATCGTAGAGCAGGGCAAACGCATTAACGCACGCCGTATCCGTCAGCTTGAAGAAGCCGGTATGACGAAAATTGCTGTGCCTGATGAGTATCTATACGAGCGTATCTTAGCGGAAGACATCGTCGTTAATGACGAAATCATCGCTAAAGCAAACACGCCAATTGACCATGAATTATTGGTTAAATTGAGCGCGTTTGAAGCCAGTGAATCTATCAAAGAATTCAGCATTCTATTCACCAACGATATCGACCAAGGTAGTTATATTGCCGATACGCTACGTGCTGATAGCACCTCAAGCCGTGAAGAAGCATTGATCGAAATCTACAAAGTCATGCGTCCAGGTGAGCCACCAACGGTTGAAACGGCTGAGAAACTGTTTGAAAGCATGTTCTTTAATGCAGATCGTTATGACTTATCAAACGTCGGTCGTATGAAATTCAACCGTCGTCTTGGTTTAGAATTTGATAATACTGATGATCCTGATATCCAGCGCGAACGCAGCGTATTGACCAACGATGATATCGTTAACGTTCTAAAAGAACTTATCGAGATTCGTAATGGTCGCGGTGATGTCGATGATATTGACCATCTAGGTAACCGCCGTATTCGTTCAGTGGGCGAGATGGCAGAAAACCAATTCCGTGTTGGTCTAGTACGTGTTGAGCGTGCTGTAAAAGAGCGTTTAAGCTCAGCAGAATCAGACAACTTGTCACCACAAGATTTGATTAACTCTAAGCCAGTAGCGGCTGCGGTTAAAGAATTCTTTGGTTCAAGTCAGTTGTCACAGTTTATGGATCAGAACAACCCGTTGTCTGAAGTTACCCATAAGCGCCGTGTATCAGCGTTAGGACCTGGTGGTCTAACTCGTGAACGTGCAGGCTTTGAAGTACGTGACGTACATGATACCCATTATGGCCGTGTATGTCCTATTGAGACTCCTGAAGGTCCAAACATTGGTCTGATCAACTCACTAGCGACATTTGCTAAAACCAACAGCTTTGGCTTCTTAGAAACGCCTTATCGCCGTGTGGTTGATGGTAAAGTTACTGACGTTATTGAGTATCTGTCAGCAATCGAAGAAGTAGGTACTGTCATTGCACAGGCTGATTCTCCAATGACTGAAGATGGTGCGTTGTCTGACGAGATGGTCAGTGTGCGTAGCTATGGTGAATTTGTTCGTATGCCGCCAGAAAAAGTGACGCATATGGATGTATCGCCAAGCCAGGTAGTATCGGTTGCAGCAGGTTTGATTCCGTTCCTAGAGCATGATGATGCTAACCGTGCCTTGATGGGCTCGAACATGCAGCGTCAGGCTGTTCCTACACTACGTGCTGATAAGCCGTTAGTAGGTACTGGCATGGAGCGTCACGTTGCTCGTGACTCTGGTGTTTGTGTTATCGCTAAGCGTGGCGGTGTGATTGAAGATGTTGATGCATCACGTATCGTTGTTCGTGTCAACGAAGACGAGATGACTGCTGGTGAAGCGGGTATCGATATCTATAACTTGATCAAATACACGCGCTCTAACCAAAACACTTGTATCAACCAACGTATCATTGTTAACCAAGGTGACGAGATTGCTTTGGGTGATATCTTGGCTGATGGTCCATCAACGGATCTTGGTGAGCTAGCACTAGGCCAGAACATCCGCATCGCATTTATGCCGTGGAATGGTTACAACTTCGAAGATTCAATCTTGTTATCTGAAAAAGTAGTTAAAGAAGATCGTTTCACTACTATTCATATCCAAGAATTGACTTGTGTGGCTCGTGATACCAAGCTAGGTACAGAAGAGATCACTGCTGATATTCCAAACGTTGGTGAAGCAGCATTATCAAGTCTTGATGAAGCAGGTATCGTCTATATCGGTGCTGAAGTTGACGCTGGCGATATCTTAGTTGGTAAAGTGACACCAAAAGGTGAGACGCAACTAACGCCAGAAGAGAAACTACTACGGGCTATCTTTGGCGAAAAAGCGGCTGATGTGAAAGACACTTCACTACGCGTACCAACTTCAAGTAAAGGTACGGTTATTGATGTACAGGTCTTCACCCGTGATGGCGTTGAAAAAGATGCACGCGCAAGAGCGATTGAAAAATCGCAGCTTGATAGCTATCGCAAAGATTTGAAAGAAGAGCTACGTATTTTTGAAGAAGCAGCACGTGGTCGTATTGGTAATCTATTAGATGGCCAAAAAGTCAGCGGCGGTGCTGGTCTAAAAGCTGGTACAGTTATGGCATTGGCTGATATGAAAGATATGAGCCTTGAGACGTTGCTTGATATCCAACCAGTTGAAGAAGAAATCTCTGAGCGTCTAACGCAAATCGCTGATTACTTGGTTGATAAGCAAAAAGACATCGATGTGAAGTTTGCTGAGAAAAAACGTAAATTGACTGCTGGTGATGACTTACAACATGGCGTACAAAAAATCGTTAAAGTATATCTAGCGGTTAAGCGTCGTATTCAGCCTGGTGATAAGATGGCTGGTCGTCATGGTAACAAAGGTGTTGTATCGCGCATCATGCCAGTTGAAGACATGCCTTATGATGAAAATGGTAATACCGTTGACATCGTATTGAACCCACTTGGTGTACCATCTCGTATGAACATCGGTCAGGTTCTAGAGACGCATTTGGGTATGGCAGCGAAAGGATTGGGCGAGAAGATTGACGGTATGCTCAAATCGCAAGCAGCAATCAAAGAGCTACGTGACTTCTTGGACAAAATCTATAACCAAGTAGGCGGTGAGCAAGTTGATCTTGATAGCTTAAGTGATGATGACATCATGGCGCTAGCAGACAACTTACGTGGCGGTGTACCGATGGGCACAGCAGTATTTGACGGCGCAAGAGAAAGCCAAGTTAAAGACTTGCTCGAGCTTGCTGGTATGGATCGCGATGGTCAGCAGACATTATATGATGGTCGTACAGGTCAGAAGTTTGACCGTAAAGTAACTGTTGGTTACATGTACATGCTCAAGCTTAACCATTTGGTTGATGACAAAATGCATGCGCGTTCAACAGGTTCTTATTCTCTAGTGACGCAGCAGCCATTGGGTGGTAAAGCTCAGTTTGGTGGTCAGCGCTTCGGTGAGATGGAAGTATGGGCACTAGAAGCATACGGCGCGACTTACACGTTGCAAGAAATGCTAACAGTGAAGTCAGATGACGTTGAAGGCCGTACTCGTATGTACAAAAACATCGTTGATGGTGAGCAGTATATGGATCCAGGCATGCCTGAGTCGTTTAACGTACTGACCAAAGAAATCAAATCACTGGGTATTAATATTGAGTTAAAACAAAGCAACTAGCCCGTTGTTTAACTTAGTTGTCCACTAAAGGTAGTCTGCTTTATTGCTGCTGCTTTTAGTGATTTGTCTCAACCCTATTCATTGCCTTCATTCATCTTATCTGCGTCAATGGTACGCTGTCAGATGATTATAAAGATAACGGAGAAGCAACTTGAAAGATTTACTCGATATCATGCAAAGCCCTACCGGCAACGGTAACCAAGAGTTTGATAGCATTCAAATTACTTTAGCCTCACCTGACGTCATCAAGTCATGGTCGCATGGTGAAGTAAAAAAGCCTGAAACCATCAACTATCGCACGTTCAAGCCTGAGCGTGATGGTCTTTTTTGTGCCAAAATCTTTGGCCCAGTAAAAGATTTTGAATGTTTATGTGGTAAATATAAGCGCCGTAAGTTCCAAGGCGTTATCTGCGAAAAATGTGGTGTCGAAGTCACCACTGCTAAAGTTCGTCGTGATCGCATGGGCCATATCGACCTAGCCAGTCCAGTTGCGCATATTTGGTTCCTAAAATCATTACCAAGCCGCATCGGTCTATTGCTAGACATGACGCTACGTGATATCGAGCGCGTTCTATATTTCGAAAGCTATATCGTGACTGAGCCTGGTCTAACTAGCTTAGAAAAATACCAGTTGCTTGATGACGAAGATTATTACAAAGCGCTTGAAGAGTTTGGTGACGAATTCACAGCCAAGATGGGTGCTGAAGCCGTTCAAGACCTATTAAAAGACATCGATATCGATCTTGAAATTGATGAGCTACGTGAAGCGATTCCACAAACTGGTTCTGAGACTAAGCTTAAGAAAATGTCTAAGCGTCTCAAATTATTAGAAGCATTCCGTGATTCTAATAACAAGCCTGAGTGGATGGTAATGAACATCTTGCCAGTACTACCACCAGATTTGCGTCCTCTAGTACCGCTAGAAGGCGGCCGTTTTGCGACGTCAGATCTAAACGATCTATATCGCCGTGTGATCAACCGTAACAACCGTCTTAAGCGTCTGCTTGAGCTAAGCGCACCTGACATCATCGTGCGTAACGAAAAACGTATGTTGCAAGAGTCAGTAGATGCGTTGCTTGATAACGGTCGTCGCGGTCGTGCCATCACTGGTAGTAACAAGCGTCCATTGAAATCTTTGGCAGATATGATCAAAGGTAAGCAAGGTCGTTTCCGTCAGAACTTACTTGGTAAGCGTGTCGATTACTCTGGTCGTTCGGTTATCGTTGTAGGTCCAACACTACGTCTACATCAGTGTGGTCTACCTAAGAAAATGGCACTAGAATTATTCAAGCCATTTACTTATAACAAACTATTGTCTCATGGTTTAGCGACTACGATTAAAGCTGCTAAAAAGATGGTAGAGCGTGAAGAGCCACAAGTGTGGGATATGCTGGCCATGGTTATCCGTGAGCATCCAGTACTTCTTAACCGTGCGCCAACACTTCACCGTTTGGGTCTACAGGCATTTGAGCCAGTATTGATCGAAGGTAAAGCCATCCAGTTGCATCCGCTTGTTTGTACCGCATTCAACGCCGATTTCGATGGTGACCAAATGGCCGTTCACGTGCCATTGACGCTAGAAGCGCAGCTTGAATCACGTGCCTTGATGATGTCTACCAACAACATCTTGTCACCTGCGAACGGTGATCCGATCATCGTACCATCTCAGGATGTTGTACTAGGTCTATATTACATCAGTCGCTCGTCTATCAATGCCAAAGGCGAGAGCATGATTTTTGCTACCGTTAATGAAGCATTGCGTGCAATTGGTTCAAACGATCTACATGTAAACGCCAAGATCAAAGTGCGTGTTACTGAGACGCAAATTGACGAAGAAGGTAACGAGACCAAAGAAATCAGTATCAAAGATACGGTTGCTGGTCGTCTACTTATCTGGAACATCATGCCTAAAGGTATGACGTTTGATGAGTGTAACCAAGAGATGACGAAGAAAAACATCTCTCGTTTGATCAACTCTTGCTACCGTAAAGTTGGCGTCAAAGAAAGTGTTATGTTTGCTGACCAATTGATGTATCTTGGTTTTGCTCAAGCAACATTATCTGGCGTGTCTATCGGTATCGATGACATGGTTATTCCACCACTTAAGAAGCAAATCATCGAAGTGGCAGAAGGCGAAGTTCGCGAAATCGAAGATCAGTTCGAGCAAGGTTTCGTAACTGCTGGTGAGCGCTATAACAAAGTAGTTGATATCTGGTCACGTACCAATGACAAAGTCGCTAAAGCGATGATGGACAACTTGGCAACAGATAAAGTTATCAACGCAAAAGGTGAAGAAGACGAGCAGAAATCATTCAACTCTATCTTTATCATGTCAGATTCTGGTGCTCGTGGTAGTGCGGCACAGATTCGTCAGTTGGCAGGGATGCGTGGTTTGATGGCGAAACCAGATGGCTCAATTATTGAGACACCGATTAAAGCTAACTTCCGTGAAGGTTTGACCGTACTACAGTACTTCATCTCAACTCACGGTGCACGTAAAGGTCTAGCGGATACAGCACTGAAAACCGCTAACTCTGGTTACCTAACTCGTCGTCTGGTTGATGTGGCACAAGATTTGGTTATCACTAGCGATGATTGTGGTACTGAAGAAGGCTTACTCATGAAACCACATATCCAAGGTGGTGAAATCATTGAGAAGCTAGGTGAGCTAGTACTGGGTCGTGTGACTGCTCGTGACGTTACTTATAATGACGATGCTGATAAAGTATTGATTCCAGCTGGTACATTGATCGATGAGTACTGGGTTAACGTCCTTGATAACAACGCAATCGATGATATCTGGGTACGTTCAGTAATTACTTGTGATATCGAACATGGCGTATGTTCACAGTGTTATGGTCGTGACCTTGCACGTGGTCATAAAGTGAATATCGGCGAATCAGTCGGTGTTATGGCAGCTCAGTCTATCGGTGAGCCGGGTACTCAGTTAACCATGCGTACGTTCCACGTAGGTGGGGCCGCGAGTTCAGCCTCTGTAGACAACAGCATCTCTGTACGTAATGCTGGTCAAGCGCACTTTGAAAATATGAAAACAGTACAGCATACCGATGGTCACTTAGTCATCGTATCGCGTTCAGCTGAAATCGCATTGACCGATGAGCTTGGCCGTGAGCGTGAGCGCTATAAAGTACCATATGGTTCAAGTGTACTTGTGAAAGACGAAGAGCAGGTTGAAGGCGGTCAAACTATCGCTAAATGGGATCCGCATACGCATCCAATCATCACAGAATTTGCTGGTACAGCACGCTTCAGTGACATCACTGACGGTATGACTGCCACAGTGAAAGTTGATGATGCGACTGGTATGAGCTCATTTGAGATTCTAGCCACGCGTGACCGTTCAAGCTCAGCAAAAGACTTACGTCCTGCGATTATCTTGAACACTGACGAAGGCAAAGAAGTGGTTTACTTCTTACCAGCTGAAACCATCATCCGCGTGAGCGATGGTGAGAAAGTTGCAGCAGGTTCGATTCTAGGCCGTGTACCACAAGCATCTTCTGGTACAAAAGATATTACCGGTGGTCTACCACGTGTTGCTGATCTATTCGAAGCACGTCGTCCAAAAGATCACGCCATCATGGCAGAAATGACTGGTGTCGTAAGCTTTGGTAAAGAGACTAAAGGTAAGAACCGCTTCATTATTACTAATGAAGATGGTGAAGTACATGAAGAGCTAATCCCGAAATGGCGTCAAATCAACGTCTTTGAAAACGAGACGGTAGCACGTGGTGAAGTGATCGCTGATGGTCCACAGAACCCACATGATATCTTACGTTTGAAAGGTCAGACTGCACTTGCTGATTATATCGTCAACGAAGTACAGGACGTTTATCGCTTGCAGGGTGTAAAAATCAACGACAAGCACATCGAAGTTATCATTCGTCAGATGTTGCGTAAAGTTGAAATCACTGACGGCGGCGATTCAAGTCACTTCAAAGGTGATCAGGTCGAGTATGCAGATATCAAAGCATTGAATGCGAAGCTAGAAGCGGAAGATAAATTCCCAGTACAGTTTGAGCGTCAATTACTAGGTATCACCAAAGCAAGTCTAGCAACTGAAAGCTTTATTTCAGCGGCTTCTTTCCAGGAAACAACCCGTGTACTAACTGCGGCTGCTGTGACTGGTAAAGTGGATGAGCTACGTGGTCTGAAAGAAAACGTGGTTGTGGGTCGCTTGATTCCTGCAGGTACGGGTCTTGCTTATCATAAAGCACGTAAAGAGAAAGCAGATCAGAAGCTACAAGATAAAGATTTGAATGCAGCGTTTGATATGACTGCAAGCACTGATAGCAAAGACTTTGCAAGCTTCGACGAAGCATTTGCTCAAGAGTTAAATCAAGATAATTAATCGCATTAAGTATTTTGATTCATTCTTAATTTGATAAAAAAGCCAGCCTAAGTTGCTGGCTTTTTTGTGCGTATAAAAAACTAAGAAAGGCATGGTGCTATCATCTAAAAAAATAGTACACTGGAAATACGCTCTAATTCACTATTCATAAAAGGATAATTAGCAAATGGCAGGTAAAACTCGCGTCGCCAAATATCAAGCAGATCGAACCAATCAAAAGTTATATTTCTGTCGTTTATCTTGCCAATCTGCAGGAAGTACCAATGATAAGCAGTTATACCAAGCCCATTGTGAGACTGCTATTTTTCATTTACATGGTGCTTTATTAGCATTTATTCAGGAGTTGGGTCATTTCTATAGCTTAAACATGACGGCGCCAACTTTGCTCGATATTGAGCAAGCACTGAGCGAGCGTACCCAAGTATCTCCTGAGATTCAGCGTTTGCAGCAATTACAGCAGCAAGGTTTTATCGCCAATATAGAACGTGCTTATCAGCGTTGTCTGTATGCAGTACCGCCAGATACTATCGTCGATGAAGCGCCAAGCAGTCATTCAGCGTCGCCAGACTTGATTGTCAATGTTGTCACCTTATCCAATCAATGGCTACCTGATGAAACAACGATACGGGAATGGCGTAATCAGCTTTTGGAGCTGATTGAACAACTGCGTGCAGGTATGGTTGAATTCTAATAGGAAGTAAACTAGCAAATTTATTCTTTGACCGCTATTTATTGAACCATTTTAAAGTATGATTAAGTAGGGTAGGCCATAGTCTACAGCGCATAAAAAAGGCTTATTCAGTCATTGCTGAATAAGCCTTTTTCTTATTAACTAAAAATAGTCTTGTTTGTTACTCTGGCATCGGTGGCATACTTTCAACGGGTGTCACCGTTAATGGATTTTCCGGTACGCTGTCATCACTACGATTGCTACTTGGTTTCGTTGATGGTGGAGTGCTCGTCTCCTCAGTAGGCTCTGGAACCGAAGGCTTACGCTGCTGGGTTTGAGTCTTGACTGGTTTTGCTGATTTATTGGAGGCGTCGTTAACTAGGACGCCATCATCAGTCATCTCTATGATACTTTGCTGTTGCTTTCTGGATTTTGAGCGATTATTGATAGATACCCATTGGCTTGGCGTGTCTTTCAGCTGAGCTTTCATAAAGTCCATCCATACTGGCAGCGCTGCCACACCACCATATTCACGGCGGCCCATAGTAGATGGTTGATCAAATCCCATCCATACTACTGTCGCATTGGTAGGATGGAACCCTGCAAACCATGCGTCTTTGGCCTGATTGGTGGTACCAGTTTTGCCACCGATATCATTGCGACCTAATGCCTTTGCTCTTACCGCTGTACCGCGTTGGACTACATCGCGTAGTATATCGGCCATCTCAAAAGCCACTCTAGGTTGCAGTATGCGCGGTGCTTGTTTGGCCCTTACATATTGTACGGCAGGCGCTTTCAGGCGGTCTGACTGTGGACCTGCGTTATATACCGTTAAATCAAGCTCTTTATCTGTTGTTTCGCTATCATCATTACCTTCTGATGATGAATTATCGGCAGTTATTTCATTACTGCTATCATCAAGCGCTTCGATTGACTTCTCATACTCTTCAACTAAGCTGCTATTGACCTTCTCAAGTTTTTCGTTAAAGCATAGTGCACATGCTTGACGTGGATTTGCCTGAAACAACAGCTCGTTTTTATAATTGTAAATTTGTTCAATAAAGTAAGGTTGGA
This sequence comes from Psychrobacter sp. 4Dc, assembly GCF_002836715.1. Classification (GTDB taxonomy): domain Bacteria; phylum Pseudomonadota; class Gammaproteobacteria; order Pseudomonadales; family Moraxellaceae; genus Psychrobacter. Next base: position 15,228 of record NZ_PJAT01000110.1, read on the forward strand.
CACGATGACCACCATTGGCGAAAGTTGAGTAAGCCGTGGCCATTTGTAATGGTGTGGCTTGTCCTGCTCCAAGTGCTAATGATAATGTTGTCGGCAGCTTTTCTTTATCAAGACCAAATTCATCTAATAGGTTGCGCGTACTTGAGATACCGATAGCTTGTAACAAGCGAATAGATACGAGGTTACGCGACAAATATAAACCGCGACGTAAAGTGATATCACCTAAGAAACGTTCATCAGAGTTTTTAGGTTTCCAGTCACCTACTTGGATAGCTCGGTCAGACACGATGGTGTCTGGGCGATAACCTTTTTCTAAAGCAGCGGTATAAACAAGTGGTTTAATGGTTGAGCCAGGTTGACGCCAGCCTTGTAGAGCGCGGTTGAACTTACTGTGGTTAAAATCAAAGCCACCGACTAATGCATTGACAGCACCAGTCTCTGGATTCAACGAGACCAAACTGCCTTGAATTTTAGGTATTTGACCTAATTGCCAGTTGCCATTTGAAGTAGGTATCACACGAACGATATCGTTTTTCTTAACAACTTGACTGGCATTACTAGGATAATAACCAATACGGTCGGCAGAAATATATTTACGTGCCCATTTCATACCAGACCAATTAACGGTTACTTCTTCACCAGATTGTAGGACTGCATCAAAACTACGAGAATTAACTTTAGTCACTTTGGCAGGAGACATATTGCTGTAGCGTTGAAAGTTCTCGAGAGGCTCATCATTTGCTTCAGCCCCGCGCCAACCATGGCGATGCTCGTAGGCAATCAATCCTGTTACTACTGCTGCTTCTGCATCTGTTTGTGCTTTGCTATCTACTGTGAGACGTACGCGCCACCCACCGTGCATGACTTGATCGCCATAACGTTCGACCAAAGAAGCGCGCGTCATTTCTGCCAAATAAGGCATATTTACATCGAGCTTTTCTTTATATAGGTTGATACCTATAGGGGAGTTGACCGCTTCATCATACTGAGCTTTGGTAATATAGCCAAGCTCATGCATGCGTCCAACGATCCAGTTGCGGCGAGTCAGTGCACGGCTAGGATTGGCAACAGGATTATATTTAGAAGGGGCTTTTGGTAGGCCGGCTAACATGGCCATTTCAGCAATGGTTAAATTGTCTAATGACTTACTATAGTATTTTTTGGCCGCAGCACGAATGCCGTAGGCACCTTCGCCCAGATAGATTTTATTGACATATAGCGTCAAAATATCATTTTTACTCAGCTCGTCTTCGATTTTCCGCGCCAAAAACAACTCTGTGAGTTTGCGGTTTAAAGTACGTTCTGGACTTAAGAAATAGTTTTTAGCGACCTGCATCGTAATGGTAGAGCCACCGGTTTGACCATCGTCATCAGTGACTGCTTCGGTGACAGCGCGACCAAGACCTTTAATACTGATTCCGCTATGCTGAAAGAAAGAAGCATCTTCGGCCGCTAAAAAAGCATGAGTTAAATCTTCAGGAATCTCATCAAAACTAACTGGTAATGATAAACGATTGCCGTATTGGCCGATTAATTTATCATCACTACTATAAATCTGTAATGGCATTTCTAGTTTGGCTGTCTTAATCTCTTGCGTACTAGGTAGGGTTGGTGACAAATACATGGCCATCCCATAAAAACCAATAGGTACAGCAAGTGCTAGAACAACTGCCAATGCTAGGCAAGCGATAAAAAGTCCCACCAAAAAGCGAATGAGACGAGCGGTAGCATTTGTTTTGGCCATAATAAGACTTATTAGTTAGAATTTGTAGCAGACAATATTATTATACATTGAACAAAATAGGCAGGTCATAATAAATGTGTAAGTTGGCCTTAATATATTTTTAAATGCTTGAATCTATCAATTAAGTAAAGTATTGTATTGAATTATTACAAATAACTACCAGATTGTACACTTAATATAAGGTATAGAGCTAGTGAGGCTATTTACTTCCAAAAGTCGACATTTGATTGGCGTGGATATTTGTGCCACTTCAGTAAAGTTGGTTGACATACAGCGTCAGCAAGGCATGTTTCACCTAAAATCTTATGGTATTGAAAGACTACCGGAAGGTATCGTGGTCGATAAGATTCTAGTAGATACAGAAGCTGCTGGTAATATTATAGCGAGCTTGGCAAGACGCTGCCAAGTCGCGGGTAGCAATGCTGCGACCGCTGTTTCTGGCTCTGCAGTGATTACTAAAATTATTGATATGGATATGACACTCAGCGATGTAGAGCGTGAGGCGCAAATACGTTTGGATGCCGACCAATACGTGCCTTATCCATTAGAAGACGTCAATCTAGATTTTGAAGTATTAGGACCGTCTTTGGTTAGTGAAGATATGGTTCAGGTGTTGCTTGCTGCTTCTCGTTCAGAAAACGTCGACCAACGTGTCGATGCTTTAGCCTTTGGTGGCCTACAAACGAAAGTCATGGATATCGAGTCTCATGCAATCGAGCGTGCATTTGGATTGATGGTAGATAGTTTGCCAAATGTACCAGAACTAGTAGCGTTGGTAGATATCGGCCACAATCAGACCACGTTATATATCGCTAAGAATGGTGAGTTTATTTATAGTCGTGAGCAGTTATTTGGCGGCGCTCAGCTGACCGAGGCAATACAAAATCGCTATGGCCTATCAGCAGAAGAAGCGACACTAAGTAAACGCGAACGTACCTTACCTGATGACTACTATCCTGAAGTACTAACCCCTTTTATAGAAAATACCATTCAACAGATTACTCGCTCTTTACAGTTTTATTTCTCATCAAGTCAATATAGCAGTATCGATCATGTTGTGCTTGCAGGAGGCAGCAGTTCTATTGCAGGTCTCGCTGGTATGGCACAACAAAAGCTGGGTGTAACTGTTAGTGTTGCCAACCCTTTTACCAATATGACTATTGCACCAAATATCGATAATGAGCAACTGGCGGTTGATGCGCCAAGCTTAATGGCGGCATGCGGTCTTGCGTTAAGGAGCTTTGACTAATGGCTCGTATTAACCTTTTACCTTGGCGACAAGAAGAGCGTGAACGTCGTAACAAAGAGTTTATGACATTGATAGTGGCGGTGACATTACTGACACTATTAGCAGCCTTCGCTTCATGGAGTTATTTCAATAATGAACTTGATGAGCAGCTTGATGCCAACGCATTGATCGAACAAGAAAACACTCGCTTAGACACTGCATTGACCGAAATTGACAGTTTAGAACAGCGCCGTGAAGACATTATTTCACGCATGCAAGTCATTCAAGATTTGCAGGGACGACGTCCTGTGCCTGTACGTTTATGGGATGATCTCGCTAAAGCTATTCCACCAGCACTTTATCTAAACAACCTTAAACGTGAAGGTGATACGCTAACTTTGACAGGCTTAGCGGACAATCCAAATATTGTGTCCAGCCTGATTCGTAACCTTGATAACAGTAAATGGATGGGCAACTCAGCAGTAAGTAACATTCAACAGAATATTAGCGCTTATGAGGCTGCTCCAGCCCTCAATAATACGGTTAATACTGGTGAGCAGGCGCGCCCCGTTTATCCTGAAGATAGTTACGTACAGTTTGTAGTAACGACTAGAGTACAATCGGAAACTCCGACTGCTGCTGATACCGATACTGGTCTAGGAGGTGCATTATGAAGCTTATCCGCAAAAAGAGCCTCTCTAAAACCAAAAAATCTGCTTTAAAGCCAAAAAGGCAATTCGATTTAAATGAGTTTCGCCGTAGTTTTGAGTCGCTAGATTCAGAAAACTATGGCAGTTGGCCATTACCTGTCAAGGTGACAGTGATTGGTCTTATCATCACTTTTATCGCAGCATTGTCATGGGCATTACCCATCAGTAGCAAAATCGATGAGATCAATGCGGCTGAAAGCCAGCAGCAGACCTTGCTTGATAGCTACCGTGAAAAAGAATCTCGCGCTCGTCATTTAAAAGCGTATCAAGCGCAAGTTGTCCAAATGGAAACTGAATTTAATACTTTGTTAGATCAGTTGCCGAAAGATACGCGTGTGTCAGAATTGGTGGAAGGCATAAACATGACAGGCGTTGGTAGTAATATTCGTTTCCAAGATATTTCAGTAGAGCCTGAAATTGAAAATGAATTCTTTATTGAGCAGCCAATACGTATCGCGGCTTTGGGTGAATACCATCAGTTTGGTAGCTTTATCAGTGGTCTTGCTGCACTGCCTCGAATTATTACGATGCATGATTTTGAAGTTAGTAACCCGCAGCCTACATTAGATGTTTTGCCAGAGCTCAATTTAGTATTGCAAACTAAGACTTATCGCTCTAAAGAAGCGGCTCCTGAAGGTGATGCCGCTGCCGCTACTGATGCAAATGCAGGAGGCAACTAATGAATATCCAAAGAATGCCCATGCTATTGGTTTTAAGTGTCACTGTTTTATCTATGACAGGGTGTAGTGACCGTATAGGTATGGCAGAGCAGGCGATGACCGATATCCGCAACCAGCCTGCACAGCCTATTGAGCCGCCGCCTAAAGCCGAACTGGTAGAAGATTTTGTATATAGCGCAAGCTCGCAACGTAGTCCATTTTTACCACCGAGTTTAGTCAATGTGCAAGGCCCGACCACTCCTATAGATGGTGTACGACCAGATATCAACAGAATCAAAGAACCGCTTGAGCAGTATGAACTGTCGCAATTGGTCTTCCGAGGTGTGGTGATTTCGCCCGAAGGTCAGCGATATGCATTGATACAACGTCCCGATGGTTCGGTTGCGAGTGTTAAAGTAGGCGATTATCTTGGATTGAATGACGGCCGTATTGTTGAAATCACGCCGACCCAGGTTAACTTGATTGAAATTGTGCCAGATAGCCGCGCAGGGTTTGTAGAAAAACCCCAGTCGCTGGTATCCCCTATAAGCTAAGTCGGCAGATTTTTTGAGGAATAAATAATGACAGTACGCAATAACAAGGTAATGATGATGAGCAACCGCATGTCTTCTGCTTTTGCCATTTCAGCACTGGCAGTCAGTATGGTGGCTGTGACTAATAGTGCTCATGCTGCACAGCGCATCGATAATGTCTCTGTAGTACAGACCGCACCTGCAGTGACGCAAATGCGTTTGGGCTTTACAGGATTGCCAGTATTGCCTGCAGCCTATCAGCTTGATAATCCTAGTCGCTTAGTCCTAGATTTCGAACAAGTACAGAATGGGCTTGCTAGTCGCTTTAATGAATATAATATCGGTGCGATTAATGACGTTACTACGCTAAGTAGTGACAGTACCACGCGCCTCATTGTTGGTTTAAAAGAATCAGGAAATTATACAACAGCGATTGAAGGCAATGATTTATTGCTAACCATCACTGACCCTAATCGTCCCGTCATTACCAGCGACCCGATTCAAGATGTGCTCAATAACAATAATAGTATGACAACGACTGCAGTCGTTACGCCTATTGTTGAGAGCTCTACCGTACCAGTGGCACCTGTACGTACCACGAACAAGGTTGTTGTGAAGAACGAAGTGCCAGCTGATACGATGGTGGTCAGAGTCAATCCGCTTTTGAATCCTCAATTGGCTGCTTCGCAAGTAAGCAAGCAGTATAGCTATGATGGGCTAAGCGCAGTCAATTTTTCAGCAGGCAGTGATGGTGGCGGTAATGTCAGTATGGTACTGGCTAACGAAGCTATTCCAGTAGATGTGCAGCGCCAAGGTAATAAACTTGTCGTACGTTTGACTGGTAGTACGGTTCCGAGAAACTTGTTACGCCGATTGAATATTAACAGCGGTCTTGTTGGTAGTATTGATACCAAAAACCAAGGTCAGAATGGCGTCGTTACCATCAACATGAATGACGATTATGAGTATCAAGCCTACCAATCAGGTAATCAGTTAAATATTGGTATTAAAAAGCCTGAGCTGTTACGTGAGCCGACGTTGGAAGAAAGAGTCTATAGTGGCGAACCGCTATCTATGGAATTCCAAGATGTTGAGGTTCGTAGTGTCTTAGATATTTTGGCGCAGTTTACTGAGATGAATATCGTGGCAAGTGATTCCGTTGCTGGCAACATCACTTTGCGTTTGATTAACGTTCCTTGGGATCAAGCCCTCGATATTATTTTGAAAAGCAAAAACTTGGGTAAGCGTGAGAATGGTAATGTGATTTTGGTTGCGCCTTCTACTGAGCTGGCTGAGCAAGAAGCACGTGAACTAGAAGCACAGCAAGCTGTTCAATCTTACGCACCTTTGCGTACTGAGTACATTCGTTTAAGCTATGCAAAAGCACAAGATGTTTTAACCCTTATTTCGCAAGGTAGCGGCGCGACTGGTAATAGTAGTGGCCTCGCAAATCGTGAGGATAATAATACATTGTTATCCAATCGTGGGACGGTAACGGTTGATGAACGTACCAATACTTTGATTATTAAAGACGTTGCTGACAGTATCGAAAACATCCATAAATTAATCAGCAAGATTGACATCCCTGTGCGTCAGGTTATGATTGAAGCACGTATCGTCAGTGCAACTGATAGCTTTAGTAAAGAGATTGGTGTTCGTTGGGGTATCTTGTCAAATGGTGCCGCCAACAACCGCAGCTTATTGGTTGGCGGTAGCGATCAAACCTTATGGGATTTAAAAGATTTTGATGTAGAGACGACGACGGTAAATGGTCAAACCGTTTCTTATCCTTCTTATGACATTAGTCGCCCTGATAACTTAAACGTTGATTTGGGTGTTTCCAACCCAGCAGGTAGTATCGCCTTTGGTTTGCTCAGTATGTCTGATGTGATGCTAGATCTTGAGTTGTCAGCATTGCAGGCGGATAACCGTGGTGAAGTTATTTCTACACCTAAGATTTTAACCGCAGACAAGCAGACAGCAAAGGTCTCTTCTGGTACTCAGATTCCGTATCAGGAAGCATCAGCCAGTGGTGCGACGACAACCAGCTTTAAAGAGGCTGCATTAAGTCTAGAAGCGACACCAAATATCACGCCTGATGGTAAAATTGGTCTGCAATTGGTCATTACCAACGGCACACCGACTATCATCAATAACCAGGTTGCTATCTCTGAAGACTCTATATCAACCAACGTCATTATTGAAGATGGTCAAACAGTCGTGTTAGGTGGTGTTTTCAAAAACCGTACCGGTAACGAAGTAACGAAGGTTCCTTTCTTAGGTGATTTGCCTTATATCGGTCGTGCTTTCCGTAAAGATGTACGAAACAACACTAAAGAAGAGCTACTTATCTTTGTGACTCCAAAGCTTATTAATGATGGTACGAGCCGTCTGAACTAGTCATAAAGCAGTTAGCTAGTTGTTAAAAAAAGTAAGCCATAGTGCTTGCTTTTTTTATGCGCGAGATTGGTGGTTTTCGAGCTGCAGTATTTATGTATGTACTGATGAATAGTGTGCTCTAAATTTTACTCACAATAATCACGGCTCATTACTAGCCAGAATAACAATGACGTTGTATCATACCTAATTTAGCTGAGTAAGTATTATGGGGCAGGAATTACCGTCGGTGTTTTTAGTAGGTCCGATGGGAGCAGGGAAGACGACAATCGGAAAACTGCTTGCCAAGCAGTTAGGTCGCACCTTTGTAGACAGTGATTGGTATATTGAATCGCAGACAGGTGCCGACATTGCTTGGATATTTGCCAAAGAAGGTGAAGCAGGTTTCCGTGAGCGTGAAACGCGTGCCATTGATGAATTGACCCAAAACTCTCAAATCGTATTGGCTACCGGTGGCGGTGCAGTCATGTGTTCTGAAAACCGAGAGTTCCTAAAACAACGTGGCATCGTCGTTTATCTTAATGCACCTGTCGAGGTGCAGCTAGCCCGTACCTCTAAAGACAAGTCCCGACCATTATTGCAACAGCCTAATCCTAGAAAGATATTGCAAGATTTGTATAGTGCTCGCGATCCACTCTATCGCCAAGTCGCCCATATTATTATGCCTACTGGTCACACGTACCCACGCCACATGGTCAATCAATTGATGCAGCAGTTAGAATCATTCGTCGATTGCACTACCGACGCATCAGCGCACCAAGAAGATTAGTAATAGACTGGCAACTACGATTGATATGCAGACTCAATTACTTTTACCTCATTAGAAATGCTTTAGGAGTATCACATGGTAATGCCGTTTCATGATGGCCTAATAGTTCAGACGCAAAGTCATGATTATCCTATTGTCATTACTGAACAATCTACGACTGAACATGGCAGTATGGCGAAGCAGATCACGCCTTATATCAATGGCCGTCAGGTTTTGATTGTTACTAATGACACTGTGGCACCTTTATACTTAAAAGCATTAGAAGATGAGTTAGCAGAGCAGTTTACGGTAAAGGTGTGCGTACTGCCAGATGGTGAACAATACAAAAATCAGGCAAGTATTGATCGAATTTATGATGCGCTAATGACAGAACACTTCAATCGCGATGTGACACTTATTGCCCTTGGCGGCGGTGTAATCGGTGATATGACTGGTTTTGCTGCTGCTAGTTTTATGCGCGGTGTCAATTTTATTCAAATTCCAACGACGCTATTGTCACAAGTAGATTCTAGTGTTGGTGGTAAAACAGGTATCAATCATCCGCAAGGCAAAAATATGATTGGTGCTTTTTGGCAGCCGCAAATGGTGCTTGCTGATATGAGTACGCTTAAGACACTGCCTGCACGTGAGCTATCGGCTGGAGTGGCCGAGATTATTAAATATGCCCTTATCATGGATGAGGCCTTTTTAACGTGGCTTGAGGCAAACTTGCCTGCAATGATGGCGCTTGATTTAGCAGTACTTGGTGAAGCTGTAAAGCGCTGCTGTCAGTACAAAGCAGATGTGGTCGCTCAAGATGAAAGAGAGTCAGGTGTGCGTGCCCTGTTGAACTTTGGTCATACTTTTGGTCATGTGATTGAAACACATGAAGGCTATGGCAATTGGTTACATGGCGAAGCAGTAGCGGCTGGTATGGTACAAGCAGCTGAGCTATCGCAAAAAATTGGTTGGCTAACTGATGATGAAGTTGTACGTATTAAGCGTGTTTTAGAATTGGCAAGCTTACCTATTACGCCACCAGCTATCGATGTAGACACTGCTTTAGATTTAATGGGACACGATAAAAAAGTGAAACACGGACAAATCCGCCTAATTTTGTTAAAATCAATTGGCGATGCGGTAATGACTAATGAGTTTGACAGCGAGCTATTGCATGAAGTTTTGTCAAAACATAGCGCGTAACGTCTCAAGAATTATCGTTTATATATTTATACTAAAATCTCGTACTTATAGCCAACTGGTTAGCTGTACCTCTGTTTGAATAAGCATTTATATCATGCTGTAAAACAAGTGTTTACCAAGGACCGCCTCATGGCAACATCAAAAACAAAAACGCGAACTGCTAGCCAATCATACAGTCGTCAAGCACTGATTTGGCTAATAGTGACCCTACTTTTAGGGGTGGTCACAGCGTTAGTATGGATGTTTAGTCAAACGCCAGCCATGGGTGCCAAAATTGAAAATGCCCCGATATCAGCGCCAGAGATTTTGAATGAAGAGTTTGAGCAACCACTAAAAGTCGAATCGCTGCATGAGCTAGATACGGATGTACAACCGATTAACTTTGATGCAACGATACGAGATTTGCGCGATTATCCTGATGAGTTTAAAGACAAGCGTTATCTGCTAGCTAACAAAGGCAAATGGACTGTTCAAGTAATGAATGTCTCTGAAAACGATGTGATTGTTAGTTACTTAGAAGGCCGTCAAGATCGTGATAAATTTGCTTATTTCCGTTATCTTGATGATGAAAAACAAGTCCGTTATATGCTGACTTATGGGATTATGAGTAGCCCGCAAGAAGCGGTAGGGGCTGCAAAGCTAATAGACTTTAAGTTACCTACAAACGTACGTGTACTGCCAGAAGAAATTAACCGGTATGTCAGTATCATTGATAACTATGAGCGTCCTGATCCAGTAAAAGATCTAAGTACGAAACGTACACGTGCCGTCGATTTGAAACCTACTAAGCGCGAAGTGCCTGCTCGTTTGCAAGAAGAAGCTGATGACGCCGCTGCTCAATCAGCCAGTGCTAACAGTAATCGAGGTAACCAAGAAAGCAACAATAGTAGCAGTACTCAAGAGAGTATTCGTCAGTCGGTAGATACCTCTGCTACGTTATCTGTTAGCGAAGAGCGTACGGTTGGTGGTGAGACGCAGACAATATCTGAAACATCGCCAAAAGAAGAAAACAACGCAAGTAAGCCTGCGCCAGAAAACAAAAAGCCTGCGGCACCAGCGGAGAATTCTACTAGTAAGAAGCCACCAGTCGTGCCAACGCCTAAGCCCCCTAGTAGCACGAACAATAATTCAAATGCTAATGGCAAAAGTGCTAACGCTAATCCTCCCAAGAGTAATAGCGATAGTATAAAAGCGCTAATAGAAGACAAGAGTAATTAGTTTTTGTCTGATTAATTTAACCCACTAGCTATTTGGTTAGTGGGTTTTTTTAGCGTTACACAAAATAATTTCATCGTCATAATAAACGGCAAGCTACTACTGATAAGTATTATCAAAGCCTTTTGCTAAATGTCATTTATATGGTTTACATTAAAATTTGGTGGTGTTCTAAAAAGTATGCTGGCGATAAAAGTCAATACGAAATCTATGCTAAGTTCTCTGATTCTATAAGGCTTTCAAGGCTTCAAAAATTGTTCAAATTTTAATCAGCATACTTTTTGACACACCACCTAAAATTTTAATAGTAGTTTTATTTGTCTCATAACCAATAGTAATAAGTCCTCTTACAATTTATGGCTGATGAATCGATAGAAAAGACTAGATTTTTCGACAATCATTAACTAATATAACTGTGGGCGACGTTCTGTATAGTTATCGTAAAAAATGTCTATTTAACAACTATTTAGTAGTTTTTTCGTGGTTTTTAGAGTTCTTTACTAAATATTATTGTCTCAAGCGCAGTTACTTACTATCTATAATAAGGTTAACGTAAGTGACGCAACCTCTCTTATTGTCACTCTTTTTAGGGTAAACAAAGTGCTTGAATACAGAGCGTCAGATATTCAAGATAAACAAATGCACCGTTATTAAGTCATTGTATGTTTAGCTCTAAATGCTAGACATGACAACATAACAAATGATGCTTAAATGAATGGCATTAGATATCACTGATTGAGTAACTGGCATTTAAGGGCGTAGATTCTCCCGTTGCCAAGGGCTGCTACTTACTATCTTTTGATACACGGACCACATGTCAAGACATCAGCTAATGACCAGGAGGGTCAAGGGTTTTACTTTCTCTTAGAGTATGATGTCTATCGAGCATTGCACTATTTGCCAATTCGAACACACGAATATCCACTATCAGCCCGTTCTGCTTACGGGTACCAACTTATACTCCGCATTGGAAATGTAAGTTGCCCGTCTACTTAAAAGGACAAGCTATGTCAATGATTTCCTCACAAACACACCTGGCCACGCCAGATGATTTTTCTGATAATTGCGGTTTTGGCCTAATTGCCCATATTGAGGGTGAAGCGAGCCATGATTTGGTAAAAACTGCCATTCATAGTTTAAGTTGTATGACACATCGCGGCGGTGTTGCTGCTGACGGTAGAACTGGTGATGGTTGTGGTTTACTATTAGCGACGCCTACCGATTTCTTTAAACAGATTGCTGACGAGCAGCAATTTGCCATTACGGACAACTTTGCTGTCGGTATGGTGTTCGTGAATTTAGATAGCGATAAAGCCAAGCATAGCCAACAAGTATTAAGCGATGAGATTACAGCCCAAGGGTTAGAAGTGGCTGGCTGGCGTGATGTACCACTTGACTTGAGTATTGTTGGTGAGATTGGTCGTGAGACATTGCCAGACTTTAAGCAAGTGTTCGTTAATGCGCCAGATGATCTAGCAGCCGATGATTTCAACCGTAAGCTGTTTGTTGCACGCAAAAAAGCAGAGCAGCGTTTGACGGATGATGAGCTATTCTACGTCTGTTCATTGAGTTGTCAGACTATTATTTACAAAGGCTTGGTAATGCCTTCAGACTTACCAGCGTTTTTCTTGGATTTGCAAGATGAGCGTTTGGCATCACATATTGTAGTCTTCCATCAGCGTTTCTCAACCAATACGTTACCGCGCTGGCCCCTGGCACAGCCATTCCGTTATCTTGCGCACAATGGTGAGCTCAATACCATTACAGGTAACCGCAACTGGTCTAAAGCGCGTACACCAAAGCTAAAATCAGACAAACTGCCTAACTTGAATGAGTTGACACCACTTGTAAATAGTACCGGTTCAGATTCATCAAGCTTAGATAACATGCTCGAAGTGCTTATGTCTGGTGGCATGAACCTGTTCCATGCAATGTCTATCTTGGTACCGCCAGCGTGGCAGAATGTTGATAGCATGGATATGGATCTACGTGCGTTTTATGAGTTTTACTCACAGCATATGGAAGCGTGGGACGGTCCAGCAGGGCTAGTCATTCAAGATGGACGCTATGCGGTCTGTATGCTTGATAGAAACGGTTTGCGCCCGTCACGTTGGGTAACCACTAAGAATGGTTATATCACTGTTGCATCCGAAGTGGGCGTTTGGGATTACGAGCCACAAGACGTATTGGCAAAAGGTCGCGTTGGACCTGGTCAAATGCTGGTCATTGATACGTTGACTGGTCAAATTTTAGATACGACGGCCATTGCAACTTTACTAAAAACGGCGCATCCATATCGCAAATGGTTGCGTGAAGAAGCGACGCGTGTCCGTGATGATGAACGTCTAGAAGAAACGTTAGCAACGCAAGCGTGCCGCGGTGATAAGCTCAAAGCGCTACAAAAGATGTATCACATCACCAATGAAGAGCGCACAGAAATCATTCGCCCTAATGCTGAGAATGGTCAAGAACCAGTCGGCTCAATGGGTGACGATACGCCAATGGCTGTACTGTCGCAGCAAATTCGCCATGTCGGTGACTTCTTCCGCCAACAGTTTGCACAGGTGACCAATCCGCCAATCGATCCATTACGTGAATCAATCGTAATGTCGTTGCAGACCTGTTTAGGCGCTGAGACTAACGTATTTGCGCCATCTGCGAGAGATGCTCATCGTATTATTTTGTCATCGCCAGTATTGTCAGCCAGCAAGATGCAGCAGCTTGAAACCTTGGATGATTCAGCGTTCAAGATGGCTCGCATTGATCTGAACTATGACCGTACTGTAGAGCTATCTGATGCTATCGTCGCTATTTGCGAGCAGGTGGCAGATAACATTCGCTCAGGCAATACGTTGATTGTCTTATCTGATAAAGATATCGATGCAGACAAAGTACCCGCCAACGCCATTATGGTAACTGGTGCTGTGCATCATTATCTAATCGCGCAAGGTATCCGTACCGATGCTAATTTAATCATTGAGACAGGTCTTGCCCGTGACTCGCATCAAATAGCGGTATTGATTGGTTTTGGTGCAACTTGTGTATATCCATATCTGGCATACGATGTCATTGATGATTTGGTCGCGACTGGTGAGCTACTCGGTGATCCGATTCAAGCCCGTGTTAATTTCCGCAAAGGCTTAGATAAAGGTTTGCTGAAAATCTTATCAAAAATGGGTATCTCTACCATTGTTTCTTATCGCGGCGCGCAGTTGTTTGAAGCAGTCGGCCTATCAGAAGAAGTCGTCAATTTATGCTTTAAAGGCGTACAAAGTCGAATCAAAGGCGCTACCTTTGCAGACCTTGCTGCTGATCAAGCGCAACTGGCTGCCAATGCGTTTAAGCGTCGTGCCCCTCTAGATCAGGGTGGTCTGCTCAAATTTGTCTTCAACAAAGAGTACCATGCCTTTAATCCTGATGTGATTAATAGCCTGCATACTGCAGTACGTACTGGTGATTACGATAATTACCGTAATTATGCTGATTTAGTTAATAGCCGTCCGGTCGCGACCTTACGTGATTTGTTGCAACTGAAAACTGACAACAGTATCGATGTCAATGAAGTGGAAGATATCTCTGAAATCTTGACGCGTTTTGACTCAGCTGGCATGTCACTAGGCGCGCTATCTCCTGAAGCGCATGAGTCGATTGCGATGGCTATGAATACTATCGGTGGTCGCTCAAACTCTGGTGAAGGCGGTGAAGATCCTGCGCGTTACGGCACATTGCGCAACTCAAAAATCAAGCAAGTTGCCTCTGGTCGTTTCGGGGTCACACCTGCCTACCTTCGTTCCGCTGAAGTCATGCAGATTAAAGTAGCTCAAGGTGCCAAGCCTGGTGAAGGTGGACAGCTACCTGGTGGTAAAGTCAACGCGCTGATTGCACGCTTACGTTATTCAGTGCCAGGTGTAACCTTGATTTCACCGCCGCCGCATCATGATATTTATTCTATCGAAGATTTGGCACAGCTGATTTTTGATTTAAAACAAGTCAATCCAGATGCATTGGTATCGGTTAAATTGGTCTCACGTCCAGGTGTTGGTACGATCGCGACAGGCGTTGCAAAAGCCTACGCCGATCTGATTACTATCTCGGGCTATGACGGTGGTACGGCAGCGTCTCCGCTATCGTCTATCCATCATGCAGGCTCACCATGGGAGCTAGGTTTGGCTGAGACTCATCAGTCTCTACGAGTGAACGGGTTACGTGATAAGGTGCGTGTCCAGACTGACGGTGGTCTAAAAACAGGACTGGATGTAGTAAAAGCTGCTATCTTGGGTGCAGAAAGCTTTGGCTTTGGTACCACGCCGATGATTGCAGTTGGTTGTAAGTACCTACGTATTTGCCATTTAAACAACTGTCCGACAGGTGTTGCTACTCAAAAAGCCAAGCTGCGTGATGAGCATTTCATTGGCGAAGCAGAAATGCTGATTAACTTCTTTAAGTTTGTCGCGACCGAAACACGTGAATGGTTGGCAGCGCTAGGTGTTCGTAGTATGGAAGAGCTGGTTGGTCGTACTGACTTGCTTGATATCTTAGAAGGTAATACGGATAAGCAGCGTCATCTTGATTTAACGCCATTGCTATTTAGTCACCCAGCCAGCGTAGGTAAAGCACAAACTTGTCAGGTTGAGCGTAATGAGCCGTTTGATAAAGGTTTGCTTGCTGAGCAGATGATTAGCGATATGCTTGTGAACATTCGCAAAGGGGCAGGCGGCGATTATAGCTATTTCGTTGGTAACTGTGACCGCTCTATCGGTGCCCGTATTTCTGGTGAGATTGCGCAAGTCTGGGGCAACCTTGGCATGAGCGATATGCCAATTAAGCTTCGTCTAACTGGTACCGCAGGACAAAGTCTAGGCGTGTGGAACGCTGGCGGTTTAAATATCGAGCTTGAAGGCGACGCCAATGACTATGTGGGCAAAGGCATGGCTGGCGGTGAGATTGTTATTTATCCACCGAAAGACTCAAACTTTATAGCACAAGAAACAGCCATTATTGGTAATACCTGTCTCTATGGTGCAACTGGCGGTAAGCTATATGCTGCTGGTACAGCAGGTGAGCGTTTTGGCGTCCGTAACTCTGGCGCACACGCAGTCATCGAAGGCACAGGTGACCATTGCTGTGAATATATGACGGGCGGTATCGTCACGATTCTTGGCCGTACTGGACTCAACTTCGGTGCCGGTATGACGGGTGGTTTTGCGTATGTACTCGATATGGAAGGCGACTTCTTTGACCGTTGCAACCATGAGCTAATCGATCTAAACCGTATTTCAAGCGAGCAAACAGAAGAGCATCGCATTCATTTGCAACAAGTGATTGAAGCTCATGTAGATAAAACAGGCAGTGCATGGGGTCAGACAATTCTGAACGACTTTGAGCACTATGTTCGTAAGTTCTATTTGGTTAAGCCAAAAGCGGCGAACATTGCAAGCCTTCTTAAAACTACCATGGCCGACCCACAATAGCCGATACGTAACTGCCTATCGTATCAATGGATTGCATTGATGGAATGTATTGATGGATCGGCAATCGCTTTAATCAGGTTAGCCAGCGTTCCGTTTTTAGAGACGTTTTAACTCACAGGTTTTCAGCAGGTACGTGACAGCAGCGATATATGTCTTAGATTTTAGACAAACCAAACATCGCTGACTGTCGCCACCCACTGCAAAAGAGCCTTATATAAAAGAGATAGCACCATGGCAAAACGCTTAGAAAATAACTTCCAGTTTTTAGATGTACCAAGATTTGATCCAACCAAAAAAGACATTGCAACGCGTTCAACAGAGTTTGTTGAAATTTATAAACCTTTCGAAAACGAAGCTGTTGCTCAGCAAGCGCATCGTTGTCTTGAGTGTGGTAACCCGTACTGCGAATGGAAATGTCCAGTACACAACTATATCCCTAACTGGCTAAAACTGGCCACAGAAGGTCAGATATTTCAGGCAGCTGAATTGTGCCACCGTACCAATACCTTGCCTGAAGTGTGCGGACGAGTTTGCCCACAAGATCGTCTGTGTGAAGGCGCTTGTACGTTAAATGATGGTTTTGGTGCAGTGACTATTGGTAATGTTGAAAAATATATCAACGATACTGCGTTTGCACTTGGCTGGCGTCCAGATATGTCTGAAGTCGTTTGGACAGATAAAAAAGTCGCTATCATTGGCGCAGGACCAGCAGGTTTAGGTTGTGCGGATATCTTGGTCAGAAATGGTGTCAAACCAGTCGTCTTTGATAAGCGCCCTGAGATTGGCGGCTTACTAACTTTTGGTATTCCTGAGTTCAAAATGGAAAAAGACGTCATGCGCAATCGCCGTGTGATCTTTGAAGACATGGGTATCGAATTCCGTTTAGAGACAGAGATTGGTACAGATGTCACGATTGACGAGCTATTGGCTGACTATGATGCGGTATTTATGGGTATGGGTACATACACCTATATGCGTGGCGGTTTCGCTGGTGAAGAGCTGACAGGCGTCTACGATGCACTAGATTACCTGATTGCGAACGTGAACCGTTGCAATGACTGGGAAAAAGACGCTGAAGAGTACATCGACTTTAAAGGTAAAAAGGTGGTGGTACTCGGTGGCGGTGATACCGCAATGGACTGTAACCGTACCAGTATCCGTCAAGGCGCCGAAAAAGTAGTTTGTGCCTATCGCCGTGATGAGGAAAACATGCCGGGTTCACGCCGTGAAGTGGTCAATGCTCGCGAGGAAGGCGTTGAGTTCTTATTCAATCGTCAGCCAACCGAAATCATTGGCTTAAACGGTAAAGTTAACGGCGTAAAAGTTGTTACTACTCAGTTAGGCGCACCAGACAACCGTGGTCGTCAACGCCCTGAGCCAATTCCTAATTCTGAAGAGATTATCCCATGTGATGCAGTCATCATGGCCTTTGGTTTTAGACCAAGTCCTGCTGATTGGTTCGAGTCTCAGCAAGTGGGGATGGACAGCTCTGGTCGTGTACTAGCAGCCGAAAAGCAAACCTTCAAATTCCAGACCCAAAATCCTAAAATCTTCGCTGGTGGCGATATGGTGCGCGGTTCTGACTTGGTTGTGACAGCGATTTGGGAAGGCCGTGAAGCTGCGGAAGGTATTTTAGACTACCTAGAAGTATAATACGCTAGCGCAATAGACTATTACTCATTCACACTGATGCGGTTCTCAATGAATAATTTGTTGAGTCATTTGATAAATAATCTTCAATAGCGTAGATTTCAATATAGTGTGCTAGGATATTTTTTATAACGCCTTTTACCTGTGAATAATAGGTAGAAGGCGTTATTTTTTGCCCGTCATTTTGCTGATAGAATATTAACTTATACTTACCGCTAGTTAGTGAGATTTTTTAATAATCTTTTATTAAAGTGTCTCACCTAAACATTCCACCCAAAAAGAGTAGCCTTGCGTGAAACCCACCCTTTATCAGCGTATTATTGCTCCATTTGTCGAACCCTATGTTCGCTACCAACATGCAGATATCCTACATGCCACACGCCTAGGCACGGCTGTGATATTGGCTTTATTGGTCAATAAAATCACCAATCTTCCGCACGGTGAATGGACGACCATTACAGTATTCATTATTCTAGGGTTATTGCAATACCAAGGTGCTATTTATACTAAGGCGAAAGAGCGCGTGATTGGTACTTTGTTAGGTATTGGTACTGCGCTTGGGGTGTTATGGTTTAATCAGAACGCAGGCGCATGGCTATGGGTGGACTATGCCCTCATTGGTCTGCTCAGCGGCATCATTGGCTATTTAGCCGTCAGACAGCTTGGGTATACAGGGCTGCTAACGGGCATCACTATGTTGATGATTGTCTCTGATTTAGGCAATAATAGCATTGGTCAAGATGGTATCTACCGCGCCTTAAATATCTTACTGGGGACAGGCGTTTCGGTAGCAGTAACGCTAATTTTGCCGCTCAAATCAACGTTGATGTGGCGATTCTTATTGAGTAGTAATCTTGATGCTTGTAGTAGCCTCTACGCTGGCGTAGGTCATCATATTGAGGCGACGGATGGAGTGGTGGACGACTCTGTTCAAAAGTTAAACCCAGTGGCTTTTCCTGTTAAGGAAGTACCCGTTGATAGAGCGTTGGTCACAGCGTTACAGCAGATCAATAAACGCTTGCTAGCCGTGCGCCCCCATATCGCGGCGACAGCCAGTGAGTCAGGAATCGAAAAAGAAACATTAGAAACGATTCAGCGTACTCATCGTAATATCATTGGGACGATTGATTTACTACTAAGTGCGGCACCGCGCTTGGCAAATATCGAAATTGATGAAGAAAACCATGTTTTATTGGTACATTATCAGCATGAGCTAACCCAAGCGATGCAGCATATGGCAGCGGTGTTACGTAGTCCAAGCGATGAAGTATTTCGACCCATTACTCGTATTGCTGTCTCGGAGTATCCAAGCGTACAGCACCTAGCATTTGAGTGGCAGGGCTATTTCTGGTTGACACAAACCTTGCAGACTCAGTTGCAGCAGCTGAGTGATTTACTGCAAACATCGAAGCCGCATTGGTTTGCTGCATCCGGTCTGGGCTATCAACGCCGCGAGCAGCGCCGAATGAAAGAGCAGGGCGGCGAGACGGATTTACATTTATAGCGCAAAAAAACGCTGACCATTTAGGATCAGCGTTTTTATTTTTCAAAGACTACTTTATTCTAAAATGCTAAATTAAAACTATTAACGACCAGTCTTTAGCTTATCCCAGTACTGTTGATACACTTGCAACGCTTCATCGCCTACATCTTCTTGGAACTCAGCTTTTGCTAATACTTCTTTAGAAGGATAAATCGTTGGATTGTTTTGGACGCTCTCATCCATCAGCTCACGCGCTGCTATGTTTGGTGATGCGTAGCCAATCTCTTCGCTGACGATTTTTGCATTTTCAGGACGTAATAAATAATCAATAAACTTATGTGCTGCATCAACTTGCTTAGCATTTTTTGGAATGACAAAATTGTCCATCCATAAGATAGCGCCTTCGGTTGGATACTTATAAACCAAGCTAGTCAAACCTTCGTCATTGGCCATGACTGCTTCACCATTCCATGTCATACCAAGCGAAGTCTCACCTTCAATATACGGCATACGTGTCGCATCAGAGTTAAAAGTTTTGACGTTTGGCATCAACGTGGTGAGCTTATCGTAAGCGGCTTCGATTTCGTCAGGATTGCTACTATTACCTGAGTAGCCAAGAGTCAGCAGTGCCATACCGAATACTTCACGCACGTCGTTAGTCAGCATCACCTGACCTTTATACTTAGGATCCCATAGGTCATTCCAGCTATTGACAGTTTTCGGATCGACACTGTCACCGTTAATAGCGAGACCGGTGCTGCCCCACATATAAGGGATAGAGTATTTGTTGTCAGGATCGACTTTGGTATTGGTAAATGAGGTATCAAGGTTTTTGAAATTGCTCAATTTAGATTTATCTAGTTCTTGCAACAGTCCTTCTTTCGCCATTTTTTCGACGTAATAAGTCGATGGAATCGCTAAGTCATACTGACTAGAATCATCCAATAGTTTGAGCTTGGCATACATCGCTTCGTTAGAGTCAAATGTGGTGTAATTAACTGAGATGCCAGTCTCTTCTTCAAAGCCATCTAAAATTTCTTGCGGCATATATTCTGACCAGTTGTAAAGGTTCAGCGTCTCATTGCTCGCCGCAGCGCTGCCATCCGCTGCATCGTCAGAGTTGCTACAACTGGCAAGTACCAAGCCGACAGCCGCTGCTAACAATGCTTTTGGCACTATGCGACTGACACTAGCCGAGGTGTGAGTAGTTGGATGGGACGATGATAAATGGGTCAAAATATCTCTCCTAAATAAAGATAATGCAAATCAGAAAAATTCAATAAAAAAGCCAAAAAGATAAAAAGATAAAAGCCTGACATGGCCAATAAAACTATTATGGTCATTAATTTGTACAATTTAAAGGGTTGTTATTAAGGTAATACTTAACAATACTAATAAAAATAGCCAGTTGGGCTAATGAGATGAGTAGCAAGACTAACTGAATGACAGCTAATTCTGAGTAGAATTGCTAGCGAGCTGCTAACCTCGAATCGAAAAAAGATAGCATATAACCATGCTATGATTGGCGCAGGCCGAAGTATGACGAACATCATTTAAGCAGATATCAGCCTTTGGCTCTAAGACACCAACCATACCATAATAATAAAGGATACAGCACAATGACCGAAAGTACCTCAACTCAAAACACCTTGAATAAAAGCCACTCAGTTATACCGGCATTGCTTACGGATAAAGTCGCCATAGTCACTGGTGCCAGTCGAGGGCTTGGTGCACAGATTGCACAGCAAATGGCAGCAGCAGGCGCTATCGTTTGCGTCAACTACCTCAATAGTAAACAGGCTGCTGAGGCGGTAGTGGCTGACATCATCGCGACAGGCGGTCAAGCATTTGCTTATCAGGCGGATGTCACTGAGCTTGAGCAAGTACAAGCCATGGCAGCTGAAGTCATCACTCGTCATGGTCGTATCGATATATTGGTCAATAATGCTTTGCCGAATTATCAGTTCAATCCAAGCGCTGCGTACACCAGTATTGAAACAGTAAAGTGGACGCATTTTTCGCAGCAAATGGACGGTATCGTTAAAGGCGCAGTCAATACGGTGCAAGCGGTGTTGCCGCAAATGAAAGCGCAGCAAGTAGGCAAAATTATCAATATCTCAACCAATCTTGTCTACAACCCAGTGGTTACCTATTATGATTACACCACGGCTAAATCAGCGTTGATTGGACTGACTCGCAACCTAGCAAGCGAGCTTGGACAGTATGGTATTCGGGTTAGTTTGCTGGCAGGTGGATTATTAAAAACTACCGACGCAAGCAGCTTAACCACTGAAGAGGTATTTGACTATATCGCGACTACAACGCCGCTGCGCCAAGCGACTTCGGTAGCGGACTTTGCCAATTCAGTATTGCTCATGGCGTCTGATTTGAGCATGGCTATTACTGGACAATCTATCGCTGTCGATGGTGGCTTGACCATGCCTTAATTGAGGCCTTAACTGATTGCTTAACGCTCTATTGGATTTGTAGAAGAACAAAACGATCGTCAATGTGATGGAATCATCATTGCTAAAGATTTTATTTATATTTTCTATATAAAATTAGACCATAATAAAAAGCTCTTACTAATCGGTTAGTAAGGGCTTTTTTTAAATGAACGTTAATTAGATGAACATTAATGGCTTTATTTACATAGGTACTCTTATGATGCTGTTTTCAACTGATCAAGCACTGTCTGTATGCCATATTCTTCAATCGTCCCAGTGACAAAATCAGCACGTTCTATCAGTGCGGGTTGCGCATCGCCCATCGCCACGGCAAACCCGACCAGATCAAACATCTCTAGGTCGTTCATACCATCACCAAATGCCATGCACTCGCTTGCATCTACATCATAGTATTTGCACACATCTTTAATACCTCGTGCTTTAGATGCTTCTATTGGCAATATATCGGCGCCAATATGATGCCAATGTACCAGTTTTAAATCGTATTGAGCAAAGTCAATATCTTGCATTTTGTCTTCTTGACTATTAAAGAAAACAGAACATTGATACACCGTGTTTGATTTATAGTAATCAGGGGCAACGATAGAGTTGGGCGTGACCGCATTGAACTCGCGTAAACGTTCATTTTCACCTGACCAAGCGATATGAGTGGCAGAGTCAAACTTATGAATCAAATCACTCTGCTGGCATAGGCGTACGATTTTATCTGTCTGTTCAGCAGTTAATGGGTAGTGGCTGATTCGGCCGCCTTTATCAAAACTATATTGTCCATTCATACAAATAATGGCGTCCAATATATCTGCATCAAGCAACGCTAGAATGTCTTCAGGCAATATGGCTTTAGAACGACCAGTCGAAATCACTAGTTTAATATCGGTATCTGCAAGCTGCTCAAGCGTCGCTTTATTGTGTTCAGCGATAATGCCGTTGCGGCTCAAGGTATCATCGATGTCAAAAAAGATGATTTTGGGGGTCGAAATCTTAGTAGTCATACTTTCTTTGGCAATCTTATCTTCGATAAACATGATGATCCTATTATTTTTAGTCGTGTAGATACAATGATTCAGATACTACTACAACATACCCAATCAGATAAATACCTATCGAGTAACCTATGATGCTACAAGTATGCTTATTGAGACAGTATTTGCATGTAGCCTGTAGAACCGCTCATTGCTTGTCCAGAGTATTAACAAAAATGCTAAACGATATGACTAACTTAACCGTGTTTATTTATTATAAAGTTATATTCAATTATCAAAACTAATCTACGAAATAAGATGGACTATCGTTATTAATGCATCAGTTACCTAAAGGAACAAGTATGAACTTTTTCATCTTAAAAACGGTTACAGTTTTGGCGACCTTAGCTTTATCTGCCAATGCTTTTGCAATGGATGTTGAATTTAATGATGCTGTTTGGGATGGCAAAAAATACCTGAGGGGCAGCAATGTTTAAACTATGACGGTAAAAGCCCAGCCACGCCTAGCATGACTGTTTCAAACATTCCTACAAGAGCTGAAAGCTTGGTGTTCGTCTACAACGATGTAAGCAATAAACGTATGCAGCATGGTGGCCATGGCATTGTCGAGTTTGCACTACCAGAGGGTGCTACGAGCGCAGAAGTGCCACGAGTATTTGGTCACACTTACGAAGTACCAGTCGGTATTGAGATGGTCGCAGAATACCGTAACCGCAAAGGTGAGGCGGGCGGTGCATATAAGCCGCCTTGCTCTGGCGGCAAGAACCATCTGTATACTGTAGATGTACAAGCATGGCAGGGCGATTCGGTACTTGCTGAAACAACCGTTGAGATGGGACGGTATTGATACGTTAGCTATTCAATTAATATGCAACAATTAGCATGCAACAAAGTCGTCTATACAAAACTGTTTATACATAGCGTAGACGGCTTTTTATTGAAGGTAAGTTGTGTTTTATATACCTATAAACAGGCTAGCTTATAGACATTAAAGACCCTGATTGATGTTTATAATATTTAGCCAATAAGTAAACGTGGCTCAGTCATATAAGTACGTTGAGGCAGGGCTATAGGAGAATATAGATTAGGCTTGTTAATTATTGGAATAATGCCAAGATACTGAACGTGACAACTTTGTAGTATAATTTTACTACTATGAATATTGGTATGCTATATCATTGAAACTTCTATGTTATAAATCTAAAAAAATCATAGCAAATGATAAAAAACGTTATTAATTATACTTTATCTTAAAGTGTATCTTGATTTGAATGAATTATTTTATAAATAAGGTTTCTTATGAACATAACGACAAGCCAGCCTTCAGAAGATAGAAAAAGGCATGGCGAACATATTCTTATCCACATGACGTATATCGCCAAAAATGTCGATCTAGATTCTGGGATTGAGTTGACTCGCGCACTTGAGTACTGGCGCAGATATTTTGAAGAAAACGATATCGTTTCAGCTTTAGTCATTAGTGAAGGTTATTTCGTTCAAAGTTTCCAAGGAACAAGACCTGCTATCAATACTGCCTTGGAAAAGATACTTGACGAGCATTCAACTATTGTCCCTAATATTGTGAATATAGAGGAAGTCGAATCTCGCCAATGGAATGGGTTTTTAGTTAAACATCTAACCTCAAGCGTTGAAGATGAAGAGCATGCTCTAAAGAACTTCTCAGCAGGCTCCGACTACAATCCTTATCTAATGAAAAGCTCTCAGATTGAAAGCTTTTTGAAAGCGATATTTGAAGATGCTGAATCTAATTAATTTTAAATGAGTAGCATTTATTTCTTGAATATTTGCCTCTTAGAGTAGTTAGTAGCACTTGCCCTAGCTAGAATAGAAAAGCCGTCTATACCTGTGTATAGGCGGCTTTTTGTTGAAAGCAAGTTAGCAGTAGCGGTACAGGATGTTTTCTTAGCAATTGGACAGAATATTGGCGGATGTTCATAAGTGACTATTCATACCTGACTCTTGCAA
>NZ_PJAT01000111.1 GCF_002836715.1 Psychrobacter sp. 4Dc
TAGTTTTTTAATGTCAGATTGAGTAGTCATTGCTTATTCTCCTGTTAGTGGATTATAAGCAGTTACACAGTTTTTAGGAAACTCCCTATCAATTAGCATCATCCAGACACGATAAAACCGCATAGCAATTAATTGTTATGCGGTTTTATTGTTAACTATCCATGTTACCTATCACGACTGCTTTCTATGCATCCTTGCACAAATATTCAGTATATTGTGATACTGGGCATCCTGCCCTTTTTACTACATTACAGCTTCAGTATTAACTGCTGCTATCAGCACAGGTTATGTGTCCTTACTTCAATGACCATTATCATCCTGATGCTGGTCATTGAATCATTATCCTTAATGCGGTCAACTCAATCCTTGAGTCACATTTCCTAATGCCGTGTGACTATAATGCCTAATTCTGACTCTCATGTTAAGTCGCGTAAACGTCATTGCGTGTAAGCATATGCTTACAAAAGCCTATTTTACTTGTCATAATCATTACAACTTATTAACGCAAATGACACTTAACATCAAGTCTTGTGTTTTATCATAGATAATGTAAGAAAATATTTCAAAAAATATAGCGCTAAAAACTCACCCGTCTAAAGCTATTTTAACGTTGTCATACCAAAGTATCGAAAAATAAGCCCTGCTGTTGGTCACTATAAAATCAGGTTCACCAACCTTCTATCTCTCTGAAAACATTATAGGATACTGCATTATGAAAATTCTAAAGCCATTCTCATTTAAGGCGATGGTATCTGCTGGTCTTGTGGTGGCATTACTAGGTACGACTGTCGGTTGTGCAGTGGTAGGTCCAGGCTATGACAATCAATCCATCTATCACGGTGATCGTAGTCGTCAAAACAATAGTTTTAATCATGTCAGCCAGCAGTTAAGACAGGACCTACGTCGTAAAGGCTATCAGGTCATGGATATTAAATCTGATAACTACCGCGGTGATCGTGCCATCACGGCTTATGCTAAAAAGAACAATCAAGCCTACGAGCTTAAGTATACCTATCCCTCTCTAAGGCTTATCAGCTCAAGCAAGGAGTCTTGGTCCAATAATTGGGAATGTCAAAAGCATCAAAAAAACAATGGTCG
This sequence comes from Psychrobacter sp. 4Dc, assembly GCF_002836715.1. Classification (GTDB taxonomy): domain Bacteria; phylum Pseudomonadota; class Gammaproteobacteria; order Pseudomonadales; family Moraxellaceae; genus Psychrobacter. Next base: position 1,099 of record NZ_PJAT01000111.1, read on the forward strand.
CTATAAAAAAAATAAACATAAGAACAAAAATAATGGCAAACATCATAACGGTAAGCACCATAAAAACTGGTGATATTGAAGACTGTATAAAGCCGCGTCACCCATCAGCGCATTTATACATTTAGTGGTCTTCAAATGAGAAAAACTGATTGTTTTGATCTTTTTAGCCACCTACTCGAAATATTAAAAACGTATTCATATTAGGATAATCTTATGAAAAATTTATCATTTTCAACATTCAAAACTGTGGCATCTGTTGGTATGGTCGCAGCCTTACTAGCGGCAACCACTGGCTGTGTCACTACGCCTGGTGGCTACAATATATATGACGATATTTACGAAGATGTTTATAAAGACAGTCACGAGCATAAAAAGCACAAAGGCAAGCACAAAAAAAACGATAAACACGATAAACACGATAAACACAATTACGATTCTGCTGTCGAGCAGCGAGCCACCAATAAAGTCCGCAGCATGGGATACCGTGTCAAAGATGTCAAATATAAGAAAGGCGATCGTAAAATTAAGGTAAAAGCCGAACGTGGTCGCGACGATTATAAAATCGAGCTGGGCTATCCAAGCTACAACGTGATTAGGCTCAAAAAACACTGATTACTTTTGAGGCGTTCACACCCTTTTTCTATAGGCAATTAAAGCCTTTTAACCTTTGGAACCAAATAAGTCATTCAGTGGCTTATTTGGTTTTTTTATAAGAAATCTTATACTTTATAAGCTGAGATTCTTGCTTTATAAAATTAAAAATCCAAGACTTTTATCACATCATAGGCTGGTGTCTCATACGGGTGCGACTTTTTTAATGCGGCAATAGTAGCATCGATAAATGCTTCATCAACCACCATTTCAACTCGCCATTCATCGACCATTTCTAAGCTATCATGCTCACCGATGTGCGGCGTACTACCTGCCAATGGCATAAACTGACCGCTTCCTTGTACTTGCCAGCAGCACTGCTCGTAATGTCCAATTTTTCCAGCATCAGCAGTAAACAGAGCAGATTTCACTTGTTCTAACGCTGCATCAGGAATAAAAACGGTCAACTTATACATAGGCTTACCTCATAGAATGGTTTTGAGTCTCAATTTGCTAGTTCTTAGATAAAGAAGGGTGATCAGTCCATATATAACGTAGTAGCCAGTCTTTGGCATCACCTGCATAATCAATACCAATACGTGGGCGTAGTGATACAGGTGGCTGGCAGCCATCATCTTCTATCCAAACGTCTGATGATGGCGAAATAGATTTGCCATATAAATCGCGATCAATTTGCAAGCGTTTGGTCAATTTGCCAGGGCCTGCAAACTGCTTAGAATGAGTAAACTGCTTATCTGGACTGAGTTGTTGCTCTTCAATCAGACGGTCACTATCATCAGTTAAAAACCCAGCGCGTATCAATACCGATTCAGGCGACTCTACAGAGCCGCTAATCAAATTTAACAGATGATGCACACCGTATGTCAGATAGACATAGAACACTCCGCCTTGCTCATACATAATCTCTGTGCGCGACGTTCGAGTGCCTGCATGTGAATGGCAAGCGGGATCATCTTGACCAATATAGGCTTCGGTCTCAGAGATACGCATACGTAACGTTTTTTGCTGTCCATCACTATCAGTTAGCTGTCGACATAAGACTTTACCAATCAGATCAGCAGCGACCACACAGGTCGGACGAGTGAACCAGTCAGGCTCTAAAACAGTTGATGAGGCAGTAGACATTAGCGAAACCTTTTCTTATTTTTATGGTTTAATTGATATGAGTAAGTACTAACAAATTAGCATAAAAGTAAGACAAGGTATCGAGGACAGTGTTGACGCTATGTTTGATTTTTTATACGAGTTAAATGATAAGCCTATGGCTGAAAGGGTGATACTGGTTGATAAATGGATAGGAATTATAGTCTGTTATGAGGGGTTCTATTATAGCGGACTGTTTTAAGTGGTCTGTTCATAAATTTGAAGGGTGAGATAACTGGTTCTGTTGGGGTATACCTCAAAGGTACTATTTGATGATAAAAAACTTATTTTGAAATGAGTCCGCTATAAGTAGTTCACCAATAACAGTGTCTTTTGATGGTTAATATCATTGGGTATCAATCTATAAACTAATTATTTGACGACGCAACGAATCAAAGCGAGCGCTTGGCGCTTGATCCCTGAGGCTAATAAGGCGCTGACCAACTCGTCCGAGAAAAATAAAGATTTTCGTAAAACAGGGTCATGCCATACGTCTACCTCACACTCTTGTGCAGTAGTATTCAGTTGAATATCATCATCGGTTGGTTCCCATATAGAATGCGTGGGTAGTTTTGGACCACAAGAATCAGCGTCAATACCCTTGCTTTCTTCAACATTGAGATAGTCACGCGTCTCTGCGATATTGATAAAATAATAAGGCGTTTGCGATTTTAGTTCCTCTGTCTCAATGTCATAGATATAGATTTGGCTAAAATGCGTAGCGCCTAGCGTGAACTGACTAATAATGTCATAGCACTGTTGATTGAATAATAAATACCCCCCAATAATATTAAACATTAGTTCATCATCTTTAGGTAGTTTCTCATTTGGCTTGATAAATACCTTGCTAGGCATATGGTGAGTATTAATATGTTCACCTTTAGACCACCTTTTGCAAAAGACCAGATCCATCTCGTTGATGTTATAGTATTTCTGCTCTTCACCTTTCTCTATTACATTAGATTTTTTCTTCTTCTCTAATTTGTAAAATTGCACAGCATCAAAAACCTCTGGCAGCGTCGCTTTGATACCATAGGTCTCTGTCACATCAAAGTTGTTATAGTTGCATAACCATACTGCTTTAGTATTAGACATAACTGCTTCTCTATTGTGCATAGTAAGTACACTATGAAGTACACCGCGCCTATCTTATTGAGTTAAAACTTTGATACCCTTAGCCCACAGCCAAAGATTCGAGTACTCACTAGTGTACCATCATAAATATAATGCCATAAAAAAACTGAGCACATGGCTCAGTTTTTTTTATTTTATACTACCTATCGAATGCTTATTTTAATGGCACACCGATACGGTCAGCGACCTCTTCATAAGCTTCAATCACATCACCTAATGACTGACGGAAACGGTCTTTATCGAGCTTTTTCTTAGTGTTCTTATCCCAGATACGGCAGCCATCTGGTGAGAACTCATCACCCAACACGATACGGTCATGGAATACGCCAAACTCTAGTTTAAAATCAACTAGGATTAAATCACCCGCATCAAACAATGCTTTGAGTACATCGTTGACTTGATAAGTTAGCTCTTCCATCTTAGCCAATTGTTCTTTGGTCGCCCAGCCAAGAGAAACAGAGAGCGACTCATTGACCATCGGATCACCTAGCGCATCGTCTTTATAAAAAAGCTCATACGTTGGCGGCGTCAATGCCTGCCCTTCTTCTAAGCCTAAACGACGTACCAAACTACCAGCGGCAAAGTTGCGCACCACGCACTCTACAGGAATCATATCCAAACGCTTGACCAATACTTCGTCGTCAGACAATTGCTTTTCAAAATGCGTCTCGATGCCAGCATCAGATAATTTTTGCATGATAAAAGCATTAAAGCGGTTATTCACCACGCCTTTACGTGCCAATTGTTCGATACGCTTACCATCAAGCGCTGAGGTATCATCACGGAAGTGTAAAATCAGAAGATCATTGTCTTCTGTTTCATAGACAGATTTGGCTTTGCCTTTATACAGCAGTTGTTGCTTTTGCATTATGGAGTTCCTGTTCGTTCAAGCTTATGTGGTAAAAACGCGCAGCGACCGCTGACTCTTATTACAATATCGATCTTATTTTAATCAATAATCATAAAAATCGGCGGTACAAATGAAGAAATAAATTAGTTTGAAGGGCTACTAACAGCACGCTGAGGCTTTGGCAGCTGATACTGATTACCTGACTCATTCTGTAGTTTAAGCGTGTTCGCGCCCACATTCGGCGTTGGGTATAAAGGCACGAAAGGCGCTGTTTCTTGAGCAGCCGGCAGCTCTATCGGTGCAAGCTTTTTGCTTTGTTGATAATCTAAGCTGCCGTTATCACGTTTACCAAGCAGGTTTTTGGTCGCTTGACAGCCGCTTAATACCAAAGTGCTACCCAAAACCAAGGTCAGCATTGCTGGAAGTAGTTTTGTCGTCTTTGATGATACTGTCTTTGATGATACTGTCATCATGTTGTCTCTCTGAGTTAGCAGTTATTGCTCATGTATGCGATTGACTTATCGTGATAAGTTGACTTACTGCTAGCTCGAATGGCACTCATCTAATGTGCAGCAAGTCTTAAATCACCGAATATTAATTGGCTAAATATCAATTTATCGTATGTTTGCTCGAACCAATGCTTCATCAATAGTCGCATGATGCTGCTCGGCGAGCCAAACCAATGGCAGACGGATACCTTTATCGATAATGCCCATTTTATGCAAGGCGTACTTCGCTGGGATAGGGCTTGATTCGATGAATAGGTCACGGTGCAAATGTTTGACCACGTCATGGATTTTACCAGCCGCTTCAAAATCACCACGTAAACCCGCAGAAAAAGTCTCACTCATGGCTTTTGGTGCTACGTTAGCAGTGACTGAGATATTACCTTTGCCACCTACTTTCATTAGATCAAGCGCAGTGCCATCATCACCAGATAACACAACCATTCTGTCACCAACGGCTTTTATCAATTGCTCACCGCGACCGACAGATCCTGTCGCATCTTTGATAGCAACGATATTATCGATGTCACACAAACGCTCGACCGTGTCTTGAGCGATATCAACCACTGTACGTCCAGGCACGTTATACAGCATTTGCGGTATATTTACGGCTTTAGCAATGGCTTGATAATGCTGGAATAAGCCTTCTTGTGGTGGCTTATTGTAGTAAGGAGCGACTAGCAACGCGCAGTCTGCACCTGCATCGGCAGCATCCTGAGTCAGCTTGATGGCTTCCATCGTGTTGTTGGCACCAGTACCCGCGATGACCGGTACACGACCTTTGACATGCTGAACGAAATAGCGAATAACATCGCTATGCTCTTGCATAGATAGGGTCGCTGATTCGCCAGTAGTACCAACAGCCACAAGGCAGTGTGTGCCCTGCTCGATCTGCCAATCTATGAGATCTGCGAGACGTTTATAATCGACCTTACCGTCAGGGTGCATGGGCGTTACCAAGGCTACCATTGAGCCTTGTAGTCGGGTTTTGATCTCGTCGTATGCTGTGCTCATAACCGTGCCTTACTGTATTATCCTAGCTTTTATTAAAGCTGTCACATGATAGGTCGTTTGCAAGTGGCCATTGCTTTGTGTGCGTTGATAAACGCTGATGGCGTAACTTACTTGATGTTAATGCTGCGTCTCTACTTACTATAATAGCGTTTGTATCATAGATTATTATATCTACGATATCAGTATCGTGATGGCAATTTACCAAGAGTAATAGGCGTACCTACTAGCCGACAGAAATATAATAATAAGAGTGCTCGTTAGTGTAGCATATTTTGATTTGACCGCTATCAATCAATTGGCAGTCAGCACATAATTTTAGTACCAAAAAATGGGTATTATTTTTCGCTTAAATTTATAGAACTTGGCCTAAAACCTTGTAGATGAATACTTACATCATTAAAGGAGCAGTTTAGCGTAATCAACGTGCGCTGATAAGTCTCTTAGGTAATATTAACGAATCGTCAACACATCGATAGTAGGTCGATAGAATCGAAAAGGCAACCCTCTCGTACCGATGCCGCTACTAACAAATATCTGTGCACTTGCATGTTGATATAGGCCGCGCTGCTTACCCATGCGACTGTTATATAGCAATGCTGACTGCTCACTACTGCGTCGAATATCGTTCTGTTTTTGAGCAAGCAGGATATTTTTTTGAATAGCCTTTGCAGCACCGGTTATCAACAAAAGGCGTGGCTGTAAAGACTTTGGCAGATCACTGATACTATCAAATTGTGATTCCAAGATAATCACTGGACTGGTGGCATTGGCAATCTCCGATCCAAGCATTGCTTTATCAGTCGCCTCTGACGTTTCAATATCTGTAGATTGCTTGGACACATCTTGCCAGCCGCAAAGCACCGCTACTAATGAATTTGTATTTGAATTTTCTTGATCAACAATATTTTGATTATTAGTTTGATGAGTAGACTGGTTAACGACTGACTGCTTATTTGTTGCTCTTGCATATTTGAGTGGCAGCGACGTACATTGCTGACCGATATAGTTAATATCGAGTACATCAAAAGTACTAGCCAATGTATCTTCTAATAATGGCTGACCTTGCTTGGTCGTATTCATAGACTGATAACGCAAGTCCGAGGTACTCATGACTGTATAAACAGGTTTATTTACCCCCTTGAACAGCATTAACTGACCCACTAAATCTGCACTTGGGTAGTATAGCCAGTCCCCAGTAATCAGTACGGCATCTGCTGACAAAGCATTGATAGTAGAGACCAGCTTGCGAATATGACGCGGCTTACCACCGTATATCCCTATACGCAAATCTGCCAATACGGCGACCTTGAGCGGTGTAGACAAATCTAAGTCAATAGAATGATGCTCTAATCGTAAGCGGTTGGGTTGTACAATGACAGTATAAAAGTACAAGCCCATCATCAATATTGCCATAAGTACGGCAGATAGTGATAGCTGCGCTAACATCGGCATCAGGTCCTGTGACCAAACCATGATAAGCAATATCGCCCAAACAGGCATCGTATAGGCGGCATAATATAATGCAAGCTTCACCCAAATACGTATAAAGCGCTTGGTAGGATTGGCATTAAACGTTTGTAGCCCTGACCACAGTGCAATGTACGCTAGCAATGCTGCTGACGTCGTTGTAATAAGCGTATGTAGAGCGGGGTCAGTCATAATTACCTAGCGGTTGCATAATGGTACGAGCCGACTAAGCGACTCGGCCCACCTTAGAGCCTATTGATTGATCAATAATTCACTTAACGAATGGATTGCTGTTGAGGTCTTACTCTTAGCTGTTTGATAAAAAACCAAACATTATAGAGGTCGACCTCCATGATAGACAAGCACAATTATTGACGTGCGCGCTGCCTTTATACTCTGCATCGTAACCTGAGTTATATTATTAGCCACATTAACAGTCACGCTTTAATCATGACACCTACTCAATACGTAGACCAATAATAGCAGGAATGCCTTGGCGTATAACTTCTATAGTGACCACGCCTTTTTTAGGAAGAGATGAGATAGCACCTGAAAAGTCTGCCACTGTTTTAATCGGCTTTTGATGAAAGTTAGTGATGACATCGCCTGCTAGAATACCTGAGCGCGCCGCCAATCCAGTAGGATCCACTGTGGTAACCAATATACCGGTTTTATTATCTACAGCGATTTCTGCCTGTTCATCTGCCGTCAAATCACGTAAACGCAAGCCCAACTGTACATCATCATTTTGCTCATCGCCGCTCTGTGCTCTTACATCATTGGGCGCGTAAGCGAGCTTGCCGTTAATCACCATCTGCTTACCGTTGCGCTGAATCCGTGCACGGAATGGGTCGCTTGGACGCGCTCGGTTGAGCAAGTTCAGCAAGTCTGATGCCTCCATGATTTGTACGTCATTGTATTGCAAGATGATGTCACCAGGTTTTAGGCCTGATTTTTGTGCTGGTGAATCTGGTGATACACGAGTCAGTAAGGCACCTTGAGGGCGCTCTAAATTATAAGCCTCGGCCAGATTGCGATCGATATCTTGTGGATAAATTCCTAGATATGCACGCGCCACTTCACCATCATTTTTTAGCTGCTCATAAATGTCCATGGCAGCGTCAATAGGAATAGAGAATGACAGTCCCATATAACCGCCAGTACCGCTAAAAATACGCGAATTGATTCCAATCACTTCGCCGCGCTGGTTAAATAGTGGCCCGCCAGAGTTACCCGGGTTTAATGCCACATCGGTTTGGATAAATGGCACGCTCGTTTCACGCGAGAAGCTACGCGACTTGGCACTGACAATACCAGCAGAGGCTGAGTAGTCAAAACCAAATGGCGAACCGATTGCTAATACTGGCTCCCCTACTTTTAGACCACTTGAGTCGCCGATAGGCAAGGCTGGAAATTGACTGCCCTCAACTTTTAGCACGGCCACATCTGAGCGCTCGTCACTACCAACCAAAGTTGCATCAAGCTCAGTTCTATCATTGAGTGTCACAGTGATTTTGTCAGCACCTGCTATGACATGATGATTGGTCAGCATATATCCATTGGAGGTAATAAAAAAGGCCGTACCATAAGCATGTTCAATCGCTGGCGTCGCGACTCGATCAGGGATACGTAGACGATCACCAAAGAACTGACGCAATACTTCAGCAGTCTGAGCCTTAGCGAGCTCGGCCTCACTAATCGTTTTGGTGACATTGACGCGTGCTACTGCTGGCGTGACTTGTTGCACCAAACCAGAGAAATCAGCCGTAGTGACTGCAGCCTGAGCATTGTTTATCGTCGTGACATTGATACTAGCGAACGTAGCGGTACTAACAGCGAGTGCCAGCGCACTACGTTGTAACCAGCGCTGCATATTGGCAGTGGTCTGTCCTTTGAACATATTGATAGGCATTTTGTGTCCTCCATATGAGTAATCGCTGTTATTAACAGCCACGTTATGATTGTTAGCGATAGCGACTACACCAAGCGGTATGCCCCTATTCGTTACTATTTGGTGAAATTATATTCTTTTATCTTGTCTATTTATGTGGCGCAGCACTTTTATTCGAACTTATTGTCATAACTATTTAGCAATTAATTTACGCTTATTTTTATCACTACTCATTACTTGAATATTTATAGAGTGCCGGTCTTTAGAAGATGGTTAATAGTGTAGAACATGATTAATAGCGTCTTATAAAAATAAATACTCTCAACGTTCAGTATATGACATTTTATGACGCCAACACTATTATCCTATGCGTGACGTGCATGACCCACGCAGCTACTGTATGATAAATAAAAACTTGAAGTATTGTGCTGATGCCTTTTGCATAGTGCAGGATACCCCAAGACAGCGTTATTTCATACGGGCTTCGTATACTTTCGTGGCCGTGAGATAGCTTTTTAGCAGGTACGGCTTACATCAGCTCGAAATAAAATCATGGTATGATGTCAAACCAAATATTTTACTAAACAAACAAAAGTTAGCTTGTATATAGGGCTGTTTATTGCAGGCTTATGAACTGGCTATCATCACTCTTGTTTTCCATCTTTTGCATTTCTAGCGTATTGTGATTTATCTAGAAGCGCTTTTGTCTTTGCTACTTTATAGTAGTTATATCATATCTAGCTTATGTTGTGATTCATGAGGTCTATCAGTGCGATGGTCTAGCTACAATAAAAACGGATAACAACTTAATGTTAAATAAACGGTAGCGACTATCTTATAACAGCTATCGGTAGATATAAAATATGACAAGATTATAAAAGGATTAATTTATGGATACCGCCCTTTTGCTATCCGGCGTGGTTGGGATTGGCATTGCCGCCCAATGGTTGGCTTGGTATTTAAAGCAACCATCCATTTTATTTTTATTACTGATTGGTATTATCGTCGGCCCAGTGCTGGGTGTATTTGACCCAGACTTGGTGTTGGGCGAGCTGATGTTTCCTTTCATCTCTTTGGGCGTAGCGATTATCCTATTTGAAGGATCGTTAACGCTAGAGTTCGATGAGATTAAGCAGCATGGTACCGTGGTACAGATGCTGGTATCAGTCGGTGTACTGATTACCATTGCTATCGTGGCCCTATCGACTTATCTACTATTCGATGTCGATCCATTGATTGCTCTACTCTTTGGTGCGCTGGTCTGTGTGACTGGTCCAACGGTCATTATGCCGCTGCTGCGTAGTGTGCGCCCCAACAAAACTATTTCCAACATCTTGAAGTGGGAAGGTATTATCATTGACCCAATCGGCGCTATCGCTGTGGTATTGGTCTATGAGTACATTATCTCAGGCGGCGAAGCCAGTAGTATTCTACTGTTTGCTAAGATTGTTGTATTGGCAACTGCAATGGGTATGGCGGGCGCTTGGCTACTTGCCTTCCTTATGCGCCGTCATATGATTCCTGAGTTTTTGCGTAATGTGTTTACTCTAGCATTTGTACTGGTCTTATTTTCGATATCGAATCACCTAGAGCATGAGTCAGGTCTATTGACCGTCACAGTACTGGGCGTGGCATTGGCGAACTGGCCAAAATTCCCCCGTGAGACGATTTTAGAGTTCAATGAGTCGTTGACCATTTTGCTGATTTCAGTGCTGTTCATTATTCTGGCGGCGCGTGTAGAGTTGGCAAGTTTGCTCAGCGTTGGTTTTGCAGGGCTAGTGCTGCTCGCTATCGTGATGTTTGTGGCACGTCCACTATCGGTCTGGGCATCGGCTATCGGCTCGAACCTTAAGACCAATGAAAAGCTGATGATTAGCTGGATTGGGCCACGTGGTATCGTCGCTGCTGCTATCTCATCCCTGTTTGCGATTCGTTTGCAAGAGTATGATATTCAAGGCGTAGAGCTACTTGTACCTCTGGTATTTATGGTCATTATCGGTACGGTCATGATTCAGGGCCTGGGTGCAAAGGTCGTCGGTAATCTACTAGGCGTACGTGAGCCTGAGACCAACGGTATCCTTATCGTTGGCTCAAACCCAATTACGCTATTGATTGCTACCTCTCTCAAAGACCAAGGTTTTGACGTCATCGTTGCGCACAATAACTACACTAATATTGCACGCGCACGCATGAGCGGTCTACGTACTTACTTTGGCAACCCTATCTCTGATCACGCAGATCATCATCTGGATCTGATCGGTATTGGTCGCTTGTTTGCGATGAGTATGGACAAAGAAATGAACACGTTGTCCGAGATTCATTATCGTCATGAATTTGGTGAGCGTAAGCTATATCGTCTTAAATTCAGTGACGAAAAAGTCAAAAGCGAGCGTGATGATAAGCAATCGAACTTCCACTCACAGTGGTTGTTTGGCAAAGATGTGACCTATACCAAGCTTGCCAGTATGCTGTCCAAAAAAGCTCGAATTAAGATTACCAATATTACGGATAGCTATAGCTTTGAGCAGTATAAAGCGGATAATAAGCAGTTCGTACCGCTATATACGGTAGACAAAGAAGGCAAACTGCACGTTATCACTGATAAGTTTGACGGTACTGTCCCTCGTGACCGTAAGCTCATATCGCTAGTGGTAGACGATGAAGTACAGCCGAAGCCAGTCGATGTAACGCCTAAGCAAGAGCAGGCTCGTATGGCAGCTGATGCTAACTTTGAATCTAACTCAAAAGCCCCTGAAAAGCGTAAAGAGCAGGAACCTAACCCTGACGATAGCCAGACAGCAGCGCCAGAGTCTTTGGTAGATAGTGACAAAAATGATGAGCAAAACACTGCTAATCAGTCATCAGCCACCCAAAGCAGTAACACCGAGACTAAGTCACCTTCTAGCACTACCGTAGAGAAAAGTGAGCCAGTAGAAGAGCCAAAAACGTCTGCTACTAATGGAGATAATAAAGGCGTCATGTCTGCAAATTCGACAGCGACTTCGAAGGCCAAAACCTCTACGAACAGTAATGGCAATGGTAGTGCCCCTAAAAACAAAAAAGGCGCGCTTGACCCAAACCGTCTACCTGACTCTGCTCAAGATAACGACGCCTCTATCGCTACTACTGAGGGTATAAAAGTAGATAAAATAGATGACAAATAACGTGCATAGTTATCTGCTTTATTGATTTAAAGATAAAATATTTACCTTAACAAAAAGCCCCAGCAATATGCTGGGGCTTTTTGTTGGTGCTAACTAACTGACTGACTGCCTGCCTGACTGACTGGCTATCGATACATCTAACTGCCTTATAAATCTACTTGGCAAAATTTAATTATTTGATATCGAATCTGTCCATAACCGTCTGCCATATACGCGTACTCACTTCATCCGTACTGCCCGATGCATCAATACGCTGTATGCGCTCAGGATACTCGCTCGCAAGCTGACTAAAACCAGTATGCACCCAAGTAAAAAACTCGGTAGCCTGTTGCTCAAAACGATCTGCCGCACTGCGCTTGTTGGCACGTTTCATGCCCTCTGCTACTGGCAAATCTAGCCATAATGTTAGCTCAGGAAGCTGCGTCACAAATTGTTTGATAAGCATATCGATTTTACCACGTACCAACTCGTCGCCATACGCACGCCCAAAGCCCTGATACGCGATAGTAGAGTCGGTAAACCTATCACATATTACCCAAGTACCATTTTGGAGCGCTGGTAAAATGACTTGCTGCATGTGATCACAGCGCGCCGCAAACAATAGCAGCAGCTCGGTATCGTCTTCGATATCAGTCGCTGGATCTAATAATATATCACGCAATTGCTCGGCAAATGGGCTACCACCCGGTTCACGAGTACGCAGATACGAAATGCCATTAGCTTCTAACCGCAAACACAGCTGTTCAATCGCGGTGGTTTTGCCCACGCCTTCAGTCCCTTCAAAACTAATAAAGCGGCCTAACGTAGGTGCCGTTTCTGTATTTGAAGCACTTGATTCAGGTAGATTCGATGATTGTGTGTTGGTATGTGATGGTGTTGCGCTGGTGTGCATAGATACTGACATGATATGACCTTATGTCATTGATGAGCGCTACCTCTACTTTGTAGCACTCAATAAATGATAAGTTTTTTAAGAAGATTAAGAAGGAATATTACTGCGGCGGCGTTTGAGATTTTTTCTCACGCATGACACTGAGATAGTCTTTTACCGCTTGATTATGCTCAGCCAAGCTATTGGTAAATTTGTGCCCGCCATTGCCCGTTGCCACAAAATACAACGCTTCACTATCAGCAGGATGTAAGGTCGCTTCGATAGAGGCCGCTGATGGTAGCGCAATTGGCGTTGGCGGTAAGCCATCAATTTGGTAGGTGTTGTAAGACGTTTTTTCGTTGATGTCTTTGCGGCGGATATTGCCATCATAACGACTACCCATACCATAGATAATAGTCGGGTCCGTCTGCATACGCATGTTTTTATTCAAGCGGTTTCTAAATACGGCAGAGACTAAAGGACGTTCATCAGCAACGCTGGTCTCTTTTTCGATAATAGACGCCATGACTAGCGCTTCATATGGACTCTTATAAGGCAGATTCGGTGCACGATTCTCCCACGCATCAGTCAGTACCTGCTGCTGACGCTTATACAAGTCAGTCAATACTTTTTTATCGCTGGTCCCTTCGCCATAATAATAAGTATCAGGCGCGAACCAACCTTCAAGATTGTAGTTAACAATCGGGTCACTACTATTAACAACGCTGTCTGGCAATACACCCGTCAAATCTAGTGCTTGGGCAATACTCGCATTATCACTATCTACAGTCAGTACTTCTTTTTCAATTTTATCATTATCACGCAGCACTTGATAAAGGTCTTTAGATGTCTTACCTTCGATAATCTGTACCTTGACCATAGCCGCTTTTGCGCCTTGACCTAGTATTTGTAGCGCCTCAGCGATAGTCGGGTTTTCGGGTAGTTGATACGTACCAGCATGCAACGGCGCATCGACTTGTGACTTAATATATAGCTTGGCCACGCCTGCCGAAAACAGCGGAATCTGCTGCTGCCACTGCGGTAATAGACCATAATACGTCTGACCTGGTTCAATCGTGACCATTTGCTGCGGCTGCTCGATACGACCAAACAACGTCTGATAAACCATGACTAAGAAAAATGCAGCAATAAGCCCCAACACTAGCAGCACTTGATAGCCACGTTGCATAAAAAACGATGGGTTATTGACTTTATATTGACGCGGTTTACTGTTACCACTGATAAGCGAGACGTTGGTTGCTGGCGTTGCTGATGTGTCTTCCACCTCATCTACCACTGGTTGCGCGTCCGGCAGCGTAGTATCTACACGCTCCTCGACTGTGCCATCTTGTTTGTTTGACGGCGACTCATTGGGACGTTCAGATGGTATATTGGGTGTAGGCTTGCTCATGGCAACTCGCGAGGCAGATGTTTGCTAGAATTTAGCACTGAACCGTGCGATTTTCAATGGTATTTGCTTAGCTTATGAATTATCTTGCTATTGATAGCCGTTTATATGGCTTAATACTTAGGTGTTTTTTTCAGTATTCTCAGCTTATCTATTAATAATAAAAATATCTTATGAACATACATTTTAACCAAAGTCTTGCTAAAAACTATCACTCTGAACCTCAAAAAGTTCGTGTACTCAGCGAAGCATGGGTAAAAGAAAATAGTTACTGCACCAATTGTAGCGCCCAATCGCTAGCTGAGTTTGCTAATAACAAACCTGTCGCTGATTTTTATTGCGAAAATTGTAATGAGCAATATGAGCTAAAAAGTAAAAAAGCCAAGTTAAGCAATGTTGTCAATGATGGCGCTTATAAGACGATGATTGAGCGTATCAATAGTAAGGATAATCCCAGCTTTTTCTTTTTGACCTACTCAAAAGAATACACCGTTAATAATTTTCTAATTATTCCCAAGCATTTCTTTACGCCCGATATTATTGTTAAGCGTAAACCCTTATCAGTGAATGCCAAACGAGCAGGTTGGGTTGGTTGCAATATTGACTTACGCCACGTACCCGAATCGGGCAAAGTATTTTTGGTCAAAGACCAACAAGTTATACCGCGTGAAAATGTCACCCAACAGTTCCAAAAGACTTTGTTTTTACGCAAGCAATCTATGGCTTCACGCGGTTGGACACTCGATGTCTGGCAATGTATCGACCGTCTCGATGTCAGTTTTTCTCTCAATCAAGTTTATGCTTTTGCTGACGAGTTGCAGCTCAAACATCCTGAAAACAACCACGTAAAAGATAAAATCCGCCAACAATTACAAATATTACGAGATAAAGGCATCATTGAATTTGTAAGCCGTGGTCACTATCGAAAATTATACTAAGAACACTTATCATTCCATAATGGTAAACCTTTGGCAGCAACCAAACGACCGTAAAACTTATGAGGAGGGTAATCTAGCTCTAGCTCATCATTTACTTTGAAAAAGTGTTTCACATTGCCATCGAGACAGGTATAAGCTCGATTTTTTACCTGTTTATTCCAGCTCATTAGCAGCCCTAACGGAGTGCGAGAAGCTTTAGTAAAAGCTTGTCTTTCGGTTGTGATTGCACACATCACAGTATCTTCATGAAACTGTTTATCTAAACCTTGTTCAATGACTTCTTGACGGGTATGCGCATACTTAAACACACTCCCAAATACTGTGTATTTTTTATCTTTCTTAGAATAAACAATACTAAATGCTATCTGTGAATAACAAGGTAAGTGAATTATTTCATCAGGGTCTCTTTTCGCTGCACCGCAAACTTTATTAAATATCATCAATCTACGAACTTGTAGTGGAATTCGTTGATCTTCATAGGTAGTTCGCATTTATTATCCCCTGTTAGATAGTATTGGATAGAATGCAATCATTGATCGATTAACATCAGTACGCAATACTCATTAACAAAAGACGATCAATTATGAAGAACGTTATTGGAGATATGCATCACTCAATAGACTTCTTGCGAAAGTACCAGTACATTAACTTCAATTGACGGAGCCACAAAGGCTAGTGATGATTTATGTAAGAAGGCTGATACGTCATATAAACACAGTATCAAGATCATAATATTACAGCCGCTAAAATTTATTAGCAGCTATAACTATAAGTAGTAACTTAATTATGAGTTTCGTATAACATAGTAATTATTTCGAATTATAACAGACGCCTTTCATTATAACGTTCAGGTCTAGGTTCGCCTTGATTGTCACGGTATACATCTGCAATTAACTCATCTCTATCATCCCATAGTGGCAGACGAGCTGTCGCAACTAGACGGTCATGAAACTTATGCGGTGGATAATCCGAATCGATTTCATCATTTATCCGAAAAAAAACTTCTTCACGATAGTCAACATAAGCATGCATTCTATTCTTTACATATTTATTCCAATACCACACTAATTGTATAGGTGTACTAGCTGGGCGAGTAAACTGCTTTAGATTAACAGTCAGCGCACACTTTACTGGCTCGTCGTTAGGAAAAATGCGAATACGTTGCTCAATAACTTCTTCAGGTGTTTGTGCATACTCAAACACACCACCAAAGGCTATAAATTTCTTGAAATCCTTTAGATACATAACTCCGAGTGATAACTGAGTAAATTTTGATAAATGAATAATTTCATCAGGTTCTTTCTTCGCTAATTTACAGATTTCATCAAAAACCATCAAACTACGGATTTGTAGCGGGATACTTTCATCTTCATAAACTTCGTACATTGGCTTATCTCCTTATTAGATAAGCAGCATTGATCGATTTGCTTTATGACACAAGTCTGCGTAACAAAAGACGATCACTTCTTTTGAGGACTTTTGCTAATCTACTTGCTATAAATGACTGAAGTGATATATGAGAATCGAGTGTGAATATAATAATAAAAGATAAAAAGGCAGCACAAACCTTTCAAGTTGAAATTGTCGAAACATTAAGCACTATCGTGGATGTTGTCGCAGAAGATGAGCAAAGTGCCCTTTTGAAAGCGCAAGAGATGTATAGAAATGAGCAAGTGGTTTTATATCCAGATGATTTTATTGATACCCAATTCAATATCTTTCAATAACAGCTAGGCAGATTCAAAATCCACAACATCACCTGACAATAACGTCAGACTGCTCATTGGCATGATACCGCGCAGTGCATTGCAAAAGAAAAGCTGCGTTAACTTAGGCAAATCATCATCTTGTAGCGACCTGATTATGACTGGATATTGCGTCGTGGATAGCGCATCTATAATTACCTGACGCATGACGCCAGTGACACCCGATTGATCCATGGAAGGCGTGTACCACTGACCGGTGGTTAGGTAGTTTTCATTATCTTTATGAATACTAGAGGCAGTTTTGGATTCCGATAGCGACTCTTCTGCCAATTGATAGAATACATTACTCATCGTACCCTCAACCCACTGCCCACTCATATCGCGCAGCAAACCTTCACCAAGTGTTGAAGCAAGCTTTGATGCCAATGGCTCAGCTTTTATCCGCTGTAGCTCACCACTAGCGAGGACATTGTCTAAACGATTAAGACTCTTGAGACCTGCCAGCGATGGCGGTAAGCAAGCAATCTGAGAAGACAAACATATTGCCGAAGCATTAGGTTGGATAGGTACTAAGTTTCCATTAGGCAAGGACAGTTGCAGCGCAGTAGAAACTCGCATTGCCGTAGCCTTTAGCCATATTTCACAGTCGCTACCATTTGCATTAGGTGCATAGCCATAACCGCGTACATTCTGCGCAGCGCGAGTGACCACTAGCTTGAGCATACCTTGCTCTAACTGCTGGGCATACAGCTGCAGTACTGCTAATAGCTCTTCGCTATTTATGTTTAGCTGCAAGGCTTCAGCATGAGAGACAAGCCGCTGATAATGATAATCTGACCATAGTATCAACCCATCAATAACGCCCATGGTAGTAAAGAAGCCATCAGCGTATGCCAGCCCGCGATTATCTAGAGACATGGTTACCGTTTGGCTGGTTGTCCTGTTATCTTCAATCACACTGCTGTCTTTGGTCAAACTACTATCTTCGGTCACACTGCTGACTTGTGGGTACAGACACACCCACCCGTTTGGCACTGACATCGTATCGGTCATGATTTAGCTATTGTCTGTTTGAGCAGCGGCTTTATTGATAACCAGCATACAGCTATAAAATTCGCATTTTGCCAGCTCTATCTTTTGTCCACCGACGATTCTATTTTTGATGATTTGACTATTGAGCATATCAGCAACCATTTTTCCGCCATCATCACCCATCAATTGACGCGATAGCTGATAGGCTTTTTTGGCGTGGTTTTGGCTCAGCTCTTTTTCTTTGTCTGTATCAGTAGGATTGGCATAGTACCAGCCTAGCTCTAGATATTTTTCAGAGTCGATGATATCTAGATAAGGCGCATCCGTTTTCATAAAGCGATATTTCGCCGCTGGATTACTGGCATAGTCTAGGCTGTTTTCGTCAGTACTCATCACTTCGCCAAACACCGATTTTATACTATCTAACTCATCTACAGCGAGCGACTCAACCTTATCAGTACCCCATGCTGCGACATCATATCTCACTGGCGTGCCTTGCTGAGCAGTGGCGCCATCTAGGTCAGGATTGTTTGCGCTGTCCTGTACTGGCTCATTCGTTGTTGCTTGCTCAGTGGTCTCAGCATCTGGATTTGGAGCATCTTCTTTGGTGCTGTCACAGCCACTGAGCGTCACACCAACGGCCATTATCGTACCGACTAGAAGGGTCTGTAGGTTAGGATTCCACATGGATAATTTACTCACACTTTTAGATTGATCTCGAAATAGTATTAACGAGCTGGCAGGAACGCCGCTGATAACGAATAGTTTTCAATAAAGAGCATATTTCACAAACATTATAATCTAGCAGTCATTACAGCATATTGATATAGGTTTCCATATTTTATAGTTTACCCAACTGCTCAGCACTTGACTACCTTTTACGTTACGCGGAGCACTCCCCGAGAGTACAGATTTGTTAAATATATAACGTACCAAAACGACCTTCTCTTTAGTAGAAAGTAGAAATCTGCTTGCGCTTGTTTTGCGTATGTTTGCTTCAATGTCACAATTTATTTTCAAAAGCGATAAGGCAGCCTCTGATTAACACTGTCACTTTCTAATAATCGATTGGTGATAGCCTCTTGGTTTGTCAATCATAGCGTTATCCCTTATGATGATTGAGCGCCACTTATTGCTTCTTTGATAGTATTTTTATTCTCTAGCCAGCGGACTATTTATGACCCAACACTTTATCGTTATTGGCAATCCAATCGCCCATAGTAAATCTCCTGAAATTCATGAGCAGTTTGCTATCCAAGCAGGGATTGATATTAGCTATCAGCGGCAGTACTGCCCTGATGATGCCGCCAGTTTTACGGCTGTTGTTGAGGCGTTTTTTTGCGGTGGCGGTGTGGGCGCTAACGTGACGGTTCCTTTTAAACAAGTTGCTTATGACTGCTGCGCAGCGCGTGGTGGCTTATCAGAACATGCCAAGACGGCAGGCGCGGTCAATACATTAATGTTGAACAAAGCACTATTAGAAAGCGGCGTGCCAATCACTGAAGCACTCTATGGTGATAACACGGATGGACAAGGACTTATCAATCACATTATGAGTATGGAATGGCCGCTGACCGATGCTCGTGTGGCGCTAATAGGTGCAGGTGGTGCCGCTCGTGGCGTGATACTACCGTTATTTGAAGCAGGTATTAACTCTCTCACGATTGCCAATCGCACCGTGTCTAAGGCAGCTGATTTGGTAAATGAGCTCAGTGCGGCCAGCTCAATAATCGATGACCAAAATATCGAGGTTTGTGCAACCAATGAACTCAGTGGCGCTTTTGACATTATCATTAATGCCACCTCTATTGGTTTATCAGATGATACGTTGCCACTGGATGATGTTCTAAACTGTCAGTACGCTTACGACATGATGTATGGTCGTCCGCTGCCATTCTTGCAGCACTTTGCCGCTCGTGGCGCACAGACCTCTGAAGGCTACGGTATGCTCATCGGTCAAGCCGCTTTAAGCTTTGAGCGTTGGACTGGGCATACTATCGATGTGGCACAAGTGACAACAGCGCTAAATAAAGACAGTTAATCAAAGAGAAAGCATTGTAGAGCTATGACTATTAACTAAAACGCAGTAATAGCCAATTTTCAAAACGGCGCAGCGGTACACGCAATCGCGTAGAGTGTATCGCTAGACCACCACTCAGTCCAATCATGCAGCCGAGCGCCGTATCAATCATACGCGCTTGGATAACCTCTCCAGCGACTGGTGGCACTGACATCGTACTACCATACTCAGCGATAAATATCGTCAGCGGCGTGATAAATATCACCGCCAGTCCATAATGCCGATCCACAAACGATTCAATCAAAAACATCATACACAGTATCGCGATAGCGATGCCCCATCCTGATAGTCCCCAAGACAGCATCCAGCCCGCCACTCCCATGCCAACCAATGTACCTAATAATCGATGCAACTGTTTGATCCACATGGTTCGTAGCTGCATACCTTGGATGATAATAAAGCAGCTCATCGCTGCCCAATACGGATAAGGCAGCTCTAACAGAACGGCGATGACCAACGCCAAACTAACGAAACTTACCACGATCAGACTATCGCTAATCATATCAGGCTGATAGTCATAAACAGGTACAGAAGCAACAGGACGGGCCGCCAATAAGAACAAACTATAGAGTAGCGCTAGCAACATCGAGGAGCCACTACCCAATATCACAAGCCCTATCGCTGAGAGCACTTGATCAATCGGCACGGGGATAAATAGCGCAATCGCACCCGCCATCAATACAAACAATCCCGCTGGTGGTGGTTGCCGATAATAACGACCTAACATCACCACGCTAATCCCAATCAGCATAAACACAGGCAGCCGCAACACTGGCATCAGCTGCGCGATCAGCCCCAGTGCAAAGCTGAGTATCATCGCAAACCCCCAAGCCATGACCGTCACTAGCCGATGTGGTAGCCCGCCTGTAAATGGTAGGTTTAGAATAATCATCGAGCCTAGCGATGCTTTGATACCTGAAGACAAGTCACCAAAATAAGCCCCTACAAACACCGGAAAGCTAATCGCAATCGCCGCGATGATGGGCATATGCCATGGTCGCTGACTGCGATTGACTGTGAGTAAATGATTCAGCTCACCATCGATTAACCCCTTAATACGAGTTAATAGTGCGCTTAACCAAGAGGCTCGCTGTTGCTTTTTTGAGGTACTCATAAATGGCTTTTCCTATTTGATAAGTCCATTTTTCTTTGAATTTAGATGAGTCTACATAGCCCTTTATAGAGTAATTTCAAGCGAAGATACAATTTACCTATACAAACTAAAATGAATTAATAACATAATTAATCATGAATAATAGTTATTAGTTGTATATTTGTCGCTGTTTAAGATTTATAATCATATCAACGCCATAACAGCTGTCCGTCACTAAAGACGTTCTAATAACTAATACACTGGAAAGCTGTCCACTAATAATTCACTTGATGACTAATATAACGTCTAGCTCATCTAAAATAAGTAAATATCGCTTACATAAATTGTGACTCAAATATTGCGCCATAAGTCTATGATAGCGAACTAACCAAAGAGAGCGATTATGTTAACTTACAAAGCCCCCTTACGTGATATCAAATTTTTGATTAATGATGTATTTGACTATCAGACGCATTATAAAAGCTTAGACAACGGCGAAAACGCTGATCCTGAAACTGTAGACATGATTCTACAAGGTATGGCTGATTTTGCTGAAAACGTCATTGCCCCGCTCTATCAATCAGGTGGTGAAGAAGGCTGTCATTTTGAAGATGGCGTCGTGACCACGCCAAAGGGCTTCAAAGAGGCTTATGACCAGTTCGTAGAAGGCGGCTGGCAAGGTATCTCATATCCTGAAGAATTCGGTGGTATGAATCTGCCAACGTCAATCAACCTTATTAAATCTGAGATGATCGGTACTGCTAACTGGTCATGGTCGATGTATCCTGGTCTATCAACAGGTTGTATCAACACATTGCTTCAGTACGGTACTGACGAGCAAAAAGCACTGTATTTACCTAAACTGGTCGAAGGCTCATGGGCAGGTACCATGTGTCTGACTGAGCCACAGTGTGGTACGGATTTGGGTCAAGTTAAATCAAAAGCCATTCCACAAGATGACGGTACCTACAAAATCAGCGGTACCAAAATCTTTATCTCAAGCGGTGAGCATGACTTAACAGATAACATCGTCCATATCGTCCTAGCACGCCTACCAAATGCACCAGAAGGCACGCGCGGTATATCACTATTTATCGTACCAAAATTCACCCCGAATGCTGAAGGTGAAGCTGGCGAGCGCAATGCCGTAGTTTGTGGTTCAATTGAGCACAAAATGGGCATCAGCGCATCTTCGACGTGTGTATTGAACTTTGACGGCGCAGTCGGCTACTTGATTGGCGAACCGCATAAAGGCCTAAAAGCCATGTTCACATTCATGAACACGGCTCGTATCGGTACTGGTATCCAAGGTCTGGCGCATACTGAGTTGTCTTTCCAAAATGCACTGCCATATGCCAAAGAACGCCGTTCTATGCGTACGCTATCTGGTACTAAAGATCCTGAAAAAGTAGCTGATGCTATTATCCATCATGCCGACGTACGCCGTATGCTACTGACGCAAAAAGCCTTTGCTGAAGGCGGTCGCTCAATGATTTATCATTCAGCACGTTATGCAGATAAAATGGCACAAGGTATTGTCAATGGCGATGATGAAGAGTTCGAAAAATGGGATGACAAATTGGGCTTCTATACGCCAATTCTAAAAGGCTTCTTAACTGAGCTAGGTATCGAAGCTGCTAAGCATGGTCAGCAAGTCTATGGTGGTCACGGCTACATCAAAGAATGGGGCATGGAGATGATCGCTCGTGATGCTCGTATTGCGACGATGTACGAAGGGACTACTGGCGTACAAGCACTTGATCTACTAGGTCGTAAGGTTATCTTACAGTCTAAAGGTAAGATTATCCGTGACTACACGTCAAGCATCATGAAATGGTGTGGCGAGTACGCACTCGATAAAGAAATGCGTAAATTCGTTTGGGCATTGACCAAGCTATGTGCTGAGTGGAACACCTTGACGGTACGCTTGATGCTGATGGCACGTAAAGATCGTGAAATCATCTCAGCCGCGTCAGAGGACTTCCTAATGTACTCAGGCTACGTAATGATGGGTTATCACTGGGCGCGTATGGCAGCGGTCGCTTATGAAAAGCTAGAAAATGGCGGCACAGAAGCACCAGAGTTCTACAAAGCAAAAATTCAGACTGCTGAATTCTACTTTGATAAGTTGCTACCACGCACGTCTGGTCACGCAGAAGCGATGGTTGCCCCAAGCGAAAGCATGACATCAATGGAAATCGATCACTTTGCTTTCTTAGATTAAAATTGACTAAAACTGAATCGATAATTAATAAAAAAGCGCCTATCATTTAGGCGCTTTTTTGTGCTTAACTGAAAATCTATTTATACATAATACACAGCAATGAGTAATTTAAGGCAAGCACTGTTAGCTACCAAGCATTTTCTTATGATAGACCGCACTTATCTCTTCAACTTCTACACATATCTGCAATGCTGCACGTCCTGACTGCTCTGCGCCTATTTTTTCTTCGATAGTAGCAACCAATAGCTCAGCCAACTGGTCACGAGTGGCCATATCGCGTCCGCTCATCAGCTTTAGGTGAGCATAAATAAATCCATTGGCCTGCTCATCATCTTCAACACCTACTAGAAATGAGTTAATAGGTACAATGCGTGCTTTTATATCAGTAGGCAGTTTAAACTGACCACTATCCCATAACGCCTTGTTTAGCGATTTGAGCAATGATTCTTCGTGAGCGATACTGACGTTGGGTGTCACTTGAATGGTTAAATGTGGCATGAGCATGTCCTTAAATGTGGATAAAAATAATAGATAAGCTGGCGTATAAGTCTACGCCTTATCGCTATGGTCAATCTACAACAATCTTGCGCCAAAATATCTTCAATACAAGCGAACCCAGTATAGATTACTCATAAATATGCTTAGCGAAATTGTCGACATGGCCATTTTGTAATAGGCAGATTGTAGCCTCCGTATAATCTTTCATTCATCAGTAATGTCACTAAAGCAAGCATCAAGCGTTGCAGCCAACTGTGCAGGCGGCAGTTCAATCTCCAGACCACGGCGGCCACCACTTACATAGACAGTGGCCTGATCTTGAGCTGTGCTATCTATCACGGTTTTTAGTCGCTTTTTTTGACCCAGTGGACTAACACCGCCCAACACATAGCCCGTACTACGCTCTACTTGTTTGGGGTCGGCCATCTGTACTTTTTTGCAGGATAGCAATTTATTAGAGGATAGTGCCTTAGCCATTTTTTTAAAATTAAGTGTCTTGTCGACTGGTAATATCGCCACAGCAAGTACGCCAGTATCGGTGGTCACTACTAAAGTTTTGAACACTTTTGTCACCGCTACTCCGAGTTTTTCTGCGGCTTCCAAACCAAACGATGCGGCATTGCTGTCGTGAATATATTCGTGTACTTGGTAATCAAGGTTACGTTTTTTGGCAAGATTGATAGCTGGAGTCATAAGTTTTAGGCTTAGTAAAATGAAATCGGGAAGTGGACGCTATATTTATGAGTCATCGGTGATAAAAATATATTATTACGCTAAATATATGAACTTTCAAATGTTTGAGCATTTTGTATAATCTGTCACTCACTACAGCGTAACCAAACCGTATTAATATTGGTAGTATATACAGACACTATATATCGCTTTGGTGGCTTTTATGGCATCATAAGCGCAACATATTTGACTATTTTTGATACTGATTATGATACCGAAGTTCCTAAAAAAACGGATTTTTAAAGCGCCAGTCGCGACTGATGGCACTGCTAAAACTGATGGCAATGCAATCGCTACTAAGCCTTATTCTAATGCACCGATCAATCAGCTGTATCGTAAGCTGTCAGGTCAGATGCTCAATATCGCCGTAAAGCCTAAGTTATTAGGCGAGCTACCTGAGTTCGACAATGATGATCAGACGCTAAGATTTTATGTATTACAGGACTATTCTCGTTCCAACAGTATTCTGATCGACTTGCAGACGCAAGAGCACAATTTACCGCCAGCACTGGTTGGAGTAAATGATGCCGCCCATAATATTAAAGAAAATGCGGCCATCATATTTTTGAATCACCCAAGTGCTAAAGACAGCCAGCTGTCTCCTCGCCTTTCCCGCTTGGTATCTGCTGTGTTGCAATATCCGGAGTTAAAGGTACGTCTAGTGCCCGTATCGATTCTGTGGGGACGCGCACCTGAGAAAGAAGATTCGCTATTTAAGCTACTAACTGCCGACAACTGGCAAGACCCTAGCATTACCAAGCAACTATTTAATATCGGGGTGA
This sequence comes from Psychrobacter sp. 4Dc, assembly GCF_002836715.1. GTDB lineage: Bacteria > Pseudomonadota > Gammaproteobacteria > Pseudomonadales > Moraxellaceae > Psychrobacter. Next base: position 26,244 of record NZ_PJAT01000111.1, read on the forward strand.
TGGGCCGCGACACTTTTGTACAGTTTCACCCACCGCAAGACTTACGTACTATTATCAATGATAATCTCAAAGGCGACGTGGAAGGACCTGCTACCTTTGACTCAGTCGCTACAGATGCTCTTAAAGCAAGTTTAACAGCGACGGATTCACTCGATATAGAGTCAACTGCCGCTACTACTACTGATACCGCAGCTGACGCTGAGCAGACACCAAGCTATGCGCTAGTTGCATCAGCTGATAGTAATCGTGAACTGGTTCGTATGTTGCAGCAGCAATTGTCGATTTATTTAGATAAACAGCGCGCCAGTATGCTTGGCCCTGATTTATCAGATAGACGCAACTTGGTAGACAAGCTGGTGTACTCGCCAGCGATCAAACATGCGATCGAGATGGAAGCGGCCGAGAAAGGGACTAGCGTTCGAGAAGCTCGCAGTCAGGCCAGGGGCTACGCTAATGAGATGGTCAATGACTACTCTCATTCTATCATCCGTGGGTTTTACAAGTTTCTGACATGGTTATGGACGCAGTTATATGACGGCGTAGAAGTTCATCACTTCGAGCGAGTACGTGACCTTGCGACCGATTATGAGCTGATTTATGTGCCTTGTCATCGCAGCCATGTTGACTATCTATTACTGTCTTATGTCATCTACAAACGTGGCCTGAGTATCCCTTATGTTGCAGCAGGTGATAACTTAGATGTACCTGTATTAGGCCCACTATTACGCGGTGCCGTTGCTTTTTATATCCGTCGTAGCTTCCGTGGTAACGCGCTATATACCGCTGTACTGCGCGAATATATGCATACCCTGATCACGCGCAACACCCCGATTGAATACTTTATCGAAGGGGGTCGCTCACGTTCAGGTCGCCTGCTACCACCAAAAATGGGTATGCTAGCGATGACCGTCCATAGCCAATTACGCCAAACCAATAAGCCTGTGGTATTTATACCGACTTATATTGGTTACGAGCGTATTATGGAAGGCGGCACTTATGTCGGCGAGCTAAAAGGTAAGCCGAAAGAGTCGGAGTCTTTAATCGGGCTGCTCAAAGTTGGCCGCAAAATCGAACGTATCTTCGGTAATGTGCACTTAAGCTTCGGTACGCCATTACACCTTAGCGACTTTATGACAAAATTCGATGTGCCAGCTAATAGTTTGCCATCCGATCGTACTGACTCGCCGCTCGATGAAAAGACTAGCGCCATGGTTGATAACATCGGTGTGAAAGTCATGCAGCATATCAACAAAGCTGCGGTCGTCACACCTGTATCGCTGCTGTCATTGGTTCTGCTATCAGCACCGAAAGCTGCATTGGATGAAAATATTTGCCGTGAGCAAATCGCACTGTACCAAGGTCTGGCTCAGCAGTTGGTCTACTCAGATGATACAGTTATCACTGATATGACGCCGCAGCAAATCATTGATTATGGTATTAAGTTAAAACTTATTGAGCGTACGCCGCATATCTTGGGCGATATCATTCAGGTCGCAGGTAAGCAAGCAGCATTACTCAGCTACTTCCGTAACAACATTTTGCATGTCTTTATTTTGCTGTCGTTCCTGTCTGCGCTAGTCGCACGCAATGGACGTATCAAACGCAGCCGTCTCGATAGTATCGCTGAACAGCTATATCCGTTCTTACAAAGTGAGCTATTCTTATATTATCCAGCACATGGCTTGGCTGATACGCTCAATAAGAAAGTTGATAATCTACTATCTCATGGGCTCATCGTTGACTTAGGTGATGATACGCTCAGCGTTCCTGAGTCTAATAGTAAGCACTATCAGCAGCTACAAGTACTGGCGACTCCAGTTGGACAAAGCCTTGAGCGTTACTTTATGACGCTTGCCCTACTTGCTCAGCAAGGCTCTGGCAATTTAACTGAAAACGAAGTTGTTGACCTGTGTCACCTGCTTGGGCAGCGCTTGTCTGTGCTCTATGCAGATGATATTCCTGACTTCTTTGACCGTGCCCTGTTCACTAGCTTTATCAGTGCATTGACTCGTCTCGACTATCTACAAAAAGACGATGAAACAGGCATACTGACTTTCGATCATCGTATTAATGACATTGCTCATCATGCTAAGTACGTGTTAACGCCTGATATGATGCAAATTTTGCAGCAAGTCGCTAGTTTGGACGAAGAAGAAATCACTCACGCCATTACTGAGATTAGCAATAAAAAACAGCGTAAGTTTGGGCGTAAGCGTTAATTTTAACAACTAGCCATACCCTTTAGAATTTTAAGCTAAATAAAAAAAGACCGCTAACGATTAGCGGTCTTTTTTTGGATTGGACTATATTCAACAGCCGTACTAGTTAGTAATTTTCTTATACTTGGCACGCTTAGGACTGGCGTCATCACCCATCGTCTTTTTACGATACGCTTCAAACTCAGTATAGTTACCGTCGAACCAAACTGGACCTTCCTCTTCGAACGCCAAGATATGAGTCGCGATACGATCAAGGAACCAGCGATCATGCGATACGACCATTACTGTACCTGGGAATACTTGAATCGCATCCTCTAGTGCACGTAAGGTTTCGATATCCAAATCGTTTGATGGTTCATCAAGGAGCAATACGTTTGCGCCTTGCTTTAGCGTCTTCGCTAACTGCAAACGGTTACGCTCACCACCTGATAATTGACCAACGTGCTTTTGCTGATCTGAGCCTTTGAAGTTAAAACGTCCGATATAGGCACGGCTTGGCGTGGTGTAGTCACCAACGGTAATGATATCGAGACCGTCAGAAACTTCTTCCCACACGGTTTTGTTGTCATCTAGATGATCACGTACCTGACCGACATAGGCAACTTTAACACTTTCACCCAAATCAACTGAACCAGTATCTGGGGTATCGCGCTCAGTAATCATGTTAAATAGCGTGGTTTTACCTGCACCATTTGGACCGATAATACCAACGATACCACCAGCTGGTACGTTAAAGCTTAGGTTTTCATACAGCAGACGATCGCCGAATGATTTAGAGATGTCATTAATCTCAATAACCTTATTACCCAAACGTGGACCAGGTGGAATATAAATCTCAGAAGTCTCATTACGTTTTTGGAACTCAGTTGAGTTCAATTCTTCAAAACGCTGTACACGAGATTTAGACTTGGCCTGTTGGCCTTTTTGGTTTTTGCGAATCCACTCAAGCTCTTTTTTCAGCGCTTTAGCAAATGATTCTTCTTGCTTGTTCTGCTGCTCTAGACGCGTGTTCTTTTGCTCTAGCCACTCAGTATAGTTGCCTTCATACGGATAGCCATGGCCACGGTCAAGCTCCAATATCCATTGAGCAACATTGTCCAAGAAATAGCGATCATGGGTAATGGCAACGATAGTACCACTGTAGTTCTGCAAGAACTGCTCTAGCCATGCAACAGACTCGGCGTCCAAATGGTTGGTCGGTTCGTCAAGTAATAGCATGTCAGGGCGCGACAATAGTAGACGACATAGTGCCACACGGCGTTTCTCACCACCTGACAGTTTGCTAACGTCAGCATCCCATGGTGGCAGACGTAGCGCATCGGCTGCTTTTTCTAGCTGGTTGTTCAAGTTGTGTGCATCCCAAGACTGGATAATGTCTTCCATCTTGCCTTGCTCTTCAGCAAGTTTATCAAAATCAGCATCAGGCTCTGCGTATTCAGCATAGATAGCATCTAAACGTGCTAGCGCATCTAACGCTTCGCGCATACCGTCTTCGACATTACCGCGAACGTCTTTGCTATCATCTAGCTGTGGTTCCTGTGGCAGATAGCCAACTTTGGTACCTGCTTGCGCGCGTGCTTCACCACTAAACTCAGTATCCACACCTGCCATGATACGTAGCAAGGTTGATTTACCTGAACCGTTAATACCCAAAACACCAATTTTGGCACCAGGGAAAAACGATAGGTTAATATTTTTTAGGATTTCACGCTTAGGGGGAACAAGTTTTGACACGTTGTTCATCGTGTAAATATATTGAGCCATTAACACTCCGATAGACTGCATAGAAGAGAACAGCAAATGCAACTCAGCGATGATGCCAAGCGTGCCGTACCTCAAAATCAGGGTTACAAATTATAGGTCATTATCGCATTGTGGCGCATACCCTGCAAGCTGACAGGTTGTTTTACCAGTTGTTTTACTGTTTTTGACAGCAGGCTATGCCCTTTGGCTATAAAACTCGCTTTAAAAATAACTCAAGAAGTCTTATCTTAATGAACTAACTTAACATTTTGATTCATTAGCGTTTTATAAAGACCACAAAAAATAGCATCAAAACTTTCGCAAATTTAATCAATAGCCGTTAGCATGTTAGTGTGGCTTAACAAAGTCGAGTAGATCCGTTTGATATTTAATTATCAAAATGATTGATAACCTGACCTTGTGTTCGTCTCAACACCTACTTTATAGCAATCATACAGGTACTGACAATATGGCCAACGGCTATCGCCCTGAAATTATTCAACGTGCGTTTGTCGATTTTATCGGATCGCGCTTACATCCTTTTTGGTCATTGACGACTCCTAAGTTACGCCTGATTGCACGCTATACGTTAAGTGATGATTTGATAGCACTTCATTTTGAGACCAATAGAGCCTTTAGGCAGCAGACTTCTGAGATGATGGGTGGTTGGCAAGGCGGTCAATATCTTGATTTGTGCGTTTGTATCGATGGAGTTTATTATCAGCGTAGTTACTCGATAGTGGGCTTGGCGCATCAACCCCTATGGTGGCTCGACGATAATACCGAGAGCCATAAGGCAGACCAACGCCATACGGTAACTATCGCGATTAAACCGCAAGGATTGGTATCTGACTATTTAACCAAGCAAATGCCACTGGCTAGCGTCGTTGATACAAGTCTGCCACTTGGTCATTTCACTTTGGAGCAGACCTCGATACTAAGGCATGAAATATCAGAGAATGACAAATCTATTCCTTTGCTATTTATTGCTGGTGGTAGCGGTATCACGCCCATGCTCGGACTTATCACTCAAGCCCTGAGTAATGGACATCAGGTGGCGCTATTGCATTATAGTCGGACTGTTTCATCCAAACTGCAACATCAGTGGCAACAGCTGAACGATACTCATCCAGACTTCACTTATCATCTAATCCATACTGAAGAGCCGACTACCTATTTGGCTGGCACACAATATTTAAGTGCAGAGGGTCTGCTGTCGCTAAACTTACCTCTATCAGATACGCAGATATTTGCCTGCGGTTCACAAGCGTTATTAGCTGGCTTATATAAAGCCGCCGCAGAGATAACTTTACCTATAGACAAACAGCTGCGCGATAACATCATAGTAGAGAACTTTGGTAATGCCCTAGCTAATGTTGATAACGGTAGCAATCAAACATTCGATAAAACGATACCTGTAGAAGAACACACTGTCTATTTGCGGTCACGGCAACGACAGTTTAGCAGTGACACGACCATACTGGCTGCGGCTGAGAATGCAGATGTACGGCTAGCACATGGTTGCCGGCAAGGTATTTGCCAGTTATGCCGCTGTAATAAAGTCAGCGGCGTGGTCAAAAATGTCCAAACAGGGAAAGTGAGTGGTGATGGTTACGAGTCTATTCAGACTTGTATCAACATTGCCATGACTGATGTGGTACTCGATGTTTAATGACTGATTTAATAGAACGACTGGCTCAATAGAAAGTATATGCTAGACAACCTATGAGAAGTAAAAGACAAACGTTATTTTATAGGCTAAAACTCAGATAACTTATCAAACCGGATGCAGTGCTGTTTATTCATGCCATTTCGGTTAAGGATTTATTTATGCGCTTATTACTACCCGTTACTACGCCACAATCTGCCGTACCTATCTTGACGCCCCTGTCCGATGCACAGCTAGCAAAAAACGCGCCTTTGCCTTTGACATCGCAAACGCCTTACACGCAGCTTAATGATAAAGCAATCAATGTTAGCGATCAGCCAGACACGTCAACACGGACTCGCTACCCAACAGTAACTGATGCCCCTCTATCAAAGCCTCAAAGTGATGCTTTAGCCGTAGAGCTCAATGCCCTGTACAAAAGCGTCATGGACTCGCTAGGCAGTGAAGATGCACGCTACATACAGCGAGTATATGCCACCGTGGTATATAGTGAAATTATCGCCCGTGGTTTACTCGCAGCGGCTGGGCGTATGCCATCGAAACGCAGTCTGGTCGCTACTTGGCTACTAGGTACGTCTTTACTTAGCTTTAGCAAAATATTGAACAACATGGAGCTAGGCCATAACGTTATGCATGGTCAATATGACTGGATGCAACACCCGCACCTTAATAGTCAAAAATTCGACTGGGATATTGTCTGCCCTGCTCCATTATGGCAACACTCACATAATTATCTACATCATACTTTTACCAATATTGTAGGCCGTGATCATGACGTAGGCTATCACTTGATTCGAGTGACTGATGAGCAGCCTTGGACGCCAGAAGATCGCTACAATATGTTTAGTACAGCGGTACTGGCATTTGGATTTGAATGGGCGGTAGCCTTTCATGACATCCAAATCAGTGCAGATGAATACGCTGACTCCCCTGATCTGCACAAAATCATGCAGCAAAAGTCTCGCGCGTTATTTGCCAAAATTGGACGACAAATAGGCAAAGACTATATTGCACTGCCGTCTGTGGTAGCGATGGCGCTAGGTCGTCGTAGCGCCTTTAGTACGCTGAGCGGCAACATGACTGCCAACACTGTCCGAAATCTATGGACGTGGGCAGTGATTTTTTGCGGGCATTTCACTGAGCAAGCGCATATCTATACCCATCTCGATGCCAATGAAAGTAAAGGCGACTGGTATGTACGCCAAATCCTTGGCTCTAGCAATATCAAAGGCAGCAAATGGTTCCATCTTTTGACAGGTAACTTGTCTCATCAAATTGAGCATCATATATTTCCTGATATGCCAGCTGGCCACTATGCAAAGATTGCACCGCAGGTACAGGCCATATGCCGTAAGTATGGTTTAACCTACAACACTGGCCGCTTTGGCACACAACTCAAGCAAGTACTGGGACGTATTTATCACTTTAGCAAACCTAGTGAAAAAGAATGGCAAGCCTATGTACAGTCAACGAAAAATGCAGATAGTACTACTCATAAAGATGATAGGTCAGCGGCCGATTTAGAAGATAAGTTGGCGATAGAGAATACTGGTGGTTTCACTCGCTTTTTGCCTCCAGTCGTTCGTAAAGCCACATCCTATGCATGGTGACATATTCAGATTTGCAACTAGATACGGGCATGATAAGGTAGGACAAAAGACATAGATGACATTAACAGTCGTCCTATCAACGATTACGGTAAGCGTCTAGATTGTTAAGCGTCAAACCTCCATACTAAATTGGCACTATTAGAATTAATAAAATATTTAGTTCATGATAAAAATTCGATAATAAAAAATGGAGTATATTAATGAGTAACCAAACCTCTAAACCAAATCTAGACATTATTCATAATCAAGCAGCAAAACGTTTTGAGACATCTATCAATGGTCAGACAGGTTATATTAGCTATCAGGAAAGTGCTGACAAGTTGGTCTACGATCATACTATCGTACCGCAGCAATTAGGCGGTCAAGGCGTTGGTTCAGCACTGGTAAGGCACGCATTGAATTATGCGCGTGAGCAAAACAAAAAAGTGATACCGCAATGCTCATTTGTCGCGTCATACATTAGCAAACATCCTGAGTATCAAGATTTAGTTTAACTGGCTAAGTAATTAGGCTCAAGTAATTCGTTAACTAGGTTCAGTTAAATGATATCGGGCGAAGCAGAAAAATATGTAGATCTTTATTTCGCATAGGAGACATACCCTAGTACCACTTTTAATAAACCAATTCGACATAACAATAAAGGTTATTAATATGAGTAGTTTATCTGACAAACAAATCAATCTACAGCTAGAAGAGCTTGCTGGTTGGCAGCGTGACGGCAATAGCATCGTCAAAACCTATCATTTTAGCGATTTTATCGAAGCTATGAGCTTTATGAATCAAGCGGCATTTCATGCTGAAGCGCTTGAGCACCATCCAGAATGGCGTAATACCTATAATATCGTAGAAGTTCGTTTAACCAATCATGATACAGGCGGTATATCTAGTCTAGATATTCGTTTAGCCAAACGCATGGAGCATATTATTCAGCCCAAACGCTTATAGGATATTTATAATGACTGCTGTATGACCGAGGCCTCTTCGGTGAGACAGACAAAAAAAGACCCTCAATTGAGGGTTTTTTTTATCTGAAAAATCTGTGTTTACATTTTACGACTGACAAAGGCAACAATGAATAAAATCACAGCGACTGCTAAGAAAATGTATGCCAAATTAGCAGACAATCCTGCGACACCACCGAAACCTAGGAAACTCGCTAATAATGCGATCACTGCAAAAATAATAGCCCAACGAAACATAATCTTCTCCTCAAATAATGGTAAAAAACAGATATTAGAATTTATATAGCATCTATTTAACTTGTTTTTATCTAATGCTAGTTATTACTGTTTACGCTTATAGATTAGCAATGTTCGTCTCCAAAGAACGTTCATTTTAGTAATAATATCGGTAGGTTATGTAAAGTTTGTAGTAACTGTTAATGTCTCATACCTCTTTTTCTTTAATAGATGATATTTTCGAAATAGAATTATATTTCTGAATACAGCGTTATTTAACTGAGCGTTCTTAAACTAAGTGCTTTTTAACTGAACGTGTTTTTATTGAATGCTCTTTTACTGAACGCTATTCTTCTAACTGTATGCAGAACTATTTTAGATTTCTCACGTTATATGTGATGTTGTATGTGAAGTTGGCTGCAAACTATAAACTGTAGCGACCTCACAAACCCCTAACCTAATCAAACGACTTGGTTTATAGTTTACTATCCACTTATTCTCAAATATATTAAGGACAATACATATGAATACCAATACGGATACTGAAAACCCTATACAAAAAACCAGCAGCGACACACGCCCTTATACAGTTGTTCTATATGGTGCGACAAGCTTCGTCGGTCAGATCACTGCCCACTATTTAACCAATTTTTTATCAAATAATAAGAACGAAGATGGCTCAAATGTATCATGGGCGATCGCAGGTCGTGATGAAGACAAGCTTAATAAGCTACAGGCCAAACTTGAGAGCAAGGTAGACATTATCATTGCTAACAGTAACGATGCTGCCAGCCTTGATGAGATGACCAAACAAACTCAAGTCATCATCTCAACTGTCGGTCCTTATCTGAAATATGGTGAGCCACTGATCAAATCCTGTGCTGAAAACGGTACAGATTATGTCGATCTTACTGGTGAGGCTATTTTCATCAAAGATATGATGGATAAGTACCAAGACATTGCCAAGCAAAGCGGTGCCCGTATTGTTAACTCTTGTGGTTTTGATTCTATACCTTCAGATTTGGGTGCGTACTTTACCCAAGCTAAGGCAGAAGAAAAGTTCGGCGAGACCTGCAATGTCATTCATATGCGTGTCAAAGCAGCGAAAGGTGGTATCTCAGGTGGTACTATCGCATCGATGGCATCAATATTTGAAGAAGCTGGTGAGGACAAAGCACGTCGCAAACAAGTAGCCAATCCATACCTGTTAAACGATGATAGTGATGCACCAAACGTACGTCAGGATAATGTTAGCAAACCAGTATATGACAGCAATCATAAGCGCTGGTTAGCACCGTTCGTCATGGCGACCATCAATACGCGTATCGTCCATCGTACTAACCAATTACTCAGCTATGAGTACGGTCGCGATTTCAAGTATGACGAAGCAATGTGGATGAAAGATGGCGTCAAAGGAAAACTGTCTAGCTATGCTATGAGCGCAGGTTTATTGGGCTTTGCCACTGCGATGATGATTAAACCGAGTCGCGAGTTACTATCCAAGCACGTCTTACCAAAAGCTGGCTCAGGCCCTTCTAAGGACGAGCAAGAGAACGGCTACTTTGATATTCGTCACTTTGGACAAACGGCCAAAAATGACACTATTACTGTTAAAGTAACAGGTGATAGAGATCCTGGTTATGGCAGTACTTCTCGCATGATTTCGCAGGCGGCATTATGCTTGGCACAAGATATCAGCAAAGAAGACGTTGGCGGTGGGTTCTGGACACCAGCATCTGCGATGGGAGATAAGCTAATAACTCGCTTAGAAGCGCATTCTGGTCTTAGCTTTGAAGTAATTGATAGTTAATCTATTGAGTAATGACAAAGTTTCAATGTCTTTATGACCGTATCTTGGTTTCGAGATACGGTTTTTTATGGTTTACTCTAAATATTTAGACGAAGATTAAATTAAGAACAACGTATTTTTTTGGTGAAAAATGTTTCTGTTTACCGATTATTTAATACTTTATGATACTAACCATTAATCCAATATTGCTACTATCATTTTATAGATATTGTAGAAAAATTATATATAAATATTAGTTTAATTAAGTATATGTCATCAAAGGATTTATATAATAGAATTTAAGAACTATCTAAACACTGGCTTTAAATTATAAATAAAAACTACTGATAAAAGTCTCTATAAGACTGACAGGTAGCGCTCAAAAAACTATTAGTAACAATCAGCTAAGTTCAAACAACAACTATAAACAACTAAAAATTCATATTTTTTAATACTAGAGATGTCGGTAGATATTTGTTATTAGCAGACTCATTTATTAACAGCTTTAATAACACAATCAACCTTTGCTACTAATGAGTTTTTGAAAAATCTAGAAATTAAAATATCAGCTAGACTTTAAGTATGACAGTTTCATAACGTCACAAGAAAACATTAAACTGTTAGAACCTTAATGAGTTTGCTACTGAAATATAAACTACATCGTTGATAATTTGCATACAGTATTTACAGACACCTTTGAGTAAAAACGGCTTATCATTAAAGATGAGTTATCGTTTTTAATTATTACTAA
>NZ_PJAT01000092.1 GCF_002836715.1 Psychrobacter sp. 4Dc
GTATTGAAGGTGCTATCAAACTTTATCTGTTTAATATTATAAAGATAATATAGAGATAAAATCGAATAGGCATAAAAAAATCGCCATCAAGGGCGAGTGCTATTACTGATATATTTTTAGATTAAGATATGATTTGTATGTAGATACATACAGAATAAAATATGGGGCGACTGATGGGACTCGAACCCACGACAACCGAGATCACAACCCGGGGCTCTACCAACTGAGCTACAACCGCCATAACTATTGCCAAAGAATAGGCAAGATTTGCAGGCTAAATGGTGCGCCTGGCAGGATTCGAACCTGCGGCCACCTCCTTAGAAGGGAGATGCTCTATCCAGCTGAGCTACAGGCGCTCTTAGAGGACTTTTATATACTAAGTTTACTTTGCAATATATTTTACTATATCAGAAACTAAACCGTTATACATAAAAAAAAGCCTGTAAGGCTCTTAAAATAGATGGTCGGAGTGATAGGATTCGAACCTACGACCCTCTGGTCCCAAACCAGATGCGCTACCAAACTGCGCCACACTCCGAAATTCTCTATTATCACGATAGTTTGTTAATCAACTCGTTGTTGGCAATGCCGCTAACTTGTTAATGTTCCTCGCTATCGAGGTGCACATATTAAGGGGTAAAGGCGATTGTGTCAACACCTATTTCCGATTAATTTCAAATAATCGCTAATTTTTTTAAAATTACGTCAATTTCGCCAAAATAGTGACAGAAAGACCCTTTTTTTATCTATCAATTAGTCAGTCATTCGCGTTGTCATTGATAACGATATTAAGCTTTGTCCAAATATGGCAGTACTTCACCGTTGAGTGTGCCTGTCAAAACATCAAACGGCATTAACCATAAATGGGCATCAATTGATCCATTGTTTTTAATATCATTGTCATTGTCATTGTCATTGTCATTGTCATTGTCACTGTCACTGTCACTGTCACTGTCACTGTCATTACTACCATAATGTGATTGCTGCTTGAGCGCTACTGGTTGCCTATCACTACCTAGCACCGGATAAACCAACCAGACCTGCCCCGCCAAGTAAGCTTGTGCATAGCTGGTCAATTGATAAGCGTCGCTCGCACTAATTGCAGCAGCATGCGGTAAGTACTTCCACTTAATATCGATGACATGACTGTAGTGACCTTTGGTTTTGTCTTTAGCTTTAGTTTGATGAGCTGCTGTATCACTCTGATTTTGACAATCATCAGAGGCAGTTTTAAATATCAGCAAATCAGGCCGTATAGACAAGCACGCTAGTCCCTCAGCATCGTTTAGCCAGACACTTTGGGTTTGATAAAAAGGACGGTAATTGCTACCAATCTGCTGAAACATCGATGCAATACGCTGACTTGCCCATTGCTCAAAAGCTTGATTCATATCGATCAATAAACACAATCTTAACTGAGAGCAGTTTTGTCTATTTGGATCAATACCGTTACCTGTTACGGCTGCCGTCTGTTTCAATAACCAGTATGCTAGGTCTACTAACTGCTGCGCGGCTTGCAATTTTTGCTTTGGGAGTGGCTGAACGTCTAGCTGACGCTTTGCTTGAGTATATATTACCGCTATCTGCTGCATTTCACGGTTGTTGAGCGTAGAGACCTGCTGCCATGGCTGCAACAGTTTTGAAGAAATAAACTGAGGCAATAAAGGGGTCAAGTAAACCAATGCACTCTTAATCAGCCGATTGGCCAACATATCATGACTTAATACGCTACTTTCACAGATGAACCTATGCGGTTGCATACTATTATGACGCAGTTGTTCTTTAATGAGCAGTCGACCTTGCAGGGATGCCTGATTTTCAATCTGAGCCTGATAATGCTTGGTTGGTTGATAATCAATTAAACGCTGCAAAAACTGCTCAATCAGCCAGTCTGATATGGGCAATACTTTTAACGGTAAAGGAGTGGACTGGGAACTAAACTGACCGAAGTTTTTCGTATTGGGTAGCTTACGATTGTTATGCGCATCTAGATGTATCAAATCCGATAGCATACCCTGTACCCAATGACGAGTCTGGACGGTATCGCTAGACTGAGTAGACTGATTGAGCTTTGGCAATATCTCAAGCGTCATGCCACTGGGCAGTAGAATAATCCCAATATAGTGCCCAACCTTAAGCTGCCATTGCCCTCGCTTACGCTTGATAGTAAATGTTGCAAATTCTTGCGCTATTAGCCAATCGAAATCAGACGTGTGCAAAAAATCATGCACGGTCAAACGTTGATGCTCAAACACGGTAATAACATTCATCGTAACGACACTACTGTTAGGGATACGAGTCTGACGACTGTTTGCCCTGATAGCGTGCTCTTTGGCGTAATATGGATTATTCGTTATCACTGAACAGTCACCCTGCTAGTATAAACGCTGATAGATAGCAGCATTATTAAACTCACCATCCCTAGCAATCAAATCGGCATTGATAGTATAGCTATTCATACTCATAGATTGATCAAGAAAAGAACCCTGCCCTGCAAACATTTGGTGTTCAGCGGAAGCATTATTTTGGTTGCCCATCGGATTATACAAGTCGTCATTCATCAATGCTTGACTGTCCTGTACAAACTGCTTACTCGTCGGTTGCTGCTCATCTCTAAAGATATACTGCAGCACCGTAATTTGGCCACCAGCTGCTTGAGCCAATTGAGGAATAATTTGTTCAACGAGAGCCGTTTGTAATTGCTCTAATTGAGTGACTGCGAATAAAAAAGCATGTCCCAACTGCGCTTCTACTCCCAGTGTCTGCATGATACGTCTATTTAAACCTATTAATAATTTACTCAAATCTATCGCACCTGCTTCTAAGTCTTCAGATAGGCCAGTATCAATGTCATTACTGTCACGAATTGTCGATAGTAAATCAGGCTGCGGCGGACAATCAATAAAACGAAAACGTCGGCGTAACGCCATATCAATTGGTGCTAAAGAATGGTCTTGGGTATTCATAGTGGCATAAATATCGACATTGGCAGGCACACTAAAAGCACGCCCAGAATACGCCAAACTCACTGTCATCGCATTCGGCTTGCACGCTCGTTTATCAGGCTCTATCAAACTGAGAAGCTCACCAAACACCCGTGACACGTTAGCACGGTTAATCTCATCAATCAGCATAGCATAACGCTGCTGAGGGTCACGGGCGGCGCGTTGGCACAGCTTCAGGAATGCTCCATCTTGCACCGCGTAACTCATTTGATTTTGATTAGATATGCTATTATTTGCTTGAGTGGCGCCACTCATGACAGGACGTATACCTTCTACAAACTCTTCATAACCGTAGGCTTGATGGAAGCTCACCATACTAAAACGTTGCTGAGCAATGTTTTGATTTTGATGGGCTTGGTTGTCACGCTGTGCTTGCTGAAACTCTGCTAATTGCTGCGATAAATCTTCTAGTAGCACCATACTCTCTGGCAATAAATACCATGATCCACTATTGTCTTTATCAAAATAAGCTTGGCTAGCACGGTTATCAAAACTGACTGTTTGAGAATTCGTAGGGCTATGTCTACGTAACTCTAACCAAGCTGTGCTATCTAGATTTTTATCACGTGAGTTCTGAGCAGCCTTCGTCATAAAAAAAGGATGATCAATAATTTCTCGTACCTTTAACAAATCCTGTTGTTCAGCACGTAAATCTAAAAATACCAAACATAATACTTCGCGCCAGCTTAGACCTTGCAGCAGCTGCTCTAATAAATCTTCATTTTCAGTCTTGGATAGATAGTCGGTATATTGCTTCGCGATTTGCAGCAATCTATAGGTTTTACCTGTACCAGCAACGCCCGTATAAACAATATTGGTCGGTTCATGAGTAGACATATCAGGCATAACATTATCCAGCAGCATTAAAAACAGGTTTGAAATAGACATGCTAACATTTTGTCATTATAACGTGGCTGTCTATTGGCATGGTAACTATAGTCAACCCTCTATAAATTAGATACGGTGCCAGTCTCGCTTAGTCTACTATTCGTAGTACTTCCACTCAGCTTCCTTTGTCCAAATGATAGTGATATATAAGATACCTAGACTACTTTAAGTGGCGATCTAAACTCATGACATAACCTAGCAACATAGCCACGCTACTATAGTTTTGTAAGCGCAGCAGTTCATGCTAATAATAGTAGGAAGGCAATGGTTGATGTACCATAGTATTTGTAGCGACTTTCGTTATCTATATTTTTGTCGCCATCATAAAAAGCCATGCTAAGAATGTCATTCAACTCATTTACGTTAAGGAATTTTGTATGTCAGGATTATTAAAAAAACTACCCGCCAAGTTGACCAATAAACTGCCAGCCAAAGTATCTGACAGCACAAAATCTTCAGTTGAGAAACCCAGTAGCACGCTAAAACCAATTAGTAATCAGTTTACTAAACTGTTATCAGTCACCAAATATCTGCCTGCTGGAGCACGCTCAAGTATTTTATCTAAAGCCTTTGGCAAGGTCGTCCCCTATGTCGGCACGACCGGCATTTATTATGAGACGGTAGAACCAAACCAAGTCGTCGTTAGTTTAAACAACAATAAAGCCGTCCAAAACCATATCGGCTCTATCCATGCAGTCGCCATCACATTACTGGCTGAGACGGCAACAGGGTTTATTTTGGGTTTGAACTTGCCTTCTGATCGTATCCTACTGATTAAATCTTACTCGGTAAATTTCCATCGCCCGATCAAAAAAGGTCAAATTGCTGCTATTGCAAGCTTGTCTGACGAACAGCGTTTGGATATCCTAAACACGCCAAAAGGTGAGATGATTATTCCTTGTGTCATCAAAGATCGTGAGTCTGATAGTGACCGCGATCCAATTGTGGTTGAGATGACGTGGGCATGGATACCAAAAGCGGAGCTAGAGGCACGCCGCCAAGGTAAAGGGTCTGAAAAAGTCGCAGAAGATGACTCTAAAACCGAGGCAGCAATCGAAGAAAGCGATGCCTCATCTACTCAAAATAATAGTACTGATAAGTAGTTAATAAAAATTGATAACAAACCCAATGAGGAAACAGTATGTTCAAACCTAGTACTTGCCTATCTACGCTAGCGCTAGCCACTATGTGCTCATTGGGTTTTGTTCATAGCGCTAATGCCAACACAACGACGGCTGTCAGCATTGCTAAATCTAGCCCTACTTTCTTGGGCGATGGCGGTACTTATCCTTTTTCAGAGGCTGTACGCGTGGGCAATACATTGTATATGTCGGGGCAAATTGGCTTTAAAGATGGCAAACTGGTCAAAGGCGGTATCAAAGCTGAAACCAAGCAAGTGCTAGATAACATCCATATCACGCTATTAAAGTACGGCTACCGAAAGTCTGATATCGTTAAATGTATGGTCATGCTGACTGATATGGATGACTTTGATGACTTTAACAAAGTCTACAAGTCTGAGATGATAAAGCCTTATCCTATACGCTCAGCTTTTGGCGTATCAGAACTGGCTGCTGGAGCAAGCGTTGAGATTGAATGTATGGCTGCAAAATAATAGCGGCTGAAAACTCTAAAGCTCCAAAATTAGAAAAATATTAAAACAACTGGCTATTCACGCCAGTTATTTTTTTATCTGCTAGGCCAATATCCAGTCTGCAAGATCCAGTTCGCAAATTTATACCAGTATCGTCTCGTCCGTTAAGGCGCTTTCTTTCGTCACTCGCAGCACTTCCTCCAATGTCGTCCGCCCTTCTATGACTTTACGCAAACCATCTGCACGAATCGATGGGGTTTGCTGGCGCGCATACTCTTCTAGCTCATACTCAGCCGTATTGCTATGAATCATACGGCGCAATGTATCGTCGATTGGCACGACTTCATAGATGGCGGTACGTCCTTTAAACCCTGACTGATTACATTTATCGCAGCCAACTGGCTTGGGCAAACGAATCGACTCACTTGCTATATCTTTGGCATCACTTTTCAGCGTTGACCCAATGCCAATTTCGGTAAATAGCTTGGCTTGCTCGGTATCAGCAGCCTGCCAGCTTTGACAATGTGAACATAAAGTACGTACCAAACGCTGCGCTACTACGCCAATAAGCGACGACGACAACAGAAACGGCTCAACACCCATGTCCTGTAAGCGAGTGACTGCACCGATAGCAGTGTTGGTATGCAGCGTCGATAATACTAAATGCCCTGTTAAAGAGGCCTGTACGGCAATTTCTGCTGTCTCTAAATCACGAATTTCACCAACCATCACTACATCCGGATCTTGACGCAACATCGCGCGCAAACTTTTAGCAAATGTCATATCTACTTTGTTATTGACCTGCGTCTGCCCGATACCATCAAGCTGAAACTCAATCGGATCTTCAGCGGTCAAGATATTGCGAGTTTGATCATTTAAATCGGTCAGTGCCGAATATAGCGTGGTGGTCTTACCCGAACCCGTCGGCCCTGTGACCAAAATAATCCCATGCGGACGATGAATTAAGCGTTTTAGCTCGGTATAGTCATTATCAGATAGCCCCAAATACGTCATGTTAAGACGTCCCGCTTGCTTGTCTAGTAGACGCATCACCACGCGCTCGCCAAAGCTCGACGGCAGTGTCGATACACGCACATCAACTTCTCGCCCTGCCAGTCGTAAGCTAATACGCCCATCTTGCGGTACACGCTTTTCAGCGATATCCAGCTTGGCCATGACTTTGATACGCGAGACTAATAATGGCGCGAGCTGGCGTTTTGGTGTGATAATTTCTTTAAGCTCACCATCGACACGAAAGCGAACCACCAAACGCTTTTCAAAAGTTTCGATATGAATGTCTGAGGCATTTAGGCGAATGGCTTCTGACAACAGCGCATTGATCAGACGAATAATGGGCGCATCATCTTGCTGATCCATCAAGTCTTCAGTCTCAGGGACGCTATCTGCTAAGCTATCAAGATCCGGATGATCCTCAAGCCCAGCAGCGATATGCTGCGACTCTCCGGTATTACCAGCGTAAGCCGCGTTCATACGTTTTTCAAAATCATCCGCGCTAACACTTTCGTAAGTGGGTACACCGCGAATGCCTTGCTGCTGTAAAAACCGTACCGCTTCGTTGATCGCTGACAACGGAGTCGCTTTGGTAAGTACCAATGTTGGCGGCAATTCCGGATCTATCGCAAGTATGGCCAAAATCTGATGGCGTTTCGCAAAGCTGTATGGCAACTGCATCATAAAGACGGCCCAATAAGTGAGGAGAGGATAAGAAGAACGCACGCCAAGACAGGATGGATGCCTTGTCCTTAACAGTTCGAATCAAAAAAGACTGCCAGTAAGGTTGCATGAGTTTGTTATAATAGCATTTTGTTCTAGACGGGTATTATTTTATGTGACTGGCGCTTTATACCTCTCGCCTAGCACATATGATTGCTATCAAAGTTAGCATATCATGCGATTTTTTGCAGACAGCTTGCCATTGTCTATTACAACTTTTAGATTACTTAAATTGCCCATCATATTTTGTCTGTCCCTTCTCCCGCTCGATATTAGGATTTTCCGTTATGTCAGAGAACGTTAGCACTACTCATCCAACACCACTTTTACAAGATACCTTTACTGTCGGTAGCCGTACCTTTTCTTCACGTCTGCTGGTTGGTACTGGCAAGTATAAAGACATGACAGAGACTGGAGAAGCTATTGCCGCTTCAGCAGCCGAAATCGTGACCGTTGCTATTCGCCGTGTCAATATTGGACAAAATAGTGATGAACCTAACTTATTAGATGTGATTTCACCTGATAAATATACGATATTACCGAATACTGCTGGCTGCTTTGACGCCGAAACAGCCATTCGCACTTGTAAGCTTGCTCGCGAGTTATTGGGTGGGCATAATTTGGTTAAGCTTGAGGTATTGGGAGATGAAAAAACCTTATATCCAAACGTTATGGAAACTTTAAAAGCCGCCAAAGTACTGATCGATGATGGTTTTGAAGTGATGGTTTATACGTCAGATGACCCTATCGTCGCACAAGAACTAGAAAGCATGGGCTGTGTCGCTATTATGCCGCTTGGCAGCTTGATTGGGTCTGGGCTTGGTCTACTTAATCGCCATACGCTAAGTCTCATCATCGAAAACGCCAAAGTACCCGTATTGGTTGACGCTGGCGTCGGTACTGCGTCTGATGCTGCACTTGCGATGGAGCTTGGCTGTGATGGCGTACTAATGAACTCAGCCATTGCCAATGCACAAAACCCAGTAATGATGGCACACGCAATGAAACATGCTATGTGGGCAGGTCGCGCTGCGTTTTTGGCAGGTCGTATGCCAATGCGTAAAATGGCTACTGCTAGCTCACCACAGACTGGGTATTTCTTTCAATAAATTGAAGTATAAATGACATATCATAATAGAGCGTGTTGAGTATTTACGTATAGTGCTGTCAGTGCTATGGTTGATTGCTTAACACGCTCTATAAAATAATAAAAAATGTTATTTGATTGAATATCTACTTATTATAATTTTCACATAACACTTATCGTCATAAAAGGATTTATTATGCGACTTCTCACAGCAGTCGACCAGTTGTTTCTACTTCTTGAGTCGCGTAAACAGCCCATGCACGTTGGTGGACTGTTTGTATTTGAATTACCAGACAATGCGGATAGCGATTTTGTCTATCAATTGGTAAAACAAATGCAAGAATCTGATGTGCCGCCCAGCTTTCCTTTTAATCAGGTACTTGAGCATTTAGCCTTTTGGAAAAAAGACAAAGACTTTGATGTCGAGCATCATTTGCATCATGTCGCGCTACCAAGTCCTGGACGCGTACGTGAACTATTGATGTACGTCTCAAGAGAACATGGACGTTTATTAGATCGTGCCATGCCTTTGTGGGAATGTCATGTCATCGAAGGTATACAGCCAGAAGTCGAAGGTGGACCTGAACGTTTTGCGTGGTATTTTAAGATTCATCACTCTTTGGTTGATGGCATCGCAGCGATGCGTTTGGTTCAAAAATCCTTATCACAATCGCCAACCGAACCAGTGACCCTCCCTGTCTGGTCGTTGATGGCGCGCCATCGCAACCAAGTAAACGCTATCTTACCTGCCGAACGATCTATTAGGGGCATCATAAAAGAGCAGATATCTACCATCAAACCTGTATTTACAGAATTGCTAGATAATGTGAAAAACTACGGTGATGAAGGGTACGTCGGTACTTTTGACGCCCCAATGAGTATCTTGAATAAACGTATATCAGCCTCACGACGTATAGCCGCACAATCTTATGATATAAAGCGGTTTAACGATATAGCCGAAAGGCTCAAAATTAGCAGAAACGATGTGGTACTGGCAGTCTGTGCAGGTGCTATTCGTCGTTACCTAATCTCAATGGATGCGCTACCAAGCAAACCGTTGATTGCATTTGTACCGATGTCGCTGCGTACAGATAACAGTATCTCGGGCAACCAGCTGTCATTTGTATTGGCAAACTTGGGTACGCATTTGGACAATCCACTGCGCAGGATAGAGCTTATCCATCGTAGTATGAATCATGGCAAACGTCGCTTTCGCCGCATGAACCAAGCGCAGGTCATTAACTACAGTATCGTCTCATACGCGTGGCAAGGCATTAATTTGGCGACAGGACTGTTTCCTAGAAAGCAGGCATTTAACCTGATTATCTCTAACGTACCTGGTTCTGAAAAACCGCTGTACTGGAATGGCGCACGTCTGCAATCACTGTACCCCGCTTCTATCGTCTTTAATGGTCAAGCGATGAATATCACCTTAGCCAGTTATCTAGATAAGATTGAGTTTGGTATTACCGCTTGTAGCAAGGCGTTACCTCGCGTACAAGACATGCTGATGCTGATAGAAGAAGAGTTGCAGCTGCTAGAAACTACCAGTAAAGAGTTAGCATTCAAAGGCATCACTGTTGAAGATAAAGCTGGCAATCAGGGTAATGATAAAACAAAAAAGCTGGCTCCATAACGGAACCAGCTTTTTTCATTCATACTCAATCTAGATATTAACTATATCTAGGCGCTAAACGTTAATACCAACGAGGTTAACGTTTAGATTGCGTCACCCCAGATTGGTACAACTGTCTGCATCAATGGCTTGAGCAATTTTACATTACAAGCGAAGATAGATCCTGATGTCATAGAGTTGTGCGCGCCAGTATGATCAACCACCACACCGCGTGCTTCAGTTACGATAAGCTCGCCCGCAGCGATGTCCCAAGGCTTGATAGACATCTCAAAATAACCGTCAAAACGACCAGCAGCAACATAGCACAAGTCAAGCGCAGCTGAACCCATACGACGTACCTGACCACCTGCCTCAGATATCTTCTGTAAGCTCTCAAAGTGCTGTTTGGCATAAGAGATAACTTCGCCATTGCGCTTACGCTCAAGCGGATGACCGGTCGTAAAGAAACCGCCATCAATGGTTTTGCGCTCGCTCACTTGCATACGGCGATTGTTCAAGCGCGCGCCTTTACCGCGGCTCGCTGAGAACATCTCATCACGAACAGGATCATAGACCACACCGTGTTGGGTAACACCTTTATGCTGGACTGCGATAGATACGCAGAACTGCGGTACACCATGAACGAAGTTCTTAGTGCCGTCTAGTGGATCGATAATCCAGCACCAGTCAGCATCTTCGCCGCGGCCTTCTTGCATACCAAACTCTTCACCCAAAAATGAATGATTAGGATAACTGGCTTTTAGCGTCTCAATAGTGAGCTCTTCGCTAAAGCGATCAATGCGGGTAACCAAACCATCAAGTCCTTTAGACTCAATATCTAACTCGATTTTGTGGCGGTTTTGATGCGCATATAAAATCTCTTTACCAACTTTTTCAGCAGTACGCGCTGCGATGACGACCATGGGTTCCATAAATAACCTATTTGCTTGATGAATGAATATAAAAAATAACACTAACTTTGTGCCCACAACATGCCAAACAGCCGCCGCATCACACCACATCTATGCGATTAAAAACGTGTCTCTTATAAACGAAAACTTATAAAAGACACCCGCATTATACTAAAATTGTTCAATAAAAACGAAAAAACCGTCACGCTGATCAAGCCGGTACCTTGGCGATCATCTAAACTGCGCAAGTTGTAAAAAAGTTAGCACCTACGGCTAGCAGGCGTCTGCTCTGTTTAAGGAGCTTATATCGGTTTTAATTAACACATTTTTAGTGCATTAATTTCTTAAAATAATATTGTAATGCTTACGATAAAAGAATTTTAAGCTGTTTAATTACGCCTTCGACATCTAAACCACAGTCAGCCAATTGTTCTGCTTGGGAGCCATGAGCGATAAAACGATCAGGAATACCGATATTAGCAATAGCTGGACGACTTTGCTTAAAGGCTGCCGACTCATTGAGTAAATATTCATTCACTGCACTACCCGCGCCGCCCATAATCATGTGCTCTTCTAGGGTTGCTATATGAGTGACCCTTTGCGCTAATAACATCTTAAGCATGGCTGTATCTAGCGGTTTTACCCAGCGCATATTGACCACCTGTATTTGGCAATCTAACACTGCATCGTTATTTATTAAGCTTTCTGCGGCTTGCTGAGCAGTGGCTACCATCGTACCAAAGGCCAATAGCGCCAATTTGTAAGGTGCATCAGCTTTACCTAATACTGACTCAACAACCGCTTCGCCAACTTTATAAGTTTGAGCTGGCTGCTTAATATCAGCACCTGTGCCTGTACCACGCGGATAACGTACCGCTGTGCAGCCTGGATACTCATAGCAAGTATTGAGCAAATGGTAGCATTCGTTCTCATCTTTTGGTGCTGCAATCACCATATTAGGCACACAACGTAAGAATCCAAAATCAAACACGCCAGCATGCGTGGCACCATCTTCACCGACTAGGCCCGCTCGATCAATGGCAAACATTACATCGAGATTCTGTAAGGCCACGTCATGAATCAGCTGATCATATCCACGCTGCAAGAACGTTGAATAAATCGCGACAATAGGTTTGACGCCTTGAGTTGCCATTCCAGCCGCTAGCGTGACAGCATGTTGCTCAGCGATGGCCACATCAAAGAAACGCTGTGGAAAATGACGAGCAAAGTCCGTCATCCCTGAGCCTTCTTCCATAGCAGGGGTGACAGCTAGTAGCTTATCGTCTTCAGCCGCTTTATCACATAAGAACTGGCCAAACACTTGCGAATATTTTAACGCTGGCTTTGTACTTGGTTGTTTTTTTAGCTGCTCTATAGAGTTAGCTTTAGACGCTTCATGCTCTTTATGATTTTCGACTGGCAATTTACTGATTGCATGATAGCCCACAGGATCTAATTCTGCTGGCGCAAAGCCTTTACCCTTAGTGGTATAGATATGTACCAATACTGGGCCTTTTACTTGTTTCGCCAGTGACAATACGCGCAGTAGCTCAGGAATATTATGCCCATCAAATGGACCAAAATAGGTAAAACCAATCGCTTTGAATAAGTTATCTTCTAGCTGCGGAACATCACGCATCTCTTTATGACGTTTGCGGCGATCGAACGCCTGCATATCAGGACGGTGGCAGAGTATTGGCTCACCTGACTCAGAAATATCAACTTGATAACCTGACTCCCAAAGCATCGCTAAATGTCGTGAAAACCCTCCAATAGAGCAAGATATCGACATATCATTATCGTTTAGGATGACCAGCAAATCAGCATCTTGCTGTACTGCGTCATTCATGGCTTCAAATGCCATACCGCCTGTCATTGCACCATCGCCGATGATGCAAGCAACCGTTTGCTCGCGGCCTTGATAACGCAGTGCGAGGCTCATGCCCAGACCAGCTGAAATAGAAGTCGATGAATGCCCTACGCCAAATGTATCGTAGATAGACTCTGCACGCTCTGGGAATGCAGTTAGACCATCTTTGGATCTGATCGTTGCCAGCTGCTCACGGCGACCTGTCAGGACTTTATGTGCATAGGCCTGATGACCCACATCCCATACAATCTGATCTTGCGGTGTATCTAGCAAATAATGCAATACAATCGTCAGCTCAATCACACCCAAATTGGCGCCAAAATGCCCACCGCTTTGACCGGCTGAATACAACAAAAAAAGACGCAGTTCATCAGCCAGCGTAATCAGCTGAGTGGTTGAAAGCGTATTCATATCAGAAGGTGTGTTAATGGCATCAAGCAATGGCGTATGCGGACGCACGCGAGGAATCACAGTATAAGTCTGCTGTAAGCTCGATAGCTGGGCGGCAGAATCAGATACTGATGCAGATGAGGACTGAGACTTTGGGGAATGAAGTGACTGCTGCATAAACCGTACGATACCTACCAATCTGCTGACAAGACGTGTCTCCAATATAGCAATAGCTACAATTGAGAGACGTCAATAATATCTACATCATTATTGATGTAATCGACCATATAATTATTCATGCAACTTTTGCATTTCTATAGTTTTACTATGTATAACGTGGGCACACTACTATAATAGACCATGTTTCAATACTGCATGCTTCGACAATGAGGCTTAACATTATGCCTTATTATTTTGTATCAATATCGGATGTTAGTGACGACATAGTAATGTAAGGATAAAGACTTGTCACTGTATCCACCAAAATAGTATGGCATAATAGCATTTTTTTTTAATTGTCGCTTTAATCATCGTGCGTCGTCTGTGAACTTTGTGTGTTTTTATAATAAATACAATAAGCACGCGTTCTTTATGAAAGGGTTATACTGCTATCATCTTGGCCTTACCGTTCAGGCTAGAATGTTATCGCGGGTTTAATAGCACTATCACAAACCCTTCACCGCCACGATTATAGGCTTATGCAGGACAGCAATGTCATATCAATTTATCACTAGTGCCAAATTACCCACTCGTCACGGCGAGTTTGATATTCATATTTTTGAAAACGATGAAGGCCAAGAGCATGTCATGCTGACCGTCGGTCTGTCTGTGGTCGATCAAACGACAGCACCTAGCTCAGATGACACGTCGTCGCAAAGACCAATTCCGCTGGTTCGGATTCATTCTGAGTGCCTAACAGGCGATGCGTTTAGCTCATTGAAGTGTGACTGCGGACCACAGCTCAATACTGCCATGCAGGCCATCCAAGAGGCCGGTTGCGGTGCAATTTTATACTTGCGTCAAGAGGGCCGCGGTATTGGTTTGACCAATAAGATTCGTGCGTACGCCCTTCAAGATCAAGGGCATGATACGTTGGATGCCAATCTCATGTTAGGCTTGCCTGCTGATGCGCGTATCTATGATATGTGTGGTCCGATGCTGGCCCATGTCAGTGTTGACGCTGTAAGGCTTATCACCAACAATCCAAACAAAGTCGCTTATCTGACTGAGCATGGTATTGATGTTGTCGAACGGGTGCCATTGTTGGTCGGTGTCAATGATATGAATGCGGAATATCTAGCAACCAAACGTGATCGCATGGGCCACTTGTTTGATAAAAATATCAATCTTGATATAGACGCTTCTCTCGATACAGACCTTAATACCGCCATACACCTGAATAAATAGATATCTTATGAGTATTACAAATACAAATAACGAAACAGACTTATCAACGGTAGCGTCAGTAACGACGCCAACCAATAACGACATCATGCGAGTGCGTGAGTTTTTGGTTGATTTACAAGCACGTATCTGTGAATCGCTAGAAGCGCAAGAGCGTGACGGTAGCACTAATGACAACGAGCATGCGACCTTTGTTCCTGATGACTGGGAACGTCCTGAAGGCGGCGGCGGACGGTCGTGCGTATTGGCAGATGGCGAGGTCATCGAAAAAGCAGGCGTCATGTTTAGCCATATTCATGTACATAACCTACCTGCTTCTGCGACTGCGCGTCACCCCAATATCGCTGGACGTAAAGCTCAAGCAATGGGCGTGTCACTGGTTGTCCATCCCAGAAATCCAAACGTGCCTACGAGCCATGCCAATGTGCGTTTATTCGTAGCAGAAGCGGAAGGCGAAGCTCCTATCTGGTGGTTTGGCGGTGGTTTTGACTTAACGCCATTCTATCCAGTACTCGCTGATTGTGTACACTGGCATCAAGTTTGTCATGACTTGTGTGCGCCTTTTGGGGACAATATCTACGCTGATTTTAAACAGTGGTGTGATGAGTATTTTCATCTGCGCCATCGTGATGAGCAACGCGGTATTGGTGGTCTGTTTTATGATGACGTCAGTACCGAGAGTCGCGGCTGGGACTTCGAGACTTGCTTTAACTTTATGAAAGCAGTTGGCAACGGTTATCTTGACGGTATCATGCCGATTTTTGAACAGCGTAAAAACACGCCTTATACTGAAGCGCAGCGCGAGTTTCAGCTCTATCGCCGTGGTCGCTATGTTGAATACAATCTGGTCTACGATCGTGGAACGCTATTTGGGCTACAGAGTAATGGACGTATCGAATCCATCCTAGTCAGTATGCCACCGCTTGCTAGTTGGCATTATCGCTTTGAGCCTGCTAAAGGAACGCCTGAATTTGAGTTGACCGATTACTATCTAAAACCGCGTGATTGGTTAGCACTGTAGTTTTCGTAAATATTGAAATACTCATATTTTTGGAAAATATTAAAAAGGTCAGCTACTATCGCTGGCCTTTTTTATTGTCGGTACCATTCAAACGAGCAACTCTCACGTTATTATTGTAAAAAACATGTCGTGTATTTACCAATACAATCATCGTAACCAACTATAAGCAGTAACAACCAAGTTAAGTTATGCTTATTGAAAATATTACGAGGATATAACAACTATATAATTCCCAACGCGCAGATAACCGTTACAATAGAAGACGTTCTTTATTAGCAACTGTGCTCAAAAGAATTTTAGGCAGTATTTTGTATAACTATATTTTAAGTCAACGCGAGCGTTTGTAATCACGCTTACTATTAGCCAAGTTTAAAGGAGTAAGTCATATGGCACAGGTTCATACCAACAAATCTTTCAAATCTCTGTTTAGCGTTACCGTGATGGCGGTTGCACTGGGTCTAACGGCCTGTAGCACCTCAACAGGATCTAACCCTGATGTGCAAGCGCGTCAAGACACTATGAAAAACTGGGGCGATGCAATGGGCGTCATGGGTGATATGGCAAAAGCACCTGATACATTTGATGCCGATGTATTTAAAGAGCAAGCGGCGTTCTTGGCAGAAGATGCCGCCAAGCCTTGGAGTCATTTTGAAGATCCAGAAGCGGTAGGTAATGCTACTGAAGCGGTTTGGTCTAATGCTGATGGCTTCAGTGCTGAAGCAGAAAACTTTCAAAAAGTTACTGCTGAGCTAAACGCCGCCGCCCAAAACGCCACTAGCATGGACGATGTTAAGCCTGCGTTTGGACAAGTTGGTGCAAGCTGTAAATCATGCCATACCGACTTTAGAGCAAAAGACGAATAAGCCTCTATATTTATAGCAAGTAGACACGTATAAAAAAACCACCATATCAATTGATGTGGCGGTTTTTTAGTTTTCTAAATATTGTGTAAATCAAAGTTTCGAAACTAATTAAATATTTCACCGAGCGCCCTACTCTGCCACTGTTTTATTCACATCCACAATGTCTTGCTGCTCGTTCATTTTATTAACGATTGCACTCACTGAAGGATCACTCAAATCGATCGTACGTATTGGGAATGGAATGTTTACGCCCGCTGCATCCAACGAGTTTTTGATACCTACAATTACTTGATGAATCGAGGCAACCTTATTGGCTTGCGTACCATCTTCGATGAACCAGCGTACCATTAGATCAATGGACGAACCGCCGAAACCAGTAGCAATCACGCTTGGTGTTGCTTTCTTCGAGACGCTCTCTATCTTATCTAACGCCTTGATAATCTCAGCTTTGGCAGCTTCAATATCATCTTCATAACCGATACCAACTGCGACTTGCAAACGACGCTGCTTGTAAGCGGTATTGACGGTCAATGCTGAAGTATAAAGATCTGAGTTTGGAATCACCACTTGCCGACCATCATAAGTCTTGATGGTAGTTGCGCGGATTTTAATATCTTCGACCGTTCCTTCATAGTCGCCTGAAACGATTTGATCACCGATACGAAACGGCTCTGAAATTAGTAGCAAGATACCAGAAAGCAAGTTTTGGAAGATATCCTTAAAAGCAAAACCGATAGCCACAGAACCAATACCTAGTGCGCCGATTAGCTTAGCTGGTGTAAATCCTGGAATAGCAACAACCATGGCGATCATAAAGCCAATAAACAGAATAAGTGCCCCGCCTATCCGCTGAAACACCTTCACCAAGTTTTGATGACGCACGCGCGCGCCTAAGGTTTTATGCACGACTTTTTTGAAAATAATCGACAATAGCCAAAAAACCCCCAACACAATGAGCGCCGCCACAAAATATGGAATGCGCTCAATAAAGCCACTTGCCAAGTCTTGCGTGGTATAGACCACTTGTTGATAGATGGTCACACCATCGGTTAGCGTGTTCGATATGCGACTCACGTCGGGGGTGGGCATAAAGGGTTGCTCCTATTACTGTCTTAGCGCGTGTTTAAGGGGATAAATAAATGAACATCTCACAGCTTCTTTACCAGTTATGACATCAAATCGGCCTGAACAATTTCGATCCAGTAGCCGTCTACATCTTTGATAAAAGCAATGTTTTTCATGCTGCCATCTTCTGGACGTTTTTTGAATTCGACGTTGTTTTTATCGAACCAAGCAACCGCTTCATCCAAACTTGGGACGCTAAAACAAATATGACCAAAACCTTGCGGATCTTGATTGCCATCATGATAGCTAAAGTCAGCTTTTGTCTCGGTACCGTAGTTGTGCGTCAACTCTAAAATACCACGCTGACGGAAAGCGAAAATTTCTAGATCATCGCCAGTTGGCAGGTTTTCGCGCTCGCTTTCGGTCAATTTAGCCAAGAAATATAAATCGAATCCCATGTCAGGGAACTTCTTAACGGCAAGCAAGGTCATACCCAAGACACCAGTGTAAAACTCTAGCGATTTAACAGGGTCTTTGACACGCAGCATGGTGTGGTTAAAAGTAAAACCGGTCGTCTTTGATGAGATTGGCTGAACGCCATTCGTGCTAACACTGCTAGCAGGCTGTGCGATGGTCGAATTATTATCGTTAGTAGACATAGTTATCCTAAGGTTATTCAAAAAAGAGTGTTATAAATAAGCGAATCACGACTGTCATGATTCACTGCTGTCTCTCATCATAATAAAAATTGGCAAAATAATTGATAGGGTTTTGTAAGGATATGAACAAAGTATGTTCATATTTAGATATATTAGCTGTCTAAGAATCGTACCTTTCCGGTCTCTAGATCATATTCAGCGCCGACTACCAATAGCTGACCACTATTGGTTAAGTCCTCTAATGCACGTGAGCCATGCTTTAGCTGACTGACTGACATACGTACGTTAGCGCGGATAGAGCGGTCGACCAGCTCGTCTGCATCGACGTCTTGACCATTGGCAGTTGCCAGTTCGTGCAAGTTATAAACGCTTGGGCGAATACGATCAACGATAGATTGCAAGTTAGGTGAATAATTCTGCTCAGGGTTAATCAATGTCTCAACACAAGCCGTGACAGCACCACATTTTGAGTGTCCAAGTACCACTACCAATTGCGTGCCAAAGGCTTCAGCTGCAAACTCGATTGAACCAATCTGTGATGGTGCAACGACGTTACCCGCCACTCGTATTACAAACAAATCTCCCAAGCCTTGATCAAAAACAATCTCAACTGGTACTCGTGCATCTGAACAACCCAAAATAATGGCCAATGGATTTTGATCCTTGACCAACTCTGGACGGCGCTGCATATACTCATCGGTACTGGTGAGGCTATCAACGTAGCGTGCATTACCTGCTTTTAAAAGCTCAAGCGCTTCTTGACCTGTGGTTGGACGTATATCGGTAAGCATGAGAGATCCTTTATCATCAATAATATTAGAGTTATAAGCTGTTTTGCATATATGTATTCAAGCACAGATTGACTAATTATCGCCAAACTATCAGGCTAATCATGTTTGTCAGCCATAACGTGATTGTATAGGAATAAAAACCAAAAAACGGTAAAAAAATTTGTCTAAATATCGCTAGGTAAATGTAGTCACATCTAAAAATACAGCTGTATATATCGCTGCTACGACAGTATGACTCGCGTAACTTATAACGAACTTGCACTGAATTATATCAAGGGTTTGTTATAATACGCAGCACTCAGGCAGCAATCCGAACATGCTTACGCTCATGCCAATCCCTATAATGACAGCCAGTCACCTTGGCAGCTATATACCGATATTGGACGCTCAGGAACAGATATTATGACCGATTTATCTCAAAATACGCATAACACCTCTGCGTTACCTCATGATGATCAGGTGCTGCTGCAACTGACTGGTCTAAAAAAAACCTATGATCAAACCGAAGTCCTAAAAGACATCAACCTTGATATCAAACATGGTGAGTTTTTGACGCTGCTTGGCCCATCAGGCTGTGGTAAGACGACATTACTACGCTTGATTGCAGGCTTTGAGCAGCCTAATGCTGGAGCGATATATTTGGATGGTGTACAGATGGCAGGCTTATCCGCTGATAAACGTCCGGTCAATACCGTATTTCAGCAATATGCATTGTTCCCTCATATGAGCGTCGCCCAAAACGTGGCTTATGGCCTAAAGCTAAAAAAAGTACCAAAAGATGAAATCCAAAGACGTGTTAGCGAGATGCTAGCGATGGTACAGCTAGAGCATTTGGCCAACCGCAAGCCGCAAGATTTGTCTGGTGGTCAGCAGCAGCGAGTTGCCATTGCACGCGCGGTGATTAACCGCCCTAAACTGCTATTGCTTGATGAACCGTTATCCGCACTCGATCATAAACTGCGCCTGCAAATGCAGTCCGAGCTGAAGCGTCTGCAACGTGAGCTGGGCATAACCTTTGTCTTCGTGACCCATGACCAAGAAGAAGCGCTGTCGATGTCAGACCGTATTGCCGTAATGAAAGATGGCACGTTCCAGCAAATCGGTACGCCTATCGAGATTTATGAAACCCCTGCCAATTTGTTTACTGCCAAATTCATCGGCGAGACCAATTTGTTTAGAGCTGAGGTCAAAGATGTCCATCCAGACCAGCCAGATCGCGATGGTAAAGTGACCAACGGACGTATCGAGGTCGAAGTCTGTGAATCGCAAGCACAAGAAGGGCCAACCACATTACGCAACTTACGTCGTCCCAATTTTGCCAATGACGTGCAAGTAGGCGATATCGTTAATTTATTGCTGCGTCCTGAAGATCTGCGTATCTACGATCCAAAAGATAACGAGCATAGTGGACTGTTAGGCCGTGTCATCGAGAGTAACTATAAAGGCAGCACCTTAGACTCGATTATCGAACTGGCAAATGGTCATATCATTAAAGCCTCTGAGTTTTTTGATGAGGATGACCCGAGCTTTGATTACAAACTAAACGAGGGCGTCAAAGTCTCATGGGTAGATGGCTGGGAATGGGTATTGCCAGAAGACTCTGAAGCTGTGCCAGACACGACTGTACAAAAGGATGGTAGCTGATGGCCCGCAACCACTTAAGCAGTAAAAGTCCATTTCGTACCGCCACGCTTTGGTTAATCTGGGGTTGGCTACTGATATTTGCGCTGTTGCCAAATATCTTGGTCATCGCTGTCAGTTTTTTGACTCGTGATAGCAGTGCGTTTATCAGCTTACCTGTCAGCATCGACAGCTATGTACGGATGATTGATCCGTTGTATTTTGAGGTATTTGTCCACTCATTATGGATGGCAGGTATCACAACTGTTATCTGTCTGCTGCTTGGCTACCCTTTTGCATGGCTGATCTCCAAAGCAAAAATACGTTGGCAGCCGCTGCTTATGATGTTACTGATACTGCCATTTTGGACCAACTCTTTGGTACGGACATATGCGCTCAAATTACTATTTGCCAATAATGGTTTGATTAATAAATTGCTATTAGCCATCGGTGTAATCGATACGCCAATCGATATTTTATATACCCAAGGTGCGGTGATCGCAGGACTAACTTACTTGTTATTCCCGTTTATGGTACTGCCGCTATATGCAGTATTTACTGACTTACGCAATGACATGCTATTGGCCTCGCAGGATTTGGGTGCAACTAAAACACAGACCTTTTGGCATGTGGTACTGCCATTAACAACACCTGGGATTATTTCTGGTGTACTGCTAGTCCTATTGCCTGCAATGGGCATGTTTTATGTAGCAGATATCTTGGGTGGTTCTCGTAATTTATTGGTCGGTAATATTATTAAAAACCAATTTCTGGATGCGCGTGACTGGCCCTTTGGCGCGGCAGCCAGCGTTTTATTGACACTGGCAATGGCGGTATTATTACTTGCCTACCGTGCCAGTAGCCGCCGCATTGGCAAGACTGACTTTAACGAGGTGGCCTAATGTCTTATAGCTCACCGAACAACAAAACTCGTCCGCTCAAGATTGGTAGTATCGCTGCTAAAGGCTATCTCGGACTGATTTATACCTTGTTGTACCTGCCCATCATTGTCTTGGTGGTGATGTCCTTTAACAAATCAAAAATCGGTTATAACTGGGGCGGCTTTAGCTTAAAGTGGTATGAGTCACTGTTTAACAACCAAGCAATGCTCGATGCATTTTGGCACTCTATTGTCTTGGGATTGGTGGCGGCCACTGTCTCGACTTTGATAGGCACGCTTACAGCGTTGGCGTTACATCGTTATAATTTTCGCGGTAAAGGCTTACTAAATGGGCTACTGTTTGTCCTGATGATGTCGCCTGAGATTGTACTCGCTATCTCATTACTAGCATTGTTCTTACTGATTGGTTTGCAATTGGGCTTCGTCTCGCTGCTATTGGCGCACATTACTTTTTGCCTACCCTTTGTTGTGATTACCGTCTTTGCACGATTGAGTAGCTTAGATGAGCGTTTAATGGAAGCGGCACGCGACTTGGGTGCTAACGAATCAACCATGGTGCGCACCGTATTGATCCCAGTTATCTTGCCAGCAGTCATGGCGGGTTGGTTACTGGCCTTTACCTTGTCGCTAGATGATGTAGTGGTTTCGACCTTTGTCACAGGACCTAGCTATGAGATTTTACCGCTACGCATTTATTCTATGGTGCGCGTAGGACTCAAGCCAGAAGTCAACGCCATTGGTACGTTATTGCTGGTTGCTTCACTAGTATTGGTCGTTATCTCACAGTTATTGTTACGCAAGCGCTAGATATTGATTGCTGACTAATTGCTTATTAACTACTCTAATAACGGACTATGAGTGAAAGTCAGCGCTATATTGACTATAATGAATTTTTCTCACCTTAGCGGTTAGGTCATATTATGCTTGAGCTACGTCATCTTAATACATTAACCGCGCTACGAGCGCATGGTTCACTTGCAGCAGCGGCGGATGAGCTACACGTTACTGCCTCGGCCGTTTCGCATCAATTAAAAGAGCTTGAGAACTATTACGACATCAGCTTAGTCAATCGTCGGACGCGCCCGCTTAGTTTTACGCCAGCTGGTAAAGCAGTATTGGCATTGGCAGACAATATCCTACCGCAAGTTACTCGCACTAAATCAAACCTTAAACGCTTAGCACACGGTCAAGCAGGTAGATTACGCCTAGCATCAGAGTGCCACAGCTGCTTTGATTGGCTCATGCCAATACTGAACCACTATCGCCGTGAATGGTCGGATGTCGAGCTAGACTTTGCCACAGGGTTTGAGCCTGAGCCGCATCATCTACTCATGGAAGGTGATATTGATCTGCTTATCACTACCAGTGATTTACCGCTCGACGGTATCAGCTATCAGCCATTGTTTGAATATGAGAGTCGTTTGGTACTTTCACCAACGCATGATTTAGCTGCTCAAAAATTTATTGAACCAGATGATTTGATTAATGAGACATTGATTGCCTATCCCGTAGAAGCCAAACGCCTCGATATCATTGCTAACTTTATGACGCCAGCACAAGTAAGCTTTGAGAGTGTTCGTACGACAGAGCTGACCGCGATGCTAATTCAGTTGGTTGCTAGTGAACGCGGCGTAGCAGCATTGCCTGATTGGGTGGTTGCTGAATACGAGAGAAAAGGCTGGGTGGTCTCCCGTCCGTTAGGTGATGGCGTACATTGTCAGTTGTATGCGGCGACGCGTACTTCTAGTCAAGACATTGCTTATATGCAGGGTTTTGCGAGTTTGTTAGAAGGGATTGTGAAGCCGGTTTAGAGCTTTATTTGTCATAACACTCGTTATGGGAATATGTTCTGTTTGTCATACAGGTAGCGAAGTATTGGCTATATAATTAGCATTCTTTCGGCTATCATCCTAAATTGTACGGAATTAGTTGACCACAGACTTTGCTCATAGGAAAGAAAATGTCGTTCTTTTATCCTAAAGATGTAGATTTTATGGAGATGTTTGGATGCGAGAGTCATATAGATAAGGATGGTTTGCTAGAATCCACATTCATTGATACACAAAATAAAAAAATGGTTTTTTCTATCAGTGATATGCAGAACTCAATATCTGCTTATGTATATCAAGATGAAGCAGTAATATTTAAGATATATGAAGAAGGAGCGATGAGGGTCATGATATATGAAAATCAGATCATTATAGAATATCTGAATTATCAGGATTTATACGCTAAAAGACTTACTATTATTGATGTGTATCCAATATTTAAAATTGACCACTCTACTCTGATAGACAAGGATATGAACCAGCTAAACTAAATACTTTAAAGGTATTATCATATTAAGATGTACCTACAGCGAACCAATCAGGTGCTTTCACTGGTTCGGTACCCTAGTGAGGACTTGAATCTTTGACTGTAGGCTAATGATATCGAGGTTTTGAATTACTGAGATAGTCACAGTGTACTTTATGGTGTACTTACCATACATATTCTATCTGTGATCGATGCGCTATACAGGCATCAATGTGGTAGGTATATGAGACACCTCGGAATTTTAATACTCTCTAAGATTGTTGGATATCAAACAATCCCAGCGTGGTTCAGCATATGTATCAAAAAAACATTTTTTATTAGGAAAGGCCATGCTGCTTAGTTTTATTGCGCGCCATAGCACATTAATTATGCCAGTTTGTGCAATTATGGGCTTTGTTTTTCCAAACTTATCCAATGCAGTATTGGTATATTTACCCCAAATATTGTTCTTCTTGATGTTTTTTACTTTACTAGGCATTGACCAATATGCACTTTTAAAGCGTATAGCGACAAGCTATGTATGGGTTTTTGCCTTGTTACAAAGCGGGGGCATGAGTCTAGCTTTAATAGTAATTGCTTATGCACTCGGTGTACGTGGCGATTGGCTATTGGCGATTGCAGGTCTTGGTGCCACTGCCCCATTATTCGGTAGTGGTGCGTTGGTCAATGCGGTGGGATTTGATGCACAACTGGCGACGGCAAAAACTATCGCTGCTACGCTCGTTATGCCCTGTACATTATTAGGCGTATTATGGCTATTAGGCGATGAAAGTTCGAATTTAGACGTTGGTCTTTATGTCAAACGCTTGTTAGTTTATATTTTCATGCCAATGGTGCTAGCTGTGGGAGTGCGTCGGTTTGTTCCACCTGCTATTTTGTCACGTTATTATCCCAAAATTGGGCAGTTTAATATTTTACTGCTGATGTTGTTTCCACTGGGACTGATGGCAGGATTTCGTACTACGTTTGACCATAATCCCTGGCAAGCGTTGTTATTACTAGTGCTAAGTTCGGTATTGGCATTGGTGTTTTATTTTACCGCTTATATAATATATCGGCGTTTTGGCTATGAGAATGCTATTGTCGCGGCGCTGGTATGTGGCGGACGCAATGTATTACTTTCTTACACCATAACTGTACCCTTTATGGGTGCGGTGTTTCTACCGTTACTGGGTGCTTTTCAATTACCAATGTTTTGCTTACCCTTACTGGGCAAATATATGGCAAAACGCCATACAACTAGGCCTATGGATTTAAAATCAAGTTTTTGAACAGCCAGACTGTTAATA
This sequence comes from Psychrobacter sp. 4Dc, assembly GCF_002836715.1. Lineage (GTDB taxonomy): Bacteria > Pseudomonadota > Gammaproteobacteria > Pseudomonadales > Moraxellaceae > Psychrobacter. The sequence continues at coordinate 25,024 of NZ_PJAT01000092.1, forward strand.
GATGATTTATCGTTTAAAGGATTTATTTTTTGAGTATACCCCAACGAAACCAGTTATTTCACCCTTTAAGTCTATTAACAGACTACTTAAAACAGACTGGTATAATGGAACTACTTATAACAGACTGTTTATTTAGCCTTATATATTAAGACGCTTATAACCCTCTTTATGGACTCGGGCACTGTGCGCTTGAAGTAAAAACCTTGCCGTCACCCAATCGATAAGCCAATAGATAATTACCCCACACGCAGCCACCGTCGAGTGCGCGCGCATGTGGCAAATCAATTTCGCCTTTTAGCGCAGCCCAATGTCCAAATAGTATCTTACGAGTGCGCGGTACTTGCCACTCAAACCAAGGCAAAAAATCGGTTGGCATAGCCTCATCTAAACCTGCTGAAAAGCTAAACTCAAGTGACCCGTCCTGCTTACACAAGCGCATACGCGTAAAGTAATTAGCAATTGCACGCATCTTGGTAAATCCTTCGATACCTGCATGCCATTCATCCGCTTCTTTGCTATATAGATTCGGCAGCAATTGATCGAGCTGATTCAAATTACTTTGCAGCTGAGCTTCTAATTGCTGTGCGTATCCTGCAGCGGCTTCAATACTCCAATGCGGTGGAATCCCTGCATGTACTAGCACCGTGTGCTCATCAGGATAGGCTAATATCGGCTGCCTGCGTAACCATTCGAGCAACTCATCACAGTCATCCGCAGCAAAGATAGGTGCGGTTTTGTCTTTATTTTTAAGCTTGGCTGCACCGCGCCAGACTGCTATCAAATTAAGATCATGATTGCCCAATACCGTTGCCGCAGCGCCTTGCTCACACAACGCTTTGACATGGCGCAGCGTGTTCAATGAGTCCTCGCCGCGTGCTACCAAATCACCAGCAAACCATAACTTGTCTTGGATAGGATCGAAATCCAGTGTTTTTAGCAATTGTAGATACGCAGCATAGCAACCTTGTAAGTCACCGATAACATACTGATGGCGAAAACTCATAACACCTCAATGATTTAAACACGATAGTTAAAGACAGCTAGCTCGATAAGAAATAAATACCTAAGCACCAATCACAAAAATAAAGCATAAAAAACCGCCATTATAATTGACGGTTAGTAGCATGCTTTTATGTATCAGAAATACATTATACGTCTAGCTGCTGTGAATGATTGCTTAGGTTCACAAAATCTGTGACGCTTAATGTCTCAGGTCGTGCCTGTGGATCGATACCACAAGCCGCAAAATCGTCTTCGCTCAATGTCGGCAGCAACGTTGATTTTTTGAAGATAGCACGTAACGTCTTGCGACGATGGTTAAAGGTCTCACGTACGACAATAGCAAAGTGCTCTTCATCATTTGCGACTACTGGTTTGTTGATATGCGGTGTCAGGCGGAAGACAGCACTGGTCACCTTGGGTGGTGGATTAAACGCACCGCGAGGAACGGTTAGCAAATAATCTGTATCACAGTGGTACTGCATGATGACCGATAAGCGGCCATAAGTCTTGCTACCCACATCGGCCGTGATACGCTCAACCACTTCTTTTTGCAACATGAAATGCATATCTTGAATCACATCGGCATAGCTAAGCAGATGAAATAAGATAGGCGTTGAGATGTTGTACGGTAGGTTACCTACTACACGTAGCTTACCGCGATCTTCACTATATAGCTCACGGTAGTCCACATGCATCGCGTTGTCTTTGATAATCTCAAAGTTTGGGTGGCTATTGGCACCGATACGAATACGCAAGCTATCTGCCAAATCGCGATCCAGCTCCACCACGGTCATTGCATCCACTTCTGCCAATAACGGCTCGGTCAATGCGCCCATACCAGGCCCAATCTCGATCAAATTGTCATCGCGCTCTAGACGAATACTTTCGACGATTTCGCGAATGACGCTAGTATCATGCAAGAAGTTTTGGCCAAAGCGCTTACGCGGCTGATGTTTGGCAGCACGTAAGCTGTTAGAAATAGTTTGAGCATCAAATGAAGTTTTGGACATAAAAGAGTCTTAATGTATAAAAGATAAATGGGCGATGATAATGTAATGGCAGCGATACGCTGACTTTATAATGACAAATTATACCACAGCTCATAATTAGGCTGTGTTTTTGAATAATTATTATCGATAGACGAGCCATGCTTTCGAGTAACCGACCCGGTAACTTTTTACCTCTACATCCATTTAATATAAACTCTGATTATGCTAAATGGCAGCGTCAAACCAAGCGCTAGCAGACAGAAACAAGTCCAAAGATAAAGTCATCATAACAATCGCGGCGTAAAACTAAATCGATAATTAATCGATTTTTAACACTTCTCTGGTTTAATAAAGCCCGACTGCATAACACAATTGGTTATGTCTCACCTTTCAATTCTGAAAAGCAGTATTATGATAATTTAATCCTGTCAGGCATTGCTGTCTGACTCTAGTAAGCCAGTCTCTGATATAGTCGAGGCGGTTCAGCCCTACGCGATCGTCAGCCCGCCAGATAAATACCCTTAAGGAATTTACATATGATCCTGAAACTTAACGTCACCCTCCATTATCGACTCTCAGAGCCAATGGATCTCTTGCTTCAGATCGAAGCCGCCGATCTTGCGGATCAACGGGTACGGTCAGCCGAGATTTGGACATCAGACGTTGCGCATTTTTCACGGGTTACCGCCGATGATGGCATAGGAGAGCGAATTTGGATTCACGCTGAAGGGGATTTTAGCTGCACTTATCTCGCAGAAATTGCCGTTGACCGTCCTGCCTTAGACATATCGGCACTATCCCAAACGCCCCTGCATCTTTTGCCCGGAGAGACAATCAGGCATTTAATGCCGTCTCACTATTGCCCATCAGAACAGTTCCATGCCTTCGTGGACGCCGAGTTTGGCAATCTCGCTGGCGGCGCACGGATTGCCGCGATGCGCGACTGGATCGAGTCGGCATTTAGCTACGTACCTGGATCGAGCCATGCACAAACTACCGCGCTCGACAGCTTTGCTCAACGTCAGGGCGTATGCCGCGACTTTGCGCATGTTCTCGTAACACTAGCGCGCGCGTCGTCGATACCAGCTAGGTTTGTGAGCGTTTATGCGCCCGATGTGACACCACAAGACTTTCATGCCGTGGCCGAGGTCTATCTTGAAGGGAGCTGGCACCTCATTGATCCCACTGGCATGGCAGGTGCCGACACAATGGCCCGCATCGGTGTTGGGTCCGATGCGTCCAGCGTCGCGTTCTTAACTTCGTTCGGATCCATGGATCTGATCAACCAATCGGTATCCGTAACCAGACAAGCTTAGGGTCCTGATCCTAGGCTTTCGAGCCTGTGTTTAAGACAGATGCTGTTCCTCATGCACGATATAAACTTTACTAAATCGTCTTAGGTGGTTGCCTTTTTAGATAGACATTGCTAATTCTAACGTTGCCAAATACTGCGTGATAAATATCTATAAGCACTGACTTATAAAGCAGGTACATCGATAAGTGATTTATCAGCCATCTCATTGGCCATATTTAGTGCTTGGTATAAGCTAGTCGCACTCGCACCGCCGCTTCCTGCCAAATCTAGCGCCGTACCATGATCGACAGAGGTACGAATATAAGGCAAGCCCAAGGTTAGATTGACCGTATCGCCAAAACCGTGCGATTTTAATACTGGTAAACCTTGGTCGTGATACATGGCAATGACCGCATCACAGTTTGCTAAATGTCTGGTGGTAAATAACGTATCCGCTGGCATCGCCTCTGATATATTGACGCCTGCATGGATGAATTCTTGCAACACGGGATTGATAATCTCAATCTCCTCGCTCCCCAAATGCCCGCCCTCGCCTGCATGTGGATTGAGGCCGCAAACCAAGATGCGAGGCTGCGCGAGACCAAACTTTTCTCGCATATCATCGATGACAATTTGTACCGTTTGGCGTACGTTATCCGTAGTAATCGCAGCAGAGATGTCCTTCAACGGCAAATGCGTAGTGACAAGCGCTACTTTCATCGCTTGATTGGCAAGCATCATGACAACTTTTTTACGATCGCTTTGCTGCATAAAAAACTCAGTATGACCACTAAACATCGTCCCGTCTAACAGCTTGATACCAGCATCTATCAACGCTGATTTTTGCAATGGCCCAGTGACGATGGCAGCGACTGTATTATTTATTGCCATTTTATGAGCAATATCTAACTGCTGAGCCACCATTGCTGAGTTAGCGATATTGATTTGCCCGCAGACAACGGGTGCGGCACAAGGAATATTCAGTAGGATAAAAGCACTATCAGCGTCTATATCTTGCTGTGATATCTGCTCTACCAAGTTAACATCAAAATTATCGGCATTTATATCTGTATTGATAGTATGCCAGCTAGGTATGCTTCTGAGCACGCCAGCTGCGACCAACTCCTCTGCGCGAGTTTGCATGGCTTTAGCATCAGCAGTCACCCAAATTGGCCGAGCAAAATCTTGCAATTTACCCTCTGCTGCTAGTTCTAGTACTACGTCCATGCCAATACCCGCAGGCTCACCTGTAGTGATTAATAGAGGTCGTTTTTCTTCTGTCATAACAATAGCCTTATGTCGTTCAAATTACTGATTTAATTATATTTATAATTCGTGTTTTAAATTTTTATACTTAGATATTGTATGGTATTTCTTAGTTCATGAAAAACAATCACTTCAGATTTAGTTCTTTATCAGGTCTAAAAAACCACATTATGTGTTAAACTTTCGCATCTGATTGTAGCATTTACAGACAAACCTGAAACCGCGTTTTGGTACTTCTATCGTAGAGGCGCGCTATGTTTGTATTGCCCTATCATCGACATCTTTTTTCATACCCATTTTAACTCATTAGGCACTCATGGCAGAAAACGACAAAACCGACGACTTACTCAATCAGACACCGCCGCACAATATTGATATTGAAAAGGCATTGCTCGCGTCTTTGATGAGTATCGAAGAGGCGTACGACAAGATTGCCGATATTGTCACCAAAGATGACTTTTATGCTGGGCGACATCAATACATTTTTGATGCCATTGCTCATTTGGCGGCAGTGAATGAGCCTTATGATACGGTCATGGTACACGACTGGTTAGAAGCGCAAAAGCTACTAAAAGGCGCAGGTGGTGACAGTTATTTGGCCGATATTTTGAGCCAAAGTCCTGCGACCTTATTTAACCTGACTGCCTACGCCCAACGTGTGCGTGAGCTATCAACCCTACGCCAGTTAATTACCACTGGTAATGACATGTTGACATTAGCCTATAATCCAAAAGACCAAAGCGTTAGCGACATTCTAGACAATGTCGAAGGCAAAATATTTAGTATCAATGAGCAGCATAACAAACGCGCGGAACAGCGCGGACCTGTTGGTATTACCTCTGTCTTGACCAATGTTATCGATAAGATTCAAGAGCTAAAATCTAATCCCGACGGCATGATTGGTTTGCAGACACCATTTGCTGAATTGAATAACAAAACCCAAGGCCTACAAGCGGGTGACTTGATTATTGTCGCTGCGCGTCCTTCGATGGGTAAAACCACTTTTGCGATGAACTTGGCAGAAGGGATTTTGTTTAATGAAGATTTGCCCGTCGTGGTGTTTTCGATGGAGATGCCCGCTGAATCAATCGTCATGCGTTTGCTGTCCTCATGGGGCGCGATTAACCAGACGCACCTGCGTTCTGGGCAAATGAATGAAGATGAATGGGCAAAGATGATGAACGCCATTCAACATTTGCAATCAAAACATTTATATATTGATGATAGTACTGCCCTACCGCCGTCTGAGATGCGTTCTCGCTGCCGCCGTATCGCCAAAAATCATGACGGTCGCTTGGGTGCTATCGTAGTCGATTATCTTCAGCTGATGAAAGTGCCAAGTCTAGATGGTAACCGTGTTGGCGAGATTTCCGAGATTTCTCGTAGTCTAAAGGCGCTCGCACGTGAGCTTGAATGTCCAGTGATTGCGTTATCACAGCTTAACCGTAGTCTAGAAAACCGTCCAAATAAACGCCCTATCATGTCAGATCTACGTGAGTCTGGTGCGATTGAGCAGGATGCCGATTTGATTATGTTCATCTATCGTGATGAGGTTTATAATGAAAACTCAGACCATAAAGGCGTGGCGGAAATCATTATTGGTAAACAGCGTAACGGCCCTATCGGCACCATTCGTCTAGGCTTTGAAGGTCAATTTACCCGCTTTATCAATCTAACGCCAGAGTACTATCAAGGCGTGAGTTTTGAGAATGATGAGTAACTAACCTTATAAAATTTAACCCTAACAAAGACTAAGCCTTATATAGACTCAGTTTCAATTATAGGTTAATGAATAATTTTACATAACCAGTTTTAATACAATAGCCAGTACCGCATCAACTCAATCGATGCAGTACTGGCTTTATAACTTCATAATTCTACTCATATAGAAGGCGATTATGCGCACAATTACTATAAAACCAAAAGCCCTTACCCATAATCTTAATCAAGTGAAACAACGAGCACCCCAATCTAAAGTATTAGCTATGGTCAAATCCAATGCTTACGGGCATGGCGTGGCGGCAGTCTTGCCAGCTCTGCAGCAAGCAGATGGTATTGGGGTCGCTACGTTGACTGAAGCGCTAGAAGCCAGACAGTTAGGTTGGGAGAAAACCATCGGTCTAGTAGAAGGTGCGTTTACCGCTGATGAATGGCAACAAGCGATTGATCATGAGATTAGCTGCGTGATTCACCACGGACCACAGCTAGAATGGGCCCTGCAAAATGTCCCGCCAGCTGGCAGTGCAACTAGAGTAGCTTGGCTCAAATACAATACGGGTATGAACCGTTTGGGTTTTAACGCTGAGGGTGTGCTATCAGCAGCTAAGCGTTTGCATGAAGCAGGTTATCAGCTGATCCTAGCCACGCATTTTGCCAATGCTGACGACCACGATCATCCATTAAATGCGATGCAGATTGAGCGTTTCTCAAGCGTACTAGTGACTTTGAAAGACACCATTAGCCCAAATATCCAAGGCTCATTATGCAACTCTGCTGGTATCGTCAACTTCCCAGAACACCATTATGATTGGGTACGTCCAGGTATTATTTTATACGGTAGCTCACCTGTTGTTGATAAAAGCGCACAAGAATTAGACTTGCAGCCTGCAATGGAGTTTACTGCTCAAATCATTGCTCTACAAACCGTTAGCGCCAATGATGCGATCGGCTATGGTAGCCGCTGGCGTGCGCAGCAAAAGACCAGAACTGCTTTGGTCAGCGTTGGATATGGCGATGGCTACCCACGTGTGGTCACGGATGATGCGTATGTCACTGTCATGGATGCTAACGACAGCCAAAGCTACCGCTGCCCAGTGATTGGGCGCGTGGCTATGGATATGATTGTTATTGATATCAGTAGCGCACCTGAGAGTCTTGCTATAGATAGCAAGGTCATGCTATGGGGCGATGCGCCGCGTGTCGATGAAGTCGCAGGTCATGCTGGGACGATTAGCTATGAGCTGTTATGTCGCCTTAGCATACGTCCAAACCGTACACAGGCATAATCATTAGCGGTACAGTCATTAGCGTACAAGGTATCTTGGCTTGCTAATGTGATTTCAGTCTATTTGGCAAGCCATTTGATCTTGATAAAAATCAACGTTTACATTGAAAGTAAATACGCTATACTAAAAGTTTGTTGTCAACCCAGTAACGCACTGACGCGATGCTATTGAAGACTGATGACGTTTCACTGACTGCGATCGACTGCTAGGATTACTATGAGTTTGCGCCATTTTTTAACCTTATCTGATTTAACCAAACAAGAACTAGAAAACTTAATCAAACGCGCAAGCGAACTGCGTAAGATGCAACATGCAGGCGAGATATATCAGCCTTTTGTTGGTCGTACGCTTGGCATGATATTTGAAAAATCTTCAACGCGTACCCGTATCTCATTTGAGACGGGCATGGGTCAATTTGGTGGTAACGCTATATTTTTATCACCCAACGATACGCAGCTCGGTCGCGGCGAGCCACTAGAAGACTCAGCACGCGTGATTTCCAGCATGGTAGATATCATTATGATTCGTACCTTTGGTCATGAAAAAGTTGAAACCTTTGCTGAATATTCCAGTGTACCGATTATCAATGCGTTGACCGATGACTATCATCCATGCCAATTGCTCGCTGATATGCAAACCTATTACGAGCATCGCGGTAGTATCGAAAATAAGATCGTCACGTGGGTCGGTGATGGCAACAATATGTGCTCCTCATTTATGCAAGCTGCAAATCAGTTTGGTTTTGAATTACGCGTGGCAGCGCCTTATGGGTTCGAGCCTGATCCTAAACTTATGGAACGCTTCTCACACTGCGTAAGTCTGGTAGAAAACGTACAAGATGCGGCAAAAGATTCTAATCTAATTGTCACTGATGTGTGGGCAAGTATGGGTCAAGAATCCGAGCAAAACACGCGTGCACGTCGCTTTGCGCCTTATCAAGTGACGCCGTCTCTATTAGACAAGGCTGATCCTGAAGTGGTGTTTATGCATTGCTTGCCAGCCCATCGCGGCGAAGAAATCTCCCATGATATGCTAAATGATCCGCGCTCTGTTGTGTGGGATGAAGCTGAAAACCGCTTACATGCACAAAAAGCATTAATGGAGTTTTTACTTAAAGACAAAATAAAGTTGTCTTAATCACTTACACGCCCTCATAACTAAGCAAAGTAAGTTACTTGTAAAGCAAGACAAAAAAAGGCAGACTATATATTAGTCTGCCTTTTTTATTATTCAATTTTTAGCAAGCGTATGGATATAAATTAACGCGTGAGCGTTGTTGTCACGCCATTAGCACCTGCTTTTAGCAGAACGTCTGCTTGGTTGGCAGCGAAGATACCATTACAGACCACACCCACGATATTGTTCAGCTCTTTTTCTAGCGCGATTGGATTGCTCACATCCAAGTCATAGGTGTCTAGAATGACATTACCATAGTCAGTGACAAAGTCTTCACGATATACTGGCTCACCGCCCAATTTGGCCAATTGGCGAGCCACATAAGAGCGTGCTTGTGGCAATACTTCAATCGGTACTGGAAACACGCGACCTAATATATCAACGCTTTTACTATCATCGACCATACAGACGAACTTGTTTGAAGCGGCTGCCACAATCTTTTCGCGAGTCAATGCACCGCCGCCGCCTTTGATAAGTTGCAAGTGCTCATTGACTTCATCCGCACCATCGATATAAACATCTAACGTGCCAGCAAAGTTCAAATCGACTATTTCGATACCAAGCGCACGAAGTTTGTCTTCTGTCACCTGTGAGCTAGCAACCGCGCCAGCAAGCTTCAATTGTGGCAACAACTCAATCAAACAGTTGACCGTACTACCTGTCCCCACCCCAAGTATCATATCGTCTTCGATATAGCTTAGAGCAGCTTTGGCCGCGGCTTGCTTTTGTGCTTGCTGATCACTCATCATAAATCCTTGGAAAATAAACGTATGGTCTTAAAAAAAGTAAAAGGCTAAAAGAGGTAAAATGCGCAGCTATTATAACCGATGATATTAACGGATGTTAGCGCATCATGACGCTAATTTGTGAGTCCTATCGTGCCTACCTAAGACTTAATGTATGCAAATACCTGCACTTCATGTAAATTCAAGCACGAAATCCCAAGAAAACTGCAATTGAGTCTTGCAAGATACTAAAAATCGGCATAGGCTAATCTATTTCGTTTTTATATTCATTTACACTTTTTATATTCATTCTGTTTAGGGAATACTATGCTGTCACACTGGGTACGAGCCATCTTACAAGCCACCGTCTATGACGTTGCTATTCAAACACCACTTGAAACGGCGCCCAAGCTGACCCAACGTTTTGCCAATGACATTAGATTTAAGCGTGAAGACTTACAACCGGTCAAATCATTTAAATTGCGCGGTGCCTATAACCGTATCAGTCAATTGAGCGATGAGCAAAAAGCGCGTGGCGTCATTTGCGCTTCAGCAGGTAATCATGCACAAGGCGTGGCGTACTCTGCACGCAAATTATCATTAAACAACATCATCGTCATGCCAACCACGACTCCTGATATCAAAGTGGATGCGGTAAGAGCACTTGGTGGTAATGTAGATCTGCACGGTGATAGCTTTGATCAAGCAAACCGCTATGCGATTGATCGTGCTGAACGCGAGGGACTTACCTTTATACCACCTTATGACGATGAGCTGGTTATCGCAGGACAAGGTACCATCGGTCTTGAGCTGACCCAGCAGTGGCGCAACATGGACTATGTATTCGTTGCCGTTGGTGGTGGTGGCCTAATCTCTGGTGTGGCCGCATTCTTAGGCGAAGTTGCACCACATGTTAAAGTGATTGCGGTAGAAGCCGAGCAGTCAGCTTGTCTAAAAGCAGCGCTTGAAACAGGTGAACGTGTCAAACTTGAGCAAGTCGGACTGTTCGTCGATGGCGTGGCAGTCGCGCAGATTGGTGAATTACCTTTTGACGTCGTCCGTACGCAAAAAAGCGATAACTCAGGTCCTATCGTTGAGCCTGAAGTGATCACTTGTACCAATGATGAAGTGTGTGCGGCTGTTAAAGATATCTTTGAGGAGAATCGTAGCATCGTTGAGCCTGCTGGTGCGTTGTCAGTCGCTGGTATGAAAAAATATATCGAAGCCAACAATATCCAAGACAAAAACTGCGTTGGTATCATCTGCGGTGCCAATATGAATTTTGACCGCCTACGTTATATCGCTGAGCGTACTGAAATTGGTGAGAAAAAAGAAGCCATCTTTGGGGTTACTATCCCCGAGCAAACAGGCGCTTTCTTGAACTTCTGTCGCAGTCTACACGGTCGTAATATCACAGAGTTTAACTACCGTGCTGATAGCAAAAAATCACCAGATTCAATGGAACCTGCTTCAATCTTCGTTGGCATCGCTTTAAAAGAAGGCGAAAAAGAGCGTCAAACCATTAGTAACCAATTGTCAGACGATGGCTATACTGCTCACGACCTGACTGATGATGATATCGCCAAATCACATATCCGTCATTTGATCGGTGGTCATGCTCATGTCGAAAACGAGCAATTGCTACAAGTGGTATTCCCAGAACGTCCAGGCGCATTGCTAACGTTCTTAGAGAAATTGGGGGATGACTTCAATATTACCTTATTCCATTACCGCAACCATGGTGCCGCTGAAGGTCGTGTACTGGTTGGCTTGCAAGCCTCTGAAGGCAATTCTCGTCAGTTACAAGACGCGCTTTTAGATATTGGTTATGACTGTGCCACGGTCAATGACAATATTGGCTATCAGTTGTTTTTGAGATAGTAAAAATAGACGTAATATTTCTTACCTAATGGCAGTTTTTAAGTCGATTAAAAACTGCCATTTTCATATTAATAATGATTATGAGCTGGCAGGTATGGCACAGTGATAAACAAAGTATTAGTGATATTGACCTGTCTGATTTTCGTGCTTATAGGTTATAGGGTCCTTCAACCTAAAAACACGATACATCAACCTGCAACCAATGCAGCAGCAGATATCGTAACGCAACCTACTCTTACCTCTAATGACGTTGATAATATTGATGACATACCGCCAACATACGTTGATTTGGGTACCAATTCAACATCAGCGCCAACTGCAACTCCTGTCTTATCAACACAACCGGTCTCAAGCTTTTCATGTGATGGCAGAACGCATTGCTCACAAATGACATCCTGTGCAGAAGCCACCTATTTTACAAACTACTGTCCTAATACCAAAATGGATGGTAACCACGATGGTGTACCTTGTAAACAACAATGGTGCAACTAACCCACAGTTATCAAATCTATTTGCAAATATTAAAGTTGCCCTAATATTGTTTATATAAAACTATGATTTAAT
>NZ_PJAT01000093.1 GCF_002836715.1 Psychrobacter sp. 4Dc
TGGGATATTAAAAAATATCGAATGAATGGTGTGGCCGGTAAGATAGTTTCAAAATAATTGGCTTATATACATATATTTGAAAATTATTCATTGCGACTATCTATAATATTACGAGTCTATAAATAGTGTTTATTGACCTCTGCTGTCAAATCTGTAGACATTAACTTGAGAGATTTTAATCAATAAATAGTCTGGTCTGGTCAGATCGATGTGAACCGCCCCGACTTTATCGGAGAGTGATTTACTTGAGTCAGGCAGCGATGCCTGACAGGGTTAAATTATCATAATACCGCTTTTCAAACTCAAAGGGTGACACATATCCAATCGTGCCATGTAAACGGGTTTTATTAAACCAGTCCACCCACTCAAGGGTTGCCAGTTCAACATCGTTCACACCAGTCCAGTTCTGCTTTAAATAGTCAATTACTTCAGATTTATAGAGTCCATTGACCGTTTCAGCCAGTGCATTGTCGTATGAATCACCTGTTGTACCAACAGAAGCAATCACGCCGCAGTCCGTCATCTTATCGGTATAGCGAATAGATAAGTACTGAACCCCTCGATCACTGTGATGAATCACATCTTTGGGATTGTTTCTATCTGTTATCGCTTGATTTAATGCTGCCATTACCAGATCAGCTCGACCCCATAAAGATGTTTATTGTCGTCGATGAATTGAATCATGATTTTAGTCAGCGGTCGAGCTCCGCCTGGGCGAAAAAAGCCGCAGCCTTTCTGATGATTTCATTAGCTTGCTTGAGCTCTTTATTCTCGCGTTCAAGCTCTTTGATGCGTTCTTTGTCGCTTTGCGCTTGCACTGAGGCAGGAATAGTTTGATCGATGTGTTTTTTATGCCATGATCGTAGGGTTTCAGGCGTACAGCCAATCTTAGGGGCAATGGCTTGAATGGCTGACCATGTAGAGGGATAGTCGTTTGCTGCTTCGATCAGCATGCGAACGGCGCGTTCTTTAATCTCAGGAGTGTAGGTTTGTCTTTTCATTGTCGTATTCTCTCAGAATGTTGAGTCTCCGACAATCTCGGGGCGGTTCAATGGGACTGTCTGTGGCTAGCAAGTACAAAAGATGAAAACTAAATGGGGTAGCTGCAATATCGAGCAATGGCGAATATTACTTAATCTTGAATTGGCTAAAAAGCCCTTCCCGGTTTAGAGTATATTATCGTGCATGAGTTATTACACTTTAAGGAACGATAGCACAACGATAGATTTAAAGCATTATTAGATACACACATATCTGACTGGAGATCGAGACGTGACTTACTTGATCGGTTGCCTGTAGGTCAAAATGACTGGCAACAGCGAGAGTAGTATCTTATTGTCTGATCAGATATATAGATTCGCTACTTTTAAGCTAGATATAGGCTGGCTTGAGATTTGTCAGATGCTAACCACCTCATTAGTGCGGTTATAAGAATATCAATATCATAAATTCATATACGATGTGACTGATTTTTATAGAAGTAAAAAAGGTTGCCAACACTATATTTTGCATAGTGTTAGCAACCTTTCTTTAATTGGTATTTTACTTAGTTGATGTGCTTAATATTGGGGTTTGTCAATACCGGGGTTTGATTGTTAAAAACGATACAACCTTAAGGTTCAGTTAAGGTTGCTCCTTTATCATGCTTCCATGATGTTAATCGTGCTAAAAGCTTTTAGCCATTTGGAGACAGCTGATGTCATTATCTATTGATAGCACTCATACCTTGCAGAATGTTCTAAATACGACCTTCTATATTGAAGCCGTTAAGCCAATGTCAATATTGGAGGTGCAAGGAATACCTTCATCCCTATATATACGCGCCAGCACTCAAATTCCAATAGCGACATCGCCTACTTCATATACTCAAAATCAAGATGCCCAAGCATTCATCAAACAAATATATGAGTACATCCATCACGCTAGATTAAGCTACTTTATGCCTATTTTGTTTTCAGGTTTTGCCGATATGCCATCCTATGGCGATTGGTTATCCGCTGACGATGATACTTTGCCCGCGTTTAAAGGCACGAGCGTTGCTATCGGTCTAAAATCTATCTGTGAAGATAAGATATTTTTAGAGCAGTATTTAAACACGCCAATACAAAATGAGATCAGTAGAGTAGCAGGCGAGCCAGTCAATCGTCAGCGCATTTTTGAGATTGGCAATTTAGCATCAGGTTGTGCTGGTAGCGCGCGGCTTATGATAGCATTTTTGGTGTTTTATTTATCTACCCCTACCCTGAATCCTACGACTCATGAATACCAAACCAAAGCAGACTGGGTAGTGTGTACTGGCACCGATGCTGTGCGACATATATTGGCGCATATGGGCATTCGCAGCCATGTTATTGCCAAGGCCACTGCAGAAGCGCTAGAAGACCCTGAGCAAGTATCATCATGGGGCCATTACTATCAGCACAACCCTTTGGTGGTCGCCATCAATGTGGCAGATGCTAAGCGGGTATGCGCCCCTCATTATCGCTATAACGAAACGTTAGAGATGAATTATGCCACTCGTTTGACGCTAAATAAGATAGCCGTTTAGCATCTACTTAACCCCTAACACTGCACAATTACAAGACAGTGAGAACAATATGAAACCCATTTATACCGCGATATGTGAGCATGCTCGCCAGTCACCCATGCAGGTGGCGATAAAAACCATAGACAATGATAAAACGATCAGTCTGACTTATGGCCAGCTCCAACGCAAGTTGTCAGCGCTTCATGAAACATTAGAGACATGGCAAGGCAAGCGTATCGCCTTATATGCGCATAATGATATAGATTGGGTGATACTCGATTTGGCACTGAGTTACGTCGGCGCAATCGTTGTGCCAATTCCATTATTTTTTAGTGCCTCGCAAATTGCCCATTTACTACAAGATGCACAGATAGAGATGGTATATGTTGGAGTAGGTTTAGCACTGCCAGTCATAGATAATATGGATCATTGGGTGATTGCTGATACGCCAGAAATAGAAGCTTTAAAGCTTGAGCAGTCGAATCATATCACAGGCAGATTTTATCAACTTACTGACAATACCCTCACCTCTCAAACGCCCCCTATTGCCAGCGATTTTTGCAAAGTCACTTACACCTCAGGCAGTACCGGTATGCCAAAAGGCGTATGTTTGGGTCAAGACACCTTAATGCGTATTGTCGAGTCTTTATCGGACGCGCTGGCTGATACGTTGGTAAACGATACCTCTAACACTTCACAAGTTACCGATACCACAAGCAATTTTGGTCATTTAAGTGTGTTGCCTTTTGCCACTTTATTAGAAAACGTGGCAGGCGTCTACGTGAGCCTATATATGGGGCGTACCTTGGTGACAGGGCAGATTGATCAATTTGGATTGTTATCCAATCAAGCATTTGACGCCGAGCGGCTGATAAAAATCGTACGAGCCCATGATATCGCCAGCGTTATTTTATTACCACAAATGCTAAAAGCAATTTGCGAGCACATGGTAGCCAATGAAAAATCCCAAATTTGCACAAGCACTAGTGGCGAGTGTACGCCTAGTACTACTTTGCCATCATTAAGATTTATGGCAGTCGGTGGCGGCAAAGTCTCCCCTCAATTACTACAAGAGGCTAATGCACTAAGCTTGCCTGTCTATGAGGGCTATGGCCTGTCTGAATGCGGCTCTGTGGTCAGTCTCAATACACCAAAAGCAAAGCGTGAAGGCAGTGTAGGCAAACCCATGCCTCATGCGTCAGTTAACATCGCAGATAGTGGCGAAGTAATGGTCAAAGGCAATGCGATGCAAGGCTACTTAAACCATGACAATAGCAACGAAGACAATGGCATCATTGCCACAGGGGATATCGGTCATCTAGATGACGACGGATATTTATACATTACGGGTCGACGCAAAAACGTGCTCATCAGTAGTTTTGGACGCAATATCTCTCCTGAATGGGTAGAAGCGCAGCTCCTAACGCAGCCTATTATTTATCAGGTAGCGGTACTCGGAGATGGTGAGCCTTATCTATCTGCGGTGATAGTCGCCAACCCTAACGCGGCATCAGCAGATAGCAGTGATTTACAATCTGCTATCAAACAAGCACTAGATATCGTAAACCAAACCTTGCCTGACTATGCTCGTATCAAACAGTGGCATCTAGCCGAGCTACCTTTCAGCACTGACAATGGATTATTAACCGATAACGGTAAATTGCGACGACTACAAATTCTTGAGACTTATAAATCAGCACTCGGCTTATAACGGACACTCTCACCAGCAGCACAACAGACTCTGTTACTAAGCTTTTAATAAAACATAGTAGGAAAAATGCCGTTGACCGTTTAGATAGTACATAAATAGACCAAACCTAAATAGATCCAAGCTAGCCGTTAGCCTACATATATTTTTACCACTTATCGTTATAGGACAGCATTATGCAAACCACTCTTATGCTAAATGATTTGATAAAAAGTGACGTTATCGAAATTGACACTCCTGAGGTACTAACCTCTCAAGTGTCTGCCAGCGTATCATTACCTAAGACCTCTGATATTTTAACGGCCTTAAAAACCCATGGTTGGATGTTACTTCGAGGTCATCACTACGATGTGGACACGTTTAGTCAGTTGATGAGTCAACTGTGTCAGACCTTAACCTATGATCCTGCCCGTCAAAACATCACTTCTGAAGCCCAAAAAGTGGACGCAGGTGCGCATGCTATTGGACTACATATCGAAAATGGCAATACGCCGATGCCACCTGATGTCATTGCCTTTTTTAGTGAGTTAAGCGCCAAAAAAGGCTCACAAACAACGATATGTGATGGATATGCTGTGTATCAAGCACTATCACCTGAGCTAAAAGCCACTTTTAGTCAGCCGATGCGTATCAGTCGCTATTTACCTCAAGCAATTTGGCAAAATTACGTGGCTACTGCGACCGGCAGAACTGATGCCGCTGATCAAATAAGCTTGGATGATTTAGATAAATTTATCGCTGCGACGACGAGCAAGACGTTAACGCATCATGTAGAGCCTCAGACAGATGGCGGCGTTCGGTACGTGTTACAGGTACCTGCTATCCGAGAGGACAACTTAAGCGGGCAGTTCGCCTTTGCAAACACATTACTTGGGCCATCATTTAACTATGAAAAACCTAAGTTCACCCTAGCGAATAGTCAAAGCGTTGATGATGAGCTAATAGCCAAGCTGACTCGAATCTGTGAAGTGCATACTCAAGAAATTGCGTGGCAAAATGGTGATGTGGTGATACTAGACAACAAACGCATCATGCATGGTCGTCGACAAATTGACGTGCCCTTAGCAGAGCGTAAGCTGTATATTGCGATGGGTCTTGGAATTAAGCATGGCATTAATCACTCAGACGATTAGCAACAGCGCATATCACTACAATCCGTGCTTCAATAATCCATGCTTTAATAATAATTGTTCAACAAGGATGCGATATCATGACACTACCTAATGGTCAATCAGCCCTAATACAGTCTACCCTGCAATACACCATACTAATTGGTGCCACGGGTGGTATCGGACAAGAGATCGCACGGCAATTATGTGCCAATAATCGACCGGTAATCTTGATCGGGCGTAACAATCAAACCTTGACGCATTTAGTGGATGAGTTGACCAAAGACTATCCTGATGTCCCGCTTCTGTCTCATACATGTGACTTAAGCTCGCAGGCGTCGCAATCGCTACTGTTAGAGGGGCTGGGTGAAATGACACAAGGCCATGGAAACGTCATTGATACTGTCATACTCAATGCAGGTATCAATGACTTTGCATTACTCACGGATCAAAGTGATGATACGATCGAACAGATGATGTTGGTCAATGTGGCGTATCCACTACAGCTCATAAAAAGACTACTGCCTATCTTGATAGCACAGCATAGTCCGAGCCAAATAATCAGTGTTGGCTCAACCTTTGGCAGTATTGGCTACCCAGGTTTTAGTGCTTATAGCGCTAGCAAGTTTGCCTTACGCGGCGCAAGTGAAGCGTTAGGCCGCGAGTATGCCGACACCTCAGTGAAGTTTCGATATTTTGCGCCTAGAGCCACCAAGACCACCATGAATAAAGATGCAGTCGTCGCCATGAATGAGGCATTGAAAGTGAAAATGGACTCGCCTAAGACCGTCGCAAAAGCGTTGATTCGCTTTATATCAACCAAGCAGGCGCATCAGCATTTGGGGTTTCCCGAGCGTTTTTTTGCATGGCTCAATCGACTGTTTCCCAACATTGTTGGCAATGCCATTGTCAAAGACCTACCCACCATCAAACAATACGCTAAAAAAGGACAGTAACCAGTTAGGTTGTCATGGAGTGAGTATGTTGTTAAATGGCCACGCCAAATAAGCGGCCAATCAATGAGGTTGCTACCATAGCTAGTACCCCCCAAACTACTACTCTAGTAGTAGCAGGAACAACAGGCGCACCGCCCAAACGAGCAGAGATGATCCCAAGTAGCATTAAGCCTACTATCGTCAAAGAGGCCAGTGACCAAACCAGTGTTTCCGCTGGTAATAGTAGTATCCCAATGATCGGTAGTATCGCCCCCGCTATAAATGATAGTCCAGAGGCAACTGATGCATGAATAGGCTTCGCTTCACTAAGATCCGTTAAGCCTATCTCATCACGAGCATGGGCCTCCAGGGCATTGTGCTCAGTCAAGCTTACGGCCACTTGATGTGCCAAATCATGCTCAAGTCCCCGCGCTTCATAAATTTTTGTGAGCTCTATTAGCTCACGCTCAGCATTATGCGTCAGCTCATGTCTCTCTTTATCGAGATCCGCCTTTTCGGTATCCGCTTGTGATGAGACAGAAATATACTCGCCAGCCGCCATCGACAACGCACCTGCGGTCAACGCGGCCATGCCAGTCAACAGCAATGTCTGACTGCTTGGACTGGCAGCCGCTACCCCAACCAATAAACTGGCTGTCGAAATCAAACCATCATTCGCACCCAGCACTGCTGCCCTCAACCAATGATTGCGATTGCTCAAATGTGCTTCGTCATGAATAGAATAATGATGCATAAAATCCTTAAAAGGTATAGACACGGATTGGTATATCCTAGTGTAGCTTATAATATCACTGCAGTTTATACCGCTTGATACTATAACGCTCCATACATAGTCATTTGAACGGTCAATCGAATTGCCAATTAAATAGTCACTTGACTTGTTTCATCATCAATAATCTATAGCTAGTCAATACAAAAACCAATGTCTGACTACTTGCATAAAATAACAGCAACGGTAATGCTCGACTGTCAGATCCCACCATAAACACATGGATGCTAATAAGCATATAAGCTGTAAAGGTCAAAAAGTGTAGCCATCGCCACACTGATTGACCAATATACTTCTTAATATAGAAACTGAATGCACAGATAAATAACAGCCAAAACCCCATCTGTCCCAATGCCACGCCCACCCGATCAGTCTGGAAACCAAAAGGTACTAAAATCTGCCATATATGCAGATTTAGATAGTTATCCGCCAATAAAATACCAGCATGAAAAGCGGCAAAGCCTACCGCTATCAGACTTAAATACTGATGCAAGGCAAATACCCTAGCCGCATTAAAATGCTTTCCTAAGCGTGTACTCAGTAATAAACCAAAAACCACTGCCAGCCAAAATAAAGCATAAGCAATCACACCACTTGCCCGTGATAAATACCAAAAATGCTTATCTGTGGCGGTCAGTAGTTGTGAGACCGTCTCTCCCCACATCAATAGCATGTAGCTGCCGACTCCGATGGCAATACTCAAAATCAATACAATCCACATAACCTGAACAAGAAGCGACGTATTAGAAGTAGCCTGGCTGTGAGTAAGATTGTCTGTATGCATGACGATACTCCTATGAATGCATCTACTTAATATATTGGTATCTGGCGTATAGAGCGTGAGTCGTTAGACGGCAACCAAGTTGGGCTCACTCAAATTTGGCTCAATAGCAATGGACGATATCACGTTGTTATTCGTATCAATTAAGAGCGCCGCAATATGATGCTGGTTCAGCCATGTTATTGCTTCTGTAACGCCGAGGAGCACACAATATTTTGCGTATACCTCTGCTGTTACAGTATCCGCAGCCATGACCGTTGCTGTCAGGACATCACTGATAGCCGGACGGGAATAATGAGGGTGAATTAAATGATGCTGCCAACGACCTTTATGCCACCAGCGCCGATAATCTTGCCCAGAAGTGGCGACAGCACCAGATCTCAAAGTAAGAATTGCGACATCTTGGTCGTTTTGCATATGCTCGCCATTAGCACAGTAAGGTTTAGCAATTGCCACGCCCCAAACAATTGGACTGTCTATTGCATTATCTAGGGCTTGGCTTCTTGGGACACCGATTGCTATATCACCGCCCATATCTACCAAACAAGGGAGTTGCCAGTCATGACTTCGACTAATCTGCTCAGCTAATTGCATGGCACACCAGCCTTTGACATAACCATTCAAATCAAGTGCTATTCCAGCGGGCAGGTAGATCTGATGCTGACCATCAACCAATCGGCGACACTGAATACTGTCTATTTGCTGATTAGGATTGTTAGCATTGGGTTGAGCTTGTAAGTATGTGGCGGCATTTGAGCCAGAGTTTGAGGTAATTACGGGTATAGATGGCGTAGACATTTTTGGCAAGGTTTCAAATGACTGCCTATAACCAGCAGCCCAGAGCGGTTTGAGTAAGGTTGGGGTTATGAGACCTTGAGTTTCTACAACAAAATATATGGCGCGACCTAAGACCTCAAACAACTCTGCACTTACCTCCCTCCATTGGTCGGTATGATTATTAAGTCTCATGAGCTCACTGGTTTCATCGAAACGACTAAATATATGCTCCCAGCGTGCTAAACGCTGCTGAGTTTCACTTTTTAACAAAGAAATTTGGTGATCTATTATTTCCTGCGAGTGCTGTGTGCCAATCTTGGTAATGTTTAACGTTATTTGAATGTGGCAACCCATCGCCGCCAGTTTCAGAGTCGCCAATTTTGTCGTGTTCTTACTCATCAGAAGACTCCATTTTTTGCGATAGGGTATAAGCTCAATAATTACTCATCTTTGCTTATTTATTGATTTGCTGGTTATTGAGAAGAACGCGTACGGGCGACGACTGTTATTGCCTCTACAGGAGCAGCTTCATTGACCTGCCTCAGCTGTGTGATGTCAACAATGGGTATTGATGCAGCAGCTAGCTCACCACTCCCAGAATCTGTAGTATTTACAGTGACGGCGCTCACAGATGGGCTGTCTGTCTCTTGATTGAGTAAAAATAACCATCCACCCATCGTGCCTGCAATCGATGCAATCATGATACTGCTTTTAAGAAAGGCGAACGGATCAGCTTTTTTACTCGTCTTATTAGCAGGTTTCTTTGGAGTTGCTTGGGCCGTTGATTGTGTATTAGTCATCATAATCATCTTCCTCCTCATGGTGTTTGTAGCTCGTTGCGATTAGATGATCACTCTTTTTGTAATCCTCGTCACGGTATTTGCCGACTTTTTCATTTTCGTCCCTGTCGTCATCATGATGCTCATCTCGATCATCTTCATCGTAGTCTTCATAAAAATTCTCAACACGATAATTATTGGTCGCTACCGGATTTAGAACCGTGCCTAAATTGGCGTCAATATAAGTGGCGCTATTATCTAATAGCACTTCATAAGCGACCTTACCGTTATAGTTGATGAGCTCTGGATTGGCCTGCAATATCGCATTGGGTGCGTCTTGTTTTGCCAGTGCTGTCGCTTGCGCAGGACTAAGCGCAGCAAGAGGTAACTGCTGCACCGATGAGGATGATGCGTTAGGTGTGATGTCAGCATTTTGAGTGATGGGATCAGCTACTGATAAAGTACTAGCAGGTTCGGGAGACTGCACGGCTAAGGCAATAACCCCACCAAAGAATACTAAGGAAGTCGCACCGACAGTTAATAATAGTGGTTTTAAGAGCGGTAGGCTCACAGGTTGTACTCCATATAATGTTATTAGGGAATACGAGTAGCATACGCACCGAATATTAACTCAAGCTTAAGACAGTATGATTTATTTTTTTACAATGGTTTTGAGAGTACGTTTTTACTTCTTACCGTTACCACAAAGCCTGTTTCTGGTTGAGGGTGGTTGGCAAATGCTAAGGTGAGGTTGTGCAGATCTGCGATTCGATTGGCGATTGACAGTCCTAGCCCACTGCCTATTTGAGTTTGACCGGCTGGGCGATAGAAGCGTTCGCTCAGGCGTGCTAGCTGTTCTGGTTCTACGCCCAAGCCATTATCCACCACTTTGATACTATCAGTATCCAACTGCAGTTCGATCTGGCAGCCCTCTGGGCAATAGCGAATGGCATTGTCTAGTAAGTTACGGATTAATAGTTTAAATAATACTGGATTGATAAGAATGGGCAAAATATCGGCAGGATTGTCACAGTGTACGGTGCGTTTTAATTGAATGTGTTTTTCACGCGCCAAGCGGTTGACGTCACTCAGCACAGTATCGGTGAGCATCAGCCAGTCTGGACGTTCTAATTGCTCAGGGGGCAACTGCTGTTGCGGCTCTATTTTGGCTAAAACCAATAATTGATCGACCAAATGGGTGGCACGCTCGATACCATCGCTAATTTTTAGCGTGTGATAAAACAGTTGACTGTCGTTTTCTATACCCGACAGCTGTAACAGCTGCTGCTGTAACAAGTCTGCTTGTAGTTTTAGCGCAGCCAGTGGACTACGCAGCTCATGAGAAGCATCAGCAGTAAAGCGTTGTTCACGTGCCAAAGTATCTGCCACTTTCACAAACAACACGTTTAAAGCGGTCACTAAAGGCTGAATCTCTTGTGGGACGTCTGCTGTGATCGGATGATCGTCTTGCAGCTTGCGCTGTTCCACTTCGGCGCTGATTTGACTTAATGGCATCAGTCCGTGTCGTATCAATCCGATAGTCAAGATCATCAAGGAAAGCAGCCCAATTAACATCGGCAGCACTTGTACAGACATCGCTTCAACAATCATTTCTCGGCGAGAATCAAGATTTTGGCCAATCGCAATCACACGCCCTTCGTGCATATCATCGCTATGATAGTCATCGTGCGCATAAAACAACCGCCAACGTTTGCTAAAGGGATTCAGACGCTGATAAGCAGAGTTGTATTCTTCTATAAAACCACGCTGATCTGGCAGGAAAGAAAACGACTGTCCGTTTTCATCAGCCATTAATAGTCGTCCCTCTTTATCCCAAATAGCAAAGCCCATATAGTCATCTTCCGCATCACCAAGATCCCCTGACAGCTCTTTACTTTTTAAATTATATATTTTGGCAGCATGTTCGCTCTTCTGTTTATGATGATCGTCGTCATCGTCTTCTTGATCACTATTTTCTGAATCTCCAGTTTTTGGAATCCCGTCTTTGGAATCTACCTCTTTTAAGTCACTGTCATCAGCCGAGATACCCATCAAGTAACGAACCACTTGGGTGATTTGCGTGTCATTCATTTCATTGATTTCGTGCCACAACCGCCAAGCAATAAAGCTCGACGTGACAAGCCATAGCAAGGGCAGACCAATGAGTAAGGAGATGAACAGTCGCTGCTGGATACTTTTCATAAGCTCACATGTTGCTCATATATTGTTCGTATGTTGAAAGCCAAATTGACTATAAATATATTAATGGTTATGTGCTGGATTGAGGTAGTAGCCGATACCGCGTTTGGTTAAAATAAAGTCATTGCCCAACTTTTTGCGTAAATGATGAATATGTACTTCAATCGCATTACTCTCAATATCCTGTTGCCAGCCATAGAGTTTGTCCTCTAAGCTCGCTCGGCTATGTATCTGTTTGGGATGGGTCAGCATTTGCTCTAGTATCGCCACTTCTTTGATGGTCAGCTCAACGACTTGCCCTTGATAAGAAACCTGATGATTATGAGGCCAATAAGCGACGTCACCATAACGAATCTCAGGTTGGCTCCGTCCCTGACTACGCCGTATCAATGCTTGCAGACGGGCAACCACCTCATCTAGTGCAAATGGCTTGACCAAGTAATCATCGGCGCCCGCATTGAGTCCCGCCACGCGATTGGCAATGGCATCACGAGCAGTAATGATCAGCACTGGTGTGTCTAACTGTTTGTATCGCCAATTTTGTAGCACCGTCATGCCATCCCCTCTTGGCAACGTCAAATCAAGTAGCACCGCGTCAAACATATCCTCTTGCAGTGCCATCTCACCTTGCCTAGCATCACTAAACCAATCAACCATCATGCCATGGCTCTTTAGCCCAACAACGAGGCCTTCAGCAATATTGCTATCGTCTTCTATTAATAGTATGCGTGCCATGACTGTCCTATTACGTTATGTATCCTGCTATCTTGTTTTTATTGTGGGCGACGCGTCGTCACCGTTTTATTACCCGTTATCATCGACTTGATCAGATTTTGCCGTTCCCAATAGCTCATGGCAATTGCAGAGATAATATGCAACGGCACCAGCAAGTATAAACTATTGGCTAGTATTCCATGGATTTCTTCAAGGATATCTTTACTACCGAAAATTTTGGCTTCCATCAGATAACCACTGATGCCCAATCCTATAATCACGGCCCATAACGACAGCATCATAATAGCAGCCAGTGGATTATGACCCAAATGCTGCTCATCTGTACGGCGGATACTTAAATCAGATAGGTGGTGTTTAATACGAGACGGCGTGGGGAAAAAGTTACTAAAGCGTGCATAACGTGTACCCACAAATCCCCAAAGTAGACGGATAACCACTAGCCCTACCACGGTATAACCGACATATTGATGCAGCTCACTGCCTTCTTCGGTAAAAAGCAAATTAGCAGTGATACCAGCCGCGACGGCCCAGTGAGTCACTCTGACCAAAATATCCCAAACTCGTACTTTCTGAGTTTTAGGAATGTTTGATAACAATATATCAGACTCGTGGGTCGGATTCGTTGTACTGTTTTGGTTCATGGTCATCACTCCCCTAATAGTTCGTTTGTTTTTTGACGATATAATTGCTAAACATCAAACCTAGGCGAGATACCGCTAGTAGGCTAGACGTTACATCATCTGCTCTACTGCTATTACAACAAACAAACCTTAAGGCTAGCTTAGGAAGCTAAAAACCAAACACTCATATAGTGAGTAATATGTCATGACATTTCTAGGTGGTGATAAAAAATACCGTTTAAAATACCGTTGCTAGCAACATTATTTTTTAAACGGCACAATATTAGAATAAAAGCTGAGACGAATCCAATAATTAATTTATCGTAGTTCGCCTTTAAAGCGTTTACGCACCTGATGCAAGTACAGAGCCGGTGCGACTCGCTACAGTAAGCTGCCAAGGTGCGAAACAGGTTCAGGCAATATCCAGCGTTTGCGTCGCTGCAAACCTTGATCGATCCGTTCGGCCATCCCTTCAGTACTGCGCATACTCCGGCAATCCTCCCGATAAATAAGAACGCTTAGAAATAGAGATTAACTGCTAAACTATCAGCAGAAGAACCCTATGAAAAAGATCCGCTTTAGCGACAACCAAATCGTCAACATCTTAAAGCAAGCAGAGCAAGGTGTCCCTATCACTGAGCTATGCCGTGACCACAATATTGGACAAAGCACCTTTTATAACTGGCGTTCTAAATACGGCGGTATGGATGCCTCTTTAATCTCACGTCTTAAAGAGCTTGAAATTGAGAACGCTCGACTAAAGAAGATGTATGCCGATGAATGTCTTAAATCTGACATATTACAGAATGTCATGTCAAAAAAATGGTAGCGCCATCAAGGCGCCGTGAGATGGCTTGTCACTACCTTGAAGAGCGTTTTATTAGCATACGCAGGGCTTGCCATATCTTTAACATCAGCGTCACTTGCTACTATCATAAGTCAGTTGCCTCTGATGAAAACAAGCTAATAGCGGATTTATTAATAGATCTGACGCAGAAGAATAAGAATTGGGGCTTTGGATTATGCTTTTTAAGTCTGTATAACTTTCTGGGGTTGCCCTACAACCACAAACGCGTCGTGTATCGCATCTACTGCGATCTTGAATTGAACCTTAGAATCAAGCCCAAGCGCCGTATTAAACGTGACAAACCCATACCTCTAGCAGTACCTGATAGTATCAATCAAAGCTGAAGCATGGACTTTATGCCTGATGCGCTAACCGTTGAGATTGACTTTTCACTACCTGCTCAAAGAGTGATACGCGGTCTGAATCAGCTGATTGAATATCGAGGCAAGCCTGATCAAGTGAGATGTGACAACGGTCCTGAGTACATTAGTAATGCACTCAAAGACTGGGCACTAGAGCAAGATATTGCTATCAGATATATTGAGCCTGGTCATCCACAGCAAAATGCTTATGTAGAGCGCTATAATAGAACGATGCGGTATGATTGGTTAAACCAAGAGCTGTTTACTACTTTAGCTCAAGTCAGAGAACAAGCAGAACACTGGTTGTACCACTACAATAACGAGCGCCCGAACATGGGCAATGGCGGCTTTACGCCAATGCAGAAACTATTTCACGCAGCTTAATTCTATTAGATTAGTGTCTTAGGTTTGGGTGGGTTACCACTTGAATTAAACTTAGAATAGGTATGCCAATAACTAGTTCTGAATGAGCTGGTTCAGGCATTTCTGTTATTCGTGATGTTGAGGCATATTTATTTGATATAAGGCAAGGTACGGTAAAACGTACTATTTAGGCTTGGAAAACTATGGCTGCACCTAAGGTCTATTCATCATCGGATTACTCAGACAGTTGATTAAAAACCTACTCCTACACTAAATATTTGTATTTTTGATCTGTTTCTCAGCGACTGCAATGTACTAGCCAGAACATAACTGCTTAGGTGATGATGACTTCGCTATCGAGGGACTGAAAATCTGATTATAATGAACGTATAAACTTACTTTTAAATATTAAAAACATAAAAAAAAGGTTGCCAATGCTATACCAAATATAGCCTCGGTAACCTTTTTTAATTTGGCATTTTACTTAGGTGATATTGTTAATATTGGGGTTTGAATTTCAGGCAAGTTGTTTCCAAGCAGAGCTGAAGTTGAATCCCTCTCTTCAAGATAGTATGGAACAAATACAGGAAGATTTAGAACGGACTAGAATATTAGGATATGCCGTCACTCATGATGAGGTTGGCAGTCAAGTCAGCAGTATCGCCACGCCTATTCTCAACCTACGTAATGAGGCCGTCGCGGCAATTAGTGCCGGAATTGTCGGTAAAACATTAAATCCACAAGATGCGCGTAACTACTCAAAAAACATGGTTCAGGCAGCGAGACAACTATCAGCTAGGATTGTCTGACTTATAATATCCATTATTAAATAAAATGAACATAAGACTTCTTGCAAAAGTCAGATATTAAGCTCGAAATTTACCAGTCCTGCGAACAGCTTCATTCTTAAGTCATAACGTTGACGTCGATTACGGTAGCGTTCAGCCACAATTTTGAATAGCTTAATCAGACCTATTTTATGCTCAACCAGAATACGAAATTTTGATAGATATTGATTGGCCTGTTTACAAAGCGCTAACAGCTCACCGCCCTTTGGTTTCTTAAAGGGGATAAAGGTCTGATCATGTAGCTTTGCTATACCTTGGTAACCACTGTCTGCTAGGTAGCTGGTATTTCTAGGCAGCCAATCAGGACAAGTTTGTTTATAAAGACTAAAGTCATGTACTGAACCGTTGCAGGTTTGCACATCCAATATCAGTCCTGTTTGCCAATGTACGATGACTTGCGCTTTTAAGGTATGTTGTTTCTTTTTTCCACTGTAGTACTGTTTTTGGTTTTTTTTGGCCGTTCAATGGGCGTTTCGGTGGCATCAATGATGACCGCTGACCAATTGACATCCTTAGGCTTACCGTGTGGCAGTTTTCGTGGCAAATCAAATCTGCCTGAGTGTATAAGGATGTCTTCTACTTTTCTGACAATGCGACTGGCAGAGGACTCATGAACGTTGAAGTCCACACCAATATGATAAAGGGTTCGGTATTCAGGCCAATAGGTCAGTGCTAGTAAAATCTGCGCCTCTAAGCTAAGCTCACTTGGACGACCTGATTTGGTCTTGGAAGCTTCATGCTCTTGCATGGCTTCTAGCATTTGCTCAAAAGTGGCTTTGTGGATGCCGGTATAACGTTTAAAACCTGCATCACTCTGTTCAAGTAGTTTGGCTATATTTGGCATATCTATTGAATATTTAGGGGTCAGTTATATTCTTTGAGGTTTGAAGCTACTTTTGCAAGAGGTCTATAATTAATCAGGACTGACTTGCCTGAGCCACTCTGTAAAGCGGATCACCTTAGCAAGCCCTTGGCGTTCAGCTTTGATATCGAGCCAGTAACCATAAGGGCCGCTCACTTCAATCTGACTAAAAGGTACCAACGTACCCATTTTGAGCTCATGACTGATCATTCTCTTATCTACAATAGCAAATCCGGCACCATTAATAGCAGCATTGCTGACCTGATCTAATGTGCTGAATTCCATTCCTCCATTGACATCCGCCTCTCCTGTCAAACCCGCTGCTTGTAGCCAGTTTTCCCATACTGGTAGCCGCTGTCCTTCGTGAAGTATGTGTAATAAATTGCCGTTTAGCTGCTTAGCTTGCTCTAGCAAATGAGGCGCGCATACGGCCACGTGTTGCTCTAGCATAATCAATTCACTGTAGTGATTGGGCCGAGCAGTACGTCCAAAACGTATATGGCAGTCAAAAATATTATGTTCACTGTCATTATTGTGGATAGATAGCTGTAATTCAGGAGAATGAATATGAAAATCAGCAAGTCTTGGCGCGAGCCAGCGAGTCGCAAATGTTGGCGGGAATAATAACGTGAGTTTTTGACGTTGATTGGGGTCTCTTAACTCTTGAACGGCCGTTTCCATCAGATTAAAAGACTGCTCAAGCTTGCTTAATAGCTGTTGACCGGCTGCTGTTAGCTCTAATCGATGATGACGACGCACGAACAGAGGAACGCCCAGATAGTCCTCTAAGTGTTTAATTTGTCTGCTTACGGCGCTTTGAGTGACATTCAGCTGACTGGCGGCCTTAGTAAAGCTCAGGCATTTTCCTGCTGTTTCAAAAACACGTAACGATGTCAGTGCGGGCAATGAACGCATAAAGTGACCTTAAGCAAAGCTATATTGAGAGTTTGATTATGTAGCATCATAAGCAATTCGTAGTTTTTGGCTTATTATATTCCACTATGAAATAATAATACTACGCTACTTTCTCAAAAACGGCTATTCCTAAGTATTCTAGCCACTTGCTGTTTTGTTCACGATAATATCCGTATCAGCCCTCATTAGGGCGTGTTGAACAGTCACAAACTATTAAACACAAAAAGGCCTGAATATATCAGGCCTTAAAACAAAACTATTTCAGAAGGGTGAGTCCCACAGCATGGCTGCGAAACTTATAATCATTAACGCTTAGCGACTAACCGTCACCAAAGTAAACCCACACACCTTTGGTTTTGGTATAAGAAGACAACGAATGAATGGCCATCTCTTTACCCCAACCACTCTGACGGAAACCACCAAACGGTGCAGCAAGTCCATAACAGCCGTAATGGTTGATAAATAACATACCTGCATCAATCTGCTCTGCAACACGATGAGCGCGAGACACGTCACTGGTATACAGACCTGCAGCTAACCCATAGGCAGTGGCATTGGCCATCTCTACCGCTTCTTCGGTCGTATGGAATCGAGTACAGCACAATACAGGACCAAAGATTTCTTCTTGTGCAATGCGTGAGTCTTGGCTAACTTCAGAGAAAATAGTAGGTCGAATGAAATACCCATTGGCATTGTCGCCCTCGGTATCTGCATAACCACCAGCGACAAGCTTGGCTTCTTTTTTACCGATTTCTATGTATTCTAAAATTTTATTGAACTGTGCTTCGTTACATTGTGGCCCTTGAGTGACTGTTTCATCAAACTGATTGCCACACCTCACAGCATTAGCCTTTACGATTAACTTATCAACCACTTGGTCATAAAGACTGTCATGAATCAAAAAGCGAGTCGGCTCTGAACACTTCTCACCTTTATGGGAGAACATGACAGTAAAGGCACGGTCAATCGCACCATCTAGGTCTGGTGTATCTTCAAAGAAGATACAAGGTGACTTACCACCTAGCTCTAAAGTGGCAGACTTAAGATTAGAGAGTCCTGAGTTCTGTACGATTTTACGGCCAACGTCAGTACTACCTGTGAAAGAAACTTTGTGTACGTTGTCGCTCAAGGTAAGCTGATTTGCCATTTCGCCATTGGTTAATAGCATGTTGATCACACCTTTAGGAAAATCTAGATGCTCATCGATCAGTTCTACCAAAAAAATGCTCGTTAATGGGGTATATTCTGATGGCTTGATGATGACAGGATTACCCATAGATAAAGCGGCGGCTAACTTTAAGCTGGTCTGATATAAAGGAAAGTTCCAAGGTGCTATCAGTGCGCAAACCCCTATTGGCTCTTTTATCGTATAGTTTAAAAAACCATCTTCAACAGGTGAAGTTTCGCCATAAAATTTATCCGTCCAGCCAGCGTAGTATTCAAAAATATCAGCACAAGTCGGAATATCATCTACCATAGACTCAGAAAACAGCTTACCATTAGGTAAAGACTCCAGTACTGATAACTTTTCTGTGTTATCGCGAATCAACTGGGCGATCTGACGCAGCATATTGGCGCGCTGTGGGCGGCTAATTTTTGCCCATACGCCCGACTCATGACACTGGTTAGCCATAGTCGCTGTGTATTCAACCTGATCTGCATCAGCTATCTCAAAACTGCATAGTGCTTCACGATTTGCAGGGTTGGTGACGACCCACTTTACATCGCTTGCACCATCGACCCATTCACCATTAATATACTGACGTTTAGGACTGGTGAGCCAGTTATAAGCCCAAGATAAAGGGATATTTTCGTTAGAATTCATGTGATGCTCCATGTTTTATTTAAGTGACTTTCCGTTATAACGTGGTTTTTCATGATAGAGAGCATTTTCGCTGCTATCTTCACGATTACTAATGAGTCTGAAGGAACACTGGTTGAGTCGCAATTGGCATTAGCGCATAGTGTTGTGCAAAAAACTCATCCTTCTGATCGTATTTTATTTTTCTAAATACGTTCTAATCTTTTCTAGGTCTCCGCCTGTTTCTTTGTAGACACGTGCGGTAAATGAATAACCATGGGTTTTTTTAAGATGCATCAGTGTGGGGATAAGCGTGTTGACGTTAGCGTTATTACGCTTTATATCTGGCGCCATACCAGACAGACAATGCTGATCAAACGCCTGCATGCCACTGGTCAGTACTGACATTGCATCGAGCAAGTTACTAATGATAATAGACTGCCAAGGACTATAGTCTAACTCACCGTGGTCTTGCGTCATCTGAACCGCATAACAATGCCCACAAGCTTGCATAGCGCACTGCACCAAGTATTCAGGGATAGTTGGATTTATTTTTCCTGGCATGGCTGAAGAACCAGGTTGCACAGCAGGTAGTATAATCTCACCAAAACCTGTCTCTGGCCCTGATGCCATCAGCCGAAAATCTTTCGCAATGCGTAACAGTGCTCTTGCAAGTTGATCTAAATCGGCAGCCACTTTCGCTAAATCATCATAACTTTGAGACGCATCAAAAAAATTATCGGTGTGCACAAAACGATCTGATGCTTCCATCTCATTTATATTGCCGATTATTTTGTCAAAAAATGCATCAGAGCAATCTCCTTTGCGGCCAATAATATTGCCACCCAAATTAATCTTGTAAAGCTCATCGATACTATTGTCTAACCGTTGCTTTTGACGCTTAAGCTGCGCGCGATAGCCTCCAAACATATCGGAGAAACTGATATCGACCGCGTCTTGTAAGCATGTACGAGAAAGCTTTAACACCTCTTTCCACTTATCAGCTTGCACCTCAAAAGTGTCAATCAACCCTTGCAATGTCCCCGTTAATTCTTTTCTCTTATCAATCACTGCTAAATGACAAGCAGTGTTCAAAACATCACTTGTCGAGTTGTTGAGATTGACATGATCATTGGGATGTATGGGGTAATAACTGCCAAGCGGCTGATTGAAGGTATCGTGGTTCGCGACGTTAGCAATAACCTCATTTAGATTCATATTGCTAGAAACGCCGCCGCCGCCATGAAAAGAATGCACCTGAAATTGCTCCACGGGCATTTTTTCAAGTAGATAGTCAACAGTAGCCACAACAGCTTGACCCATCTCAGCGTCGATTTCTTTTGTTTCTATATTGATTAAAGCCGCCAGTTTTTTTACCTTTAGCAACCCATGTAACAGCTCAGGATAAGCCGCCAAAGGTTTTTCACCATTTAAGGGATATAACCGTATGGCCCTCTGTGTCTGTAC
This sequence comes from Psychrobacter sp. 4Dc, assembly GCF_002836715.1. Lineage (GTDB taxonomy): Bacteria > Pseudomonadota > Gammaproteobacteria > Pseudomonadales > Moraxellaceae > Psychrobacter. The sequence continues at coordinate 20,426 of NZ_PJAT01000093.1, forward strand.
GCCATATAAAGCGTTGATTGGGACCTCAAGACAACCAATCGAGTCTTCTTCGACGCGATACTGATACTCCGACATTTTTAGATATCCTTGATTGATTGCAATTGTCAGTTTGGAGAGTCAAACGAGATGTCTGCCACTAAAGACTGCTTAGTCGTCTGTCCTCTCCATAGCTTTTAAAGTCCAACACATCTAAACTACTTGATCCATAAAAGTTAATTTTTCTGGGCGAGCAACACGTGGAATGCGCTTGCCTGACGTATAGTCGTTTATCAGGTCGCAAGGTGTGTAGTTACGCTCAAGCTCATATATCTCTTCAACAGTAAGTTTCATCTCAACGGCTGCCACTGCACTATTAAACTGCGCCACTGTGTCGGCGCCAACCAACATAGAAGACACTTCAGGTTTATTTAAAACCCAAGCCTGTGCTACTTGTGCAGGTAAGCAGCCACGCGCATTGGCAATTTTGGCCACTGAATGTGCGATATCTTTAGAAGCCTGATCGTTGTACATCTCTGCAGTAAAGAAGTCCGTCTGATTGCGAGTTGATTGCAAGTCACTGGTTAAGATACCGCGCGCTAAAGGACTGAAAACCGACACACCAATGCCCTGATCCATACAGAACGGAATCATTTCTCGCTCTTCTTCTCGGTACGCACAGTTCAATTGCAACTGCATATTGATTGGACGTGCCCAACCATTTTTATCGCAAACTTGTAGTATTTTGGCCAGCTGCCAAGTGTACATAGTTGAAACACCGATATATCGTGCCTTGCCTGCTAATACGATGTCGTTCAGTGCTGCCATTGTTTCTTCTACTGGGGTTTCAGTATCAAAGTAGTGCAGCATATAGATATCGACATAATCCATGCCCATACGCTTTAATGAGTTATCAATGGCATTGAAAATGTTTTTTCGTGAATGCCCTTGTGCATTGATGTCATTGCTCATGGCATATCCCACTTTAGTGGTGATAACCAAGTCATCTCTACGAGCGATACGGCGCAATACATTACACACGACCTCTTCACCAGCGCCAAGAGAGTAAAAGTCGGCTAAATCGATGAAGTTAACACCCATATCGAGCGCATGTGCAATGATCGGCTCACTTTCTTTTTCGTTAAAGATCCAAGGTTTCCATTCTTTTGAACCCATATTCATGGTGCCAAGACAAAGGCGAGATACTTTTAGGCCAGACTGTCCGAGTTTGACGTATTGCATGTTTAATCCTTAAAGGTAGTCGTAGATATAGTTCTACTAGATAGTATGGTTACCGCATTTTTGAACGTGTTTTTACTGCCACTCTGTTTACGTTATTGAGCGTGAAGGCTCACTAGTTTTCCTTACGTCAGTTGATAGCGTTGGCTTTAACTCAACAATATCCCCATTAATCTCAACCCTACGGGCCAGCTTCAAGAATGAAAAGCCTGCACCCAGTACAATCAACATGCCGGGTACACCGGACAAATTGAACAACATCTTGATGGCATCAGTACCGATAAAGCTCGCACTTATCCAAGCGACAAAGGCCACGGCACAGCCCCAAATCGTTTTTACCCATATAGGAGACGTAAGGTTTTCTGCATCAACGCCTTGGATACACAGACCTCCAATCGCATCGGTCGTCGAATCGGCCGCTGTCACAAAGGTGATAAAGCAGGCAAATATGAATAGCGCGCTGAGTATAGTGCTACCAGGTAACTGATCGAACAGCACATAAATCACCGAAGCAAAACCATTGTCTTGGTAAGCTTGGTACATAATGCCGCCCATGGTGGTATCAAAGAACAATGAAGAACCGCTGAATATACTGAACCATACAAAGCCGAAAGCAGATGGCAACAGCAGATTGACCATGATGAACTGACGAACGGTATAGCCACGGGCAATTTTTCCAAGAAACAGACAGCTTAGTGGCGCCCAAGCAAACCAACTGGCAAAGAAAGCCACTGTCCACCAACCTGGCCATGGGTCATTGCCAGAAGCGCCTGTTACTAAGTTGCGTGCGAAAAAGTCAGAAAGATAAACCCCTAGCGACTCAACACCCAGCGACAAGATAAAGGTAGTAGGACCCACAATAAATATGAATATAGCGCCTACAAAGTAGAGCCAAGTGTTGATTCGAGCAAGGTTTTGGATACCACGGTGCAGTCCAGACGCAGCAGATATAAGCGCAGCCCCTATAATGACGATAGCGATAATTGCATACCCAGTGGTACTTTTCTGAATGCCTAGTACAGACTCCATGCCATCGCTTATCACCAATAGCCCAGAAGTCAATGTGGCAGACATACCCAGTACGACAGCAAATAGCGCTAAACCATCAACTATCTGACCACCAACACCATCAACCCAGCGCCCTAAAATTGGACGTAACATCGAACCAATAGAAAATGGTAACTTAAGATTATGGAATGCTAAGGCAAATGCCAAACCAGCAACCGTATAAATTGAATAAGGGGTAATCGTCCAATGTACAAAGATAGTAGACATCGAAAAGCGCATCGCTTCAGGGCTTTCAGGGATTATGCCTAAATATGCGGGGGGCTCATGATAGTGTAGAACTGGTTCGGCAACAGACCAAAATAGAATACCCATTGCAATAACTGTGGTTAGCGACACGGCAAACCAACGAAATGGGGTCAGCATTTGAGAGGCGTTTTCGCCGCCAATACGTACCCGCCCGATTGGGGCAAAAAAGGCGTACGCTGCGATAAACACCATGAATAAAGCACTAAGGTTGAATAACCAAGAAAGGTTAGTCATGATTATCGTGTTTAGGCTTGATGTGCCCGTGATAAAATTTTGTTTATCAATGAGTGTGTAAGCGACGGTTAATACCAAGCAAACAAATGCGGGCCAAAAAGTCACTGGTCGTAATTTTGCCATACAAACTTCCTTGTTATGGTTCTGATTACGGTCAAGATTACTCCAAATCACAGACCATTGGAAAATGATATAAAGTCTGTCAACCATGACTAAAAGTAATGCCACAAAATATTAGGATATTTGTTAAGAGAGAGGTTCGCTTTAAGATGAGTATTAATAGATATGAAAATTGCCCAAAATTATGTTTCATAGCTTGTCACTATTAATTTTTTGGCCAGAGATGTATTAAGTAGTATTTATGAAAGAGGTTACTGGAAAGTAAATAGCTGTAGAGTAATTATTCTCAAATATCAAAATCGTAGTGATGTCATAGTTAAATACAATACAGTAATTATAAATATACTAAGCTAGATGGCTCAACCTCTTGTTACCGACCTCTGCTGTCGAATCCGTAGACATTAAATTTAGGGGTTATAATTTTAACGAATTTTCTATTTACTGTTTATTTTTATTAGGGGATAGCTTTAAAATTAATATCGATAGCAAAGAATTACTCAATGCTAGAGTAGACCAAATATTAATCTAAACTATAACTTGTTGGGTGATAAACACCTCAATATTATGGTGTCCAAAATATAATTAACCTATCCCTTACCATGGAATTCTTTTACTCTAATGATTCGAAAATCACCTAAATGCTATTGTTTATATAGTGCAGAAGACTGATGTATAAAATCCACTTTTCTTAGGTGATGTTGTTAATATTGGGGTTTGACGGCAGGGGTCACTCAGGCGTAAGCGCATTGGGATTGATACAAACGCTGATAATACTAACCGTTAAAAAGCTTAAAGTGTGGCCAGCTATATTGGTTCTCGAAATACTTGTATATATAAGTCCACTTTTTTTATAGTGAAAGGATTATGTAAAGAACAGGTACTTATTGCAAGTATTTTTTCTAATTATTAGCTTTATAAAAACAAGAATTCATATTTGAATGACTAAGTGCTAAAATAGTATTTTAACACTCTTATATGAATGATTATATTATGAACATAAGATTTGATTTTTATACGCCAAGTGAAATTTCTCAGATTTTAGGTGAACGCTTAAAAACGCAGAGACTGGCATTAAACTTAACACAAGCCGCTTTAGCAGATAAGGCTGGTACTGGCATCAGTACTGTTGCTCGTATTGAGTCTGGTCAGGGCGGTACACTAGACAATATAATCAGGCTCGCTATGGCTCTTGGCATGGTAAATCACTTTTCTGAATTATTTGATGTAGTGCCTACCAATATAGAAGATGTTATCGCTAAACAAAATCCACGCTTGCGCGCCTCAAATAAAAGCTGATATAAGGTAGCCACCTCAATGTATCAACCGATATCAATCGTCAATATTTACTACCAAGGATTCGGAGACAAACGTCTTATCGGTAAATTAACGATGGATGGACGACGCCCTACCTTTGGCTATGATGCGGCGTGGCTGACTGATGGACTGGAGTTATCACCAATTGAGATGCCCTTACGATCAGCACCTTATTATGGTACTCATGCGTCGAGCCATTACCTATGCGGATTATTATCAGACAGCTTACCTGATGGTTGGGGAATGCTGCTCATGGATAGGTTCTTTCGAAAAACAATGTCTCATGCTACGTCAATCAATGTTTTAGATCGCCTCGCTTATATTGGTAATTCAGCAATGGGAGCACTTAGTTTTGAGCCACAACAAGATTTATCAGGCGCTGATATCGATATTAATGATTTTACTTTAGCCAAACTGGCCGCTGCCAATCAATCGATTTTATCCGGACAAGATAGCAACATACTGGCTGAGCTCATCGTTATCGGCGGCTCACCACAAGGTGCAAGACCAAAAGCACTTGTCCTATATGATGAAGCAACCGAGTTTATTACTACGGACTTAAAAAGCGAACAGCCATCCGCAGCGCCGTGGCTGATTAAGTTTCCTGCCCAATCTGAGCATAAAAGCGTTTGCCTATTAGAGTCAATTTATGCTGATATGGCTAAGCAAGCAGGCCTAAACATGCCTGCGCATCATTATTTTGATATCGGTGAAAAACATGCTGCTTTTGGGGTTGAGCGTTTTGACCGTATGGGCAATCAACGCGTTCATACTCATACGCTGGCAGGTTTATTAGATATTGATTTTCGCATCCCATCATTAGATTATCTGCAGTATTTACGCTGCGTGCGTATGTTGACCCAATCACAAGTTGCTGTAGAAGAGGGTTTTAGACATGCTGTATTTAATGTCATCTTTAACAATAAAGACGATCATAGCAAGAACTTCTCTTTTATGATGGACAAGGCTGGCAGGTGGTCATTGTCGCCTGTCTATGATCTCGTTTATAACTCAGGTATGAACGGTTATCATCAAATGGATGTGACTGGTGAAGCTCAATACCCTACCCGATCTCACTTATTAAAGTTGGCTAAACTTGCTGATATTAAGCAAAACAAGGCACAAGCTATTATTGATCAGGTAGCATCAGTTGCTGAGGACTTTTTGACTGTTATTAAAGATCATAACATTGAGAAAGAATTATCAAATCAGGTCATTCATGATATAAAAGCCAATCTCAATCGGATGGCAAATCAATAGACCTTAAGAAGTTGTTAAATTTGTTGTTAAAAATAAATACTTAACTACCTTATCCCTTAATAATAAAGGATTATGCTAAGTTAGTCGTTGCGTGGTGGGCGCACCAATTAAGATATGATTAGTACCGATTAAACCCTTGTAAGCCTTATGCTACAAGGGTTTTTTATTGCGTGTCGATAATACACCCTGACCTTCCATACCTTAACGATAGAAGTATTCTAAGAGGTATCGACTAACACTTCTTAGAATACCTTTAAAATATCTGAAATTATCAAGGCGTTGACTAACTCACCACCAAAACAAGCGACCATACAGACCTTGTAGTTTTATATTAATGCATAGATAAAAAAATCACCCTAACTGTTCAAGTTAAGGTGATTTTTTATGGTGTTTGCAATATCGATAATAGCTAACTATCTAATCTCTAACCTAGAAAGAAGTACGGCGATAGTTACGATATTCAGGTAACCAAAAATTCGCTTTTAATCGGCGTTGTAAATTCTCCGATGTGATAGGTAGTGCTAGCTTGTCTTGAGCCGCTTGCAATGCCACTGCATACGCTATTTTTTCACTGATCTCTCTGATAACTTTGATCGGCGGTAAGATGGCACCAGGTGCTTTTTCGTATTCCATTGATATATCTGCAAGAGCTTGGCTTGCTGCCGTTAGCATATTATCGCTGATACCTGTCGCACGTGCTGCTAAAACACCCAAACCGATACCGGGAAATATATAGCTGTTATTACACTGAGACACCTCAAAAGACTGACCGTTATAAGTGGTATGAGGAAACGGACTACCCGTCGCAACAATTGCCTTACCTTTACTCCAATTCATGACTTCTTGCGGCGTTGCTTCCACACGAGACGTTGGATTTGAAAGTGGTAGTACAATTGGGTGCTCAGTATTAGCACATAGCGACTCGATCACTTCTTGGGTGAACAGACCTTTTTGTCCGCTAACACCAAATAATACGGTGATTTTTGCTTGTTTAACCACTTGCGCTAAGCCGAGTTTCTTACTTTTATCCCAGCTTGCAATAGCTGATTCCTTTTGTACTAACGGTTCTTGGAATTTTTGCAGTTCTGTCATGCCATCTGTTAGTAGGCCATAGCGATCAACCATGAACACTTGACTACGAGCTTGCTCTTCAGTCAATCCTTCACGCTGCATTTGGCGAATAATATGCTCAGCAATACCGCAACCCGCAGATCCTGCGCCTAAAAATGCGATATTCTGTTGGCTAAGTTTTTGACCTTTATTTAGACAGGCTGCAATCAAAGTACCAACCGATACCGCAGCAGTCCCTTGAATATCATCATTGAAGCAGCATAGCTGATCACGATATTTATTCAGTAACGGGGTCGCGTTTTCCTGAGCAAAATCTTCAAATTGCAATAATACTTCTGGCCAACGGCGCTTAACGGCTTGAATAAACAAGTCCACAAATTCATTATATTCATCGCCAGAGATGCGCGGATTCCTCCAGCCCATATACATAGGATCATCAAGCAGCTGTTGGTTGTTGGTGCCGACATCCAGCAAAATAGGTAGACAGTAGGCTGGGCTAATACCACCACAAGCCGTGTATAAAGACAACTTACCGATTGGAATGCCCATACCGCCAATACCCTGATCCCCTAGACCCAAGATACGTTCACCGTCAGTAACAACGATCACTTTGACGTTTTGTTTGGTGGCATTTTGTAGCATATCGTCGATTTTGTGACGCTCAGGATATGAGATAAACAAACCCCGTTTACGACGATAGATTTGCGAGAACTTTTCACACGCCTGACCAACGGTTGGGGTATAAATGAGCGGCATGACTTCTTCGATATGCTGCTCAATTAAATGATGAAATAAGGTTTCATTGGTATCTTGGATGTTACGCAAGTAAATATGCTTATCCATCGCATCAGTGAATGAGCTTAGTTGATGATAAGCACGTAATGATTGCTCCTCAATCGTTTCAATATTATGAGGTAATAGCCCCGTTAAATTAAAACTACTACGTTCTTCTGATGAAAAAGCACTACCTTTATTCAGTAAAGGTGTCTCTAAAAGAGCGGGTCCAGCAACAGGAATATATAAAGGACGCTTGTTTGACATAATGTAATCTTCTTATTAAAGGCATATGAGTGAAAGCCATACTGAGTGAAAGCTATGCTAGTGCTGCATTATACATAGCATCGACTGGTATTTAACAATAGATAACAAAATCATTTTGAATAAATGTGCTTCTGAACTCGAGGTCACTGATACATTTACCGAGAAATAATCAAAAAGCACTACCAATCGGCAGTGCTTCTGAGGATGTATTGAACAATTTATAATGGACAAACACTGAACTATTTAGCTACTTAGCTACTTAGCTACTGATAAATAATCAGCCCATGGCCAGTTTTAAATATCAGTTATAGAGTTCAGTTATAAACAACACGAGCAATTGCGTTTGGTTTTCGACATTTTACCAATACCCGGATTAAAGGTATTGGTTGGGTCTAGGCTTTTATAGAAATTTTGCAAATCAGTTTCTGCTTCGTATAGATGCCCTACATTATGCTCAGCAGGATATTTGGCTCCTCGTGCGCTCAGTAGCTCTAACATCATCTTTTTAACAAGATGTGCATCACTACCCTTTTTCAAAATATAGTCTTGATGAAACACATAACAAAAGAAGTGTCCATAATAGAGTTTCTTTTCCAAATGCTGTTCAATGTCTTTAGGTAGCGTTTCAAGCCATTCTAATTCGTTACGTGGTATGGCAATATCCAATGCCAATATATCGCCGACGTCTTTTTCATGTATGACTTCATAACGTAATGCAGCACCTGCAGCGGCAAAGCGATGTAAAAAGGCACTTTCTGACTCTTCTTGACTACATTCAAAATAGTTACCCGTATTTGAAGCGTCGAAAAACACCTTCAGAAAATCCTGTGCTTCTGCTATGCCATCATCACTCATTTTTAAGATGAGATGATGCTCATATTGGTCGCGATACTCTAGCATTCGCTTCGATAAATGCTTTGGAAATATATTGGCGATGAACTGCATGACTTTGTCAGTGAAATGCTTTGGCATCCATGGCCATTTATGGAATTTTGCATCCATAGCACCTTTGATAGAAAACAGTCTAGGTAAGGCATTGGTACCGAGATGCTTAATACTCAAGAACGTGTCTTTTCCGTATTTAGCGGATACATCGAATATATCACGATGCATGTACTCACCCACTTCAGGAATATTATCGAAGCTTGATAATATTTGCCTTCTGAGCTGTGCAAGCTCACTCACACTGTTGGTACCTATATAAAAGGTTTTCTCTTTTACAGCCGTTGGATAGGTATCAAGACGTACTGCAAACACGGCAAGCTTGCCAGCGCAGCCGCTTGCTTCATACAGTCTTCGCTTATCCGCATTAAAGCGGCTTGGTGTGCTTGCATCAACGTCTTTGACTCTGGCGATATATTCTTTATCAGATGCCATCTTACCAGTATCAGATAATGCTCTTTTATCAAAATTACCTGTTTGTAGATTAGTGAGTATTTCATCTGGAGTATCACCCAATTCTACATCTAGGTGATTAACCAGCACTAGCTGACCGTGCTTGTCTATTTGGGCAAACAAAGCAAGCTCGGTATAAGCAGGACCTCTTTTCACCAGAGCCCCACCTGAATTGTTAGAAACACCGCCAATAATTGACGCACCCAACGTCGATGAACCGATGACCGAGTGAGGCGCTCTATTTACGGCTTTAAGCTGACTTTGCAATTGGTGCAACGTGGCGCCAGGTAAGCTAATCACTTGCTCGTTATCATTCACCAAATACAACTGATTCATTGCAAGGGTATTGATCACAACCACTGGTCTATCGTAATCATTACCGCTCGGGGTTGAGCCTTCCGTCAGCCCTGTTTTTGCTGCTTGCATGATAATAATGCAGTCGCCTTCCACACATATTTCTAGACTACGCCAAATCTCCAGCAGCGTTTGCGGAAACAAAACAGCCAAAGCGCTGCCGCCGCCAGAACGCCACCCCATTCTATAGTGTTCGTTTTTTTCTGGATCAGCCTGTACATTGCCGGCTCCCAGTAAATGGGTTAGCTTGTCTAACACTTGCTCAGGATGGAGTGTGTCTTGATGCGCTATATTTGATGAGAAAAGGTTTGATGAAGCTCTATTTAATGACGGCATATGACGCTCTTTATTTGGTGATTGTGTGTCACTCATGATGCTAAAGGCCCTTGAAAACCAAAAATATAAATGGCAGCCATGACGATAATCCCGCAGAACAACACATAATAGATGGTAGGTAAAATAGTACGCCTAAGTGTGGCGCCCTCCATACCGAGTAGGCCCACCGTTGCTGATGCAGCCACCACATTATGTACTGCAATCATATTACCAGCAGCCGCACCAACTGCTTGAGCCGCGATGATTAGAGAAGGTGAAATATGTAAGCTCATGGCGGCTTCGTATTGGAATTGACTGAACATCATGTTGGATACGGTATTAGAGCCCGCGATAAAGGCACCTAACGCACCAATGGTTGCACTGATTAAGGGGAAAACACTACCAAAAGTACCCGCAAACAACTCTGCACTGGCGACAGGCATACTCGCCACATCTGATAAGTTTACGCCTGAATTAATAAAAATTCTAACCATTGGAATCGTAAAAATAAGGACAAATCCGGCCCCTAGTACAGTTTTACCTGATTCTTTAAAGGCATTGTTTAGTGCATTGACAGGTTTGTTCGTTTGAAAGGCCGCAGCAACCAAGGCGCTGATTAATAACAAGCCGCCTGGTAAGTATAAAGGACTAAAACTGGCACTGATATCTGCCTCACTTAAAATCGAGGTTAGGTCTACTGTCGCGCTGTTCAGCAAAGACTGAAAGCCTGTTAATACTCTAGAACACACCAATAAAAGGGCAACCAATAAATAAGGGAACCATGCCATGACCGTGGACATCTTTTTATCACTCAACGCAGGAGTGATGTCTTCTTTGCTAACTATTAGCTTACCAAGCCATTCACTTGGCCAGCTTTTTTTCGGTTCAAAATCCCATGTGGTTTTTGGTACTAAAAATCCACGTTTTGCCGCATTAACAACGATAGTGATACTGACCAAACCGCCGACCAATGATGGAAACTCTGGCCCTAAAAAAATACCTGTTAGGGTATAAGGGACTGTGAATGCCAAACCCGCAAAAATAGCAAATGGCCAAATAGCGAAGCCTTCTCTCCAGCTTTTATTTTTACCAAAAAAGCGCGTGAGCATCATCACCATAAAAAGTGGCATAAATGTACCAATGACACCATGCATAACGGCTACTTGGCTGGTAATCAGTTGTAAAAAATCGCCCCACTCTAGTCCTTGTTGTGCCAATTGGGTGCTAATGGCTACTGTATCTAATCCCTTGTTTACTCCAATAACGATAGGCGTACCGACCGCACCAAATGACACAGGCGTACTTTGTATCATCATTCCCATTAACACGGCACCTAGCGCTGGAAATCCTATCGCGACGAGTAAAGGCGCGGCAATAGCGGCCGCTGTACCAAAGCCAGCCGCTCCCTCAAGAAAGCAGCCAAAGCACCATGCAATAATAATGGCTTGTACCCGTCTATCTGGCGATACATTGGTAAAGCCAGATCGAATAACGGCAATAGCACCCGTATGCTTCAACGTATTCAATAAGAAAATAGCGCCGAATACGATCCACAATACTGAAACCGTAATGACCATTCCTTGAATAATCGATGAAGACACGCGATTAAGCGTCATATCCCATACAAAGAGGGCAAGCGCGGCCGTAACCGCCAGAACGATTGGCATGGTTCTTTTGGCTGACCATTGCAAGCCTATCAAAAAAATACCACAGAGAACGATTGGCAGTAATGCCAACAGTCCATATATTGTTTGATTCAAAATCATAATCCTTTTTTTATCGTGTAATCTTCCTTGAACCACTTCATCTAAGCATTTTTTTTATCACTTCATGCTGTCGGTCAGACGAAGCCGAAAACAATCTCTGTCAGTGACATGATTAATAGAATGGTTAAATAAACAAATCCTCAAAATTCCCTAAAATATTCTACGCCTTGTCAATACATTGATATATTGCATCAAAGGATAATATTATTTTCTTTTTTTGCTATAATCCAAAAGCTATTACACCAATTGGGGAACAAGTATGGGCAAAGCTGACGATATGGTTTTATTCGTCCAAGTGGTTGATGAAGGGTCATTTTCTCGGGTCGCTGAAAAGCTGTCATTAACGAATTCAGTGGTAAGCAAACGTATTGCAAAATTAGAAGAGAGCTTAAACGCACAGCTGCTTTATAGGACAACCAGAAAGTTAAGCTTAACCGATGCAGGAAGGACGCTTTATAACAAAGCTAAAATCGCTAAATCTGCCTTTCAGGAAGCTGAAAATGCCGTGACAGGCTATGGTGAGGACATGAAAGGCAACATACGTATAACCATGCCAGCGGTCTCTGCAAATCTAATATTGAGCGAATCTATTGCCGAATTCTGTAAACAACACCCAGAAATATCAGTAGATGTACAGATTACCAACCGATTGGTTGATTTGATAGAAGAAGGGTTTGATCTGGCGATAAGGACAGCAGAGCTTGAAGACTCATCACTCATTGCAAGACGCCTTATAGATAGCCAATGGGTCATATGTGCGACACCAGACTATTTAGAGCGACACGGTACACCTCAAACCCCTGAACAATTACGGAGTCATGAGTGTTTGGTCTATAAGTTTGATCATACGGCGAATGGTATATGGCCGCTATATATGGATGGCACGGAACAACTGCTTCCTGTACAGGGGCGGTTTCATAGCAATCATCTTAATGCGATTAAACAAGCGACTCTCAGCGACCTAGGTATCGCCTTTTTACCACAAGCACTTGTTTATGAAGAAATGCAGCAAAATACGCTCACCCAGATTTTGCAACGCTTTACAAGAAAGAAAATGGGTATGTATGCGGTTTACCCCAAAGCACGGCAACCGGACCAAAAATTGAAACTGCTTGTAGCGCATCTGCGAGAATCATTACATCAAAAACAGGCTTACTACTGCTAATAACCTTTAGACAGGTCAATAGGCTTGTCCACTCTAGCTGCATTCTTCGATAATGCAATCCTTACGCACATAAGCACAGTTGGAAGATGGTGTGTGATACAGGTGTAAACCTTCGAATGTGGCAACGGATTTATACGTAAGAATAATGGTAGGGATAATAGCCTGCCTTACATATTAAATGCGTTAAATGCGATTTTCATCCTACACCACTGCTTACGTCCTGCTTTACAACCTCGTCGACAATATTTTGACATCAACAGTCATTAAAAATGTCGTTCTGATATGAAATTAGCCTTCAATTATCATAAAATCATTA
>NZ_PJAT01000094.1 GCF_002836715.1 Psychrobacter sp. 4Dc
GTTAATATGAACATATTTGCAAGATTTCTGACGATGTTTAGCAAAATTTAGCCATTTTAAGACCACTAAATGTATTCATGTTCTAATTGATGACATGCCCCAGATACTAATACTTATCAGGCTATAGTACTAGCGCGATAATGCATGCGCTTGCTCAATAATATCAAACCCTGCATTGAGCTGAGCGCGTGTCGGTGCATGACCACAGCGTAATAGCTCGGAGAAGGCAACCAACTCTTTATCACGTCCAAGCGTACTTGCTGCACTAGCCCGTGTATCCTCGCCTTCCTCATCGAAGTAGTATTCGATATAATCATGCGTATCTGGCGTACCAAATAGGATATTGTGATCTGGTGTCTCGGCATGACCGCTATAGCGTAGGCTCTTGCCATATTGCATGGTCCAAAAGAACGGAATACGCGCCTCTAATGAATCAATACTGTCATCATTTAGGATTTTAGTTGCTGTGACCATGCCATGCTGCAGCGCCACGCGCCAATGCTCGATACGCATGCGACCCATTTGGTTGCTAGCTTTTGCAATATCACCCAGCGCATAGACGCCATCGCGCAGCTGTAGATGCGCATCGACTTGTACACCATCTGGATCGTTAACTTCACGCAATATCTCTGTACGTGGAGACACGCCAGTACCCAATATCACGATATCAGCATCAATGTGTTCACCACTCGCTAGAGTGATACCGCCTACATTTGAGAAAGCCTGGTTATTGTTATCTCCATCATTGTCCACTTGACGGTCAACCTTAGTAATTTCATTGACGGTTGCATCAAACACAAAATTGACGCCCTTCTCTTCATGCAACTTAATTAAAGCGTTACTCACCGTTTCAGAGACAATATTGCTCATCACACGGCTACCTTGCCCAATCACTGTAATAGAAGCTGTCGTGCCGGCTTGCGCTAATGCCGAAGCGGTCTCCATACCGATAAAACCTGTACCGATAATCACCACACGCTGGTCATGACTGGCTGCTTTAATTAATTTGGCATCACTCATGCTACGTAGCGTGTATACGCCATCCATCTCAGCACCTGTAATAGGTGGTAAGTTTGGTTTAGCGCCAGTGGCGACAACCAAGAAGTCTGCAGTTTGTCGTTCGCTGTTGCCATCATTATCCTCTATAACGACGGTCGCTTCATTGGGTAGCACTTCGCTAACCGTTTGGTTAAGGCGTAACTCAACATTGTTGTTATCCGCCCAGTCAGCACCGCCCAAGAGCAGCTTATTCTCGTCCATCTTGCCTGCCAAAAACGCTTTGGATAATAAAGGTCGGTTGTAAGGAGCTTTATCATCTTTACTAATCAACGTAATCTTGCCGCCATAGCCACCCTGACGCAACTGGTCGGCCGTCATAAATCCTGCACCGCCACCACCAACGATAATAGTATGGGTGTCAGTTAATTTGTCATTTTTGACCTGCCCCGTTACCTGAGTTGAGGTATCGACTGTCAAATTATCACCATCATAAGTCAGCTCATACTGGGTCAAACCTTTTGTCGCTATCGGCTCTAATAGTGAGCCATCGCGACTATCAAAAGTCGCATGATGCCAAGGACAAACTACCCGATTACCACAGCGTAATCCATTACCTAAGTCTGCACCCGCATGTGGGCATTTGCCATCGAATGCACGGAACTCATCGTCATCGCGAGTGATTAAAATGATACTATCGTCTTCTTGCTTATATGATTTCATGCCACCGCTTGGGATATCCGCTTTACTAATGGTGACTGTGTTGATCGTTGCGTCGGTCATAATGCTTCCTTAACAGTTATAATGATGTCTAATGACAGCAGGTTGAAAATGACCGTAACCAACCAGACAAATTCAACTTATCCTATTATTTTTAATATGCTATGCATTGATAGTAGCAAGCGCGCCGCGCACACGATGTTTTTTTGTATGTTCGCTGCGTTGCAAAACGTAATTATGCGACTTTGCTTTCTGCACTCTTTTTACTTCTAATCATTATTAATAAACAAAATAAAAGACGACCTTATGACTTCTCAAGACAACCAAAACCAAATCACTACTACTTCTCAAGATAGTTTAGATAGCCAAGCTGCTACTCTTGATTCAACAGCTGTTGCCCAAAATGGCAATGAACAAAAAGCTAATGACCAAACAGCTAGTGAGCAAATTGACCTAGCACATATTGATATCGCCGCTATTACAGACACTGCAAATTTGCCACAGCCAAGTTTACAGCCAATACAGCAAGCGACTTATAAAGCCAATACGACTGACTTTATCGTTAATGAGCTATTGCCGTTAGACTTCACTGGTGAAGGTGAGCATTTATGGTTGCATATCGAAAAATCAGGCATAAATACTGCTTATCTGGCGAAACTACTGTCAGAGTGGGCAGACATTCCATTGCGTGACGTCGGCTACTCAGGGTTGAAAGACCGTCACGCGTTGACGACTCAGTGGTTTAGCCTTCGCATACCAAAAAAACAATTACCACCTACTGAGTTTGCACCAGTGGACATTGGCGAAAATGAGACTGTCACTATCCTTGCGCAGCACTGGCACAATAAAAAACTCAATCGCGGTACGCACCGTGCCAATCAGTTTGTTATTACTTTACGTGATATCCAGTTTGCGAGCGCTAGTGACGAAAATGTTGATGACGGAAGTAACGCATCACCCGAGCAACTACTATCTGCAAAAGAGGCCGTCGAGCAGCACTTAACGCGCATTGGTGAAAATGGTGTACCCAATTATTTTGGTCCACAGCGTTTTGGTCGTCAGGGTAACAACGTCAGAGAAGCTTTATCACTGTTTGCTCGTCCGCCGCGAGAGCCGCGCCCACAACCAAAAAAGAGCAAACGTAAGCGTGCCCCGCGCGAGCAAAATACGATGGAATTGTCTGCTGCACGTAGCTTGATATTTAATGAGATATTGGCAGCGCGAGTACGTGATGGTAGCTGGAACACTGGCCTAGCAGGTGAAGTGTTTAATTTGGATGGTTCAGGATCAATATTCACTAGTGAGACACTAGATGATACGTTGCATGCTCGTCTTGACAGTGGCGATATTCATCCAACTGCCGTGCTATGGGGCACGGGTAACGATAAAGTCACCGGTAGCGCTGCAGATTTAGAGACCGAGGTAGTACAACACAGCCCCCTACTCATGCAACTGGCAACTGGATTAGAGCAGCGCGATATTAAGGCGCAAAGACGAGCGCTACGTCTACCGATTGAGGCGTTAAGCTGGGAATGGTCGGACGATCAGACGCTGGTATTAAACTTTACTTTGACTACGGGTAGCTTTGCCACAAGTGTGCTCGCAAGTTTAGTGCAGGAATTAGAGTCTTGATTGGATTAAATCGAAGCCTCAATTGGACCAATCAATAGAATATCAGCCATACCGATAATACTTACACAGTCTTAGTGGCATGGCTGATCGTTAATAAATTAATGGCTAGCGGCTCTTATAAAGCGATTGCTTCCCGCCTTCTTTTTTAGCCCACATTTCATTTGCACTGACAACTTGATTGCGACCACGGTGCTTGGCTTCATATAAGGCCTTATCCGCGGTACTAATCAGACGCTGACAGATATCACTAGGCAACTTTTGCATTGAGGCTATTTGGTTTTCCGCGCGCTGAGTAGCAATTGGCTTGATAAGAGGTGACGTTCGAGCAACGGTCTTTTGCTGTGTGATCGTTTTGTAGCCTTGCGCGATACAATCTCGCTCTTCATGAGTTAAAGTATATAACCCAAAGCTTGCTGTCACATTAAAGTCAGCCAGACCTTCAATCTTCATGACATGCTCAGCAATATTTAGCCGTAATTGCTCAGCTATCATCATAGCACTATCGTGCTTCGTATCTGGTAGTACAATTAAAAACTCTTCGCCGCCGTAGCGACTGATGATTGTCTTATCTGTCAATGATTGCGATAGTGTCTGTGAGATTTCAATCAGAACCTGATCACCTACATCGTGTCCATAATTATCGTTAATCTGTTTGAACCAGTCCAAATCTAACAGCATGACGCTTAAGTCTTGATATTCTCGCACAGTAGCCAAGGCATACTTCATCTTTTTCAGACCGTAGCGACGATTTTTAAGCTGAGTAAGCTCGTCCTGATTTGCATGTCGTAAGGTCTCAAATCGACTATCATCTAATACCAACAGTAAGGCACGGAACATATAGACTATAAAAATTGCTTTCGGCAGCGCTAAATATAAGTGCGTCGACCGCCAAAAAAATGCGGATGATCGCTGTAGCTCGCTGATACTATCCCAATTTAAGACGTTGTTTTCAAAAGCTAACGCAGCCACCGCATTTTCAGCAGCCATGATCTCGTTGTAAGTTAGATAGTTATGACTCTCAAGCATGGGGTGAATGACGGTCAACTGGCGTAAATTAGGCAGACTGATACCAAAGTAAGGTGACATAATCGCTAATAGCATCAAGATAATATGCAGCCAAAACATACGCCAAGCATAGCGGCGCTTAATCAGCATCATGCCAAGCATAGCGCCGCCGACGAGCGATACGCCTGCAAACAGACTGCTATACCCTATCATCACAATAACAGTAGAAATGTAGGCGGTGTAAACCAAAACCAAAGCTATCTGCCATCGGCTTAAGACAATGTCGTTGTCATTGCTTGAATGAAATAAGCCTTTTACCATGGACAAAAAAAACAGTCCAACAAAGCTAATCCCAAGCCATAATGGATATAGATAATGTATATTTACATAGGTGTTTAATGCATCTTGCTGCCACCAGACATACAAGCACCAGAACCAATGCAATGACACTTCTAACACGATAAATAAGGCCATCAGCGATGTTCGGTCAGCAGCCTGCCACTCAAAAATCATTTGAGAGATTTTGTTGTAACCTAGATGGGATATCGATACAGCCATAGAAGGGTTACCGCAGAGAGTATAAATACATTAAAAAGTATAAATGCGTTGAATAGATAAGTGCTAAAATCAAAGCCAAAGCATATTGTTCGCTCTGAAATTTCCACATCAAGTGTTACAAGTTCTGGTCTTATTATCAATCTATTTTACGCATTTATTTCCCAATAATTTCTCTATGAATGCAATTTTGTTTACTTACCCATTTTTAGCCTTATTGATCATGATAAATAAGGCCCTGTCGCTATTGGAAGTAACCTTATTAGAAGTAACTGTAAAAAGTTCAATCTTACTCACTAAGCAAGCGTTGCAAAAGATTCCCAAACCCCTTGCTGATCATCATTTAAAGTAGGAACATCGCCCAAACGTCGCCAAGGCATGTTGCTACCGTGAAAATCACTACCGATAGATGCCGCAAGACCATGCTCAGCAAGGCTACGGTCGACCATTCTGCGGGTACTAATCGGCTCACTAGTGGCTGGTAGCTCACAAGCATCGCCGCCAAGCTGCGCAAACTCTTCAATCAGTTTACGCACGCGTGTCGCTGATAGTTGATATCGCGTGGGATGTGCGAGCACCGCTTTGCCGCCGCAAGCGTGAATCAGCTCGATACCATGCTGCATCGTCAATGCCTCGATTGCTACATAAGCAGGTTTGTTATCTGCTAGGTACTTATCAAAGGCTTTTTGAACGGTTTTGACTTCACCGCGCTCAAACAATACCTGTCCAATATGGGCGCGCCCGACTGCTTGAGGGTTACCGCCTGCTTTATCGAGCACTGCTTGCCATAGCTCATCATAATTAATATCTAATAATTCACTCAATTTTTCAGCGATACGCTGACCACGAGTGGCTCGACTGTCCTGTAGTTGCTGCAGCGTTGCGTGCATTTTTTCGCGATCAGTAAAGTCCAATCCAAGTACGTGAATAATTTTATTAGTGGATTTATTCTTTCCGTAACCACCGCTTAATGTATGCTCACAGCTGATTTCAACGCCATTAATAATCTGCATATCGCAGGCACTGGCAGCGTCTCTCGCCTCGTCAATTCCTGCCAGCGTGTCATGGTCAGTCAATGCCAATACGTTGATGCCCGCTGCATGGGCACGCTGTATAACCTCGGTCGGTGCGTAGGTACCATCTGAACAAGTACTGTGGCAATGTAAGTCAATTTTCATAAGCTGAGCCTTAAAGTATTAAATAAAATAGAAGTAGAATAAAAGCTAGTGAGCAGACAGTCATTGTTACGATTATGAGTATTGTGATTTGTCTTGCTGATTCTGTAGATTTAGCAGTTATCGGTGCTGTATTTGTGTTTATATTTGGCCAGTGACATGGTCATCAGCCGCAATAAGAAAGTATTACTCTGTAGGTCGCGTATATCGCATGATTATCGTGTTGATTGCTTTTTTTTGGTGCGGTAGACGTGTAAACTACCCCATACGTTTTTGTTGGACATACCCTTTGCTATGAAAGCATTATTAGACTTTATTCCCTTAATTGCCTTTTTTATCGCGGCGCGTTATAACGGTATTTTAGCAGCGGCAGGGGCTTTGCTCGTCGCCACTATTATCGTTTACGCCATTCATTTTATTCGTCAAAAAGGTAAGTTTGATAAGCAGCAATGGGTTGTCTTATTATTAACGATTTTATTCTGCGGCGGCACATTACTGCTGCGTGATGATATTTATTTGCGCTGGAAGTCGCCTATTATCAATGGTATTTTTGCATTGACGCTATTCGTCAGTGCCGCTATTAATAAGCCATTGATGCAGCTTGCTATGAAAGAGGTATTTACCCTGACGCTTAGCGGCTGGAAAAAGCTGACCGTTGCTTGGGCGCTGTTTTTTGCCCTAATGGCTGTACTACATTATATCACAGCGTTCACAATGTCAGATGAAGCATGGATCAACTTTAAGACCTATGGCTGGATTCCGATTATGCTGGTGTTTGTCGTAGCTCAATTTGCCGTGTTGAAAAAGCATCTCAACCCTGCCCTAACAGACAAAGCCACGAAATAATTTCTGTTACCTTGTCATAGCAGCAATCACATTGTCGCTATGACGTTTATACTAAGCCCACATAAGCTCATCATTACTTTTTTATTATTCACTAAGGAAGTCTCATGTCTTTATTTGCCATCATTGGTCATGACGTGGCTAATAGCAGTGCACAACGTCTGATCACTCGTACTGAACATATTGAACGCTTAAAAGCGCTACACCAAGAGGGACGCCTCGTTATCGCAGGTCCAACGCCTATCGAGCATGGAAAAAGTGATATGTCTGGCAGCTTAATCATTGCAGATTTTGACTCTATCGAAGCGGCTCAAGCATGGGCAAACGATGAGCCTTACTTACGTGATGGCGTGTATAGTCATGTCGATATCAAACCATTTGTTCAAGCATTGCCAGCACCAACTGACAGTAATGATCAAGTAGCTGCATCGTGATCCAGAGAGTCTCT
Organism: Psychrobacter sp. 4Dc; assembly: GCF_002836715.1. GTDB lineage: Bacteria > Pseudomonadota > Gammaproteobacteria > Pseudomonadales > Moraxellaceae > Psychrobacter. The sequence goes on from NZ_PJAT01000094.1 coordinate 7,375, forward strand.
TTTTCACCTGCCTGTTGCTACAAAAGTGCCCTGATTGGTCTCATGTTAGTGACAGCCGTTTCGGCGCAGGCTGCACCTGCTGCGCCCATAACACCTGCTGTCGATGCAACCGATCCGACAGCAGTGCTGCCGTTGACTGGGCCAGTAGCGGCGCGCGCTTTGCCAACGAAAAACTCAGCGCTAGATATCAATGATACCTTGGCGGCACAGTTGCAACCATCTACTAAAGCATTGTCAGCTGCCAATCAAGAATTACTTAGCCGCAATGCACAATTACAGCGTCAAGTGAACGACTTGCAGACTCAAGTAAATGTCTTGGTCTACGAAAGTAAAGGACAGTTATTTCTATACGGTGCGTTTACCGTTCTGATCAGTCTATTAGTCGGTATTTTTGTCTCGTGGTTAGTATTTGTCCGTCGTGAGCGCTGGTAGCATATGCTGTGCTCGCACTGACTTGCATTACTCTACTTCGCTGCGTCTAACCAAATGTCGATATCATTGATCTGTCACTGCTGATCGTTGAGCTACCGTTCCTGATATTTCTAAGAAGTGCCTCATGTCTACCGCTAATCATCAAAACCCTGAACACTTAAACGTTATCACACCTGCCAAGATTGACTGGCAAACGGATGATACTGGCAATATGGTGCCAGTATCAGGTGAGTTTGGAGATGTGTATTTTTCTCATGCGGATGGTTTGGCAGAGACCCGTCACGTGTTTCTAGAGCACAATCAGTTATCAGAACGTTTAGCACACCTTGCACCAAAGCAATGCTTTACGATTGCTGAGCTAGGCTTCGGAACTGGGCTTAATCTACTAGCGACGTGGCAATTGTGGCGACAATTACGTGAAACCAATCCGCAATTAGCAACGGCTCGCCTGCACTTTATTACTACTGAAAAGTTCCCTATACCGCTAGCGGATTTGACGCAGATACTTGCTTTATGGGGTGAGCGCGCACCGGAGCTAATGGCATTTATTGAGCCACTTTTGGCTGCATATCCGCCCCTGGTTGCAGGCTGTCATCGTTTAAGTTTTTCTTATGATAACTTAACCGTCGATATGTGGCTTGGTGATGCAGCAGAAAGTCTAAGCAAACTGGCATTAGACCATTCTAACCAGCATACGCCTTATATTAATACTTGGTTTTTAGATGGTTTTGCGCCTTCTTGCAATAGTACGTTGTGGGCTGATAGTATCTTTGCACAAATGCAGCGCCTATCACGCCTTCATACTACTGCCGCTACTTATAGCTGTGCAGGTATCGTCAAGCGCGGACTAAGAGAGCATGGCTTTCAAATTAAGAAAGTCAGAGGTTTTGGTCGAAAGCGAGAAATGCTAACGGCCACTATGGCTAATGCAGAAAGTAGTGACCTTACTAGCGATAATAAAAGTTGTGATAATAAAAGCCACGAGGCAAAGCAGCAAACAACTTATAGCACATTCGGTCACACTGTCGTTATTGGTGCAGGTGTGTCAGGGTTGCTCACAGCTTGGTCGCTTGCCAATCGTGGTATTACCGTCACCTTATTAGATAAATCAGCGCCCTTAACGGGTGCATCAGGCAATCCTAGAGCGTTACTTGCGCCCAAAATGACGCCACTTCACCATGTTGATGAGCATCTGCATACCATCGGTTATCTCCATAGCAGCAGGCTATATCAAGAGCTTAATCAAACAGCCGTACAGCTTAATACAGCACCGGTACTTGAACCGACTGGTGCACTTGATTTACTAATAAAAGCCAATATCGGTACAGAAAAAATTGCCGACTATCCTGACGAGATGGCGACCACCCTATCGCATGAGCAAGCACAGATTACTAGCGGCCTAAAAGAGCAAGATTTATCAGAGAACTTGTACTTACCTCAGTCTGGTCTGATCAATCCACAAGCATTAAAAGACATCATACTGACTCATCCGCTCATTCACTTCCAGCAGTTAGAAGTGAATAAAATTAACGAAACTGAGCAGCAAGTTCGTATCGAAGGTATCGATGGAAACCGTAATACTGTCACTATGACTGCTGGTAATATCGTCATTTGTGCGGCTTTTGAAAGTCATCAATTGGATCAGCGTGTTTTTGATTGCCGTAAAATTCGTGGGCAGCTGTCTTGGTTTACGCCTACGGTTGAGCAACTTGCAAAACTGCCTAAAATACCACTTAAATATAGTGGTTACTGTGCGCCATTCACTGCCCAAACAGATGACGGACAATTAAACGATGTTACAGAGTACAGCCCTCAGTTTCTACTAGGGGCAAGCTTTATACGTAATGATACGGACACGGATATCCGTGAGGAAGAGCATCAAATTAGCCGAGACAAGCTCATCAATGCTATTCCTGAAATGGCATCTATCATTCCGGCAGATACGAGTCTATGGCAGGGCCGAGCTGGCATTCGCACCCAAACACCTGATTACCACCCTATCGTTGGACAATTGGCAAACAGTCAGCGGATATGGACAATGAGTGCGATGGGCGCAAAAGGTTATGCATTGGCACCTATTTGTGCTGAAGCATTAGCAGATATGATGCTAGGGTCATTCGCACCACTGTCAGAGACGATGCTCGCACGCTTATCACCCAATCGTACACGTTTACAGACGCCGCTTGTTTAAGAATAAATGGCTCTTGTGTAAATAACAGCAACGATTTCCATAGTTCATACTGTCTTATGATATCTTAATTTGATGTCGACTCGAATAATGAGATATACCCCATGAGCTATCACCAAACCACCCTTACTCTACCCGCCTATGCACGCGGCATTCATATCATTACTCCGAAGGTTGAAGAAGCTATTTCTCAGCTGTTACCTCATTCTGATAAGGTAGGGTTGGTTCATCTGTTTTTGCTGCATACGTCAGCCAGTCTTGCAATCAATGAAAATGCTGATCCAGATGTCAGAATAGATACAGAGGATTGGCTCAATAAAATCGCACCAGAAGATCAGCCAGAGTATCGCCATACCTTAGAAGGCTCAGACGACTTGCCAGCGCATCTCAAAAGTATGATGTTTGGAGTAAGCTTGACTATACCGCTTGTCGATGGTGAGTTAGGACTGGGCATGTGGCAAGGTATTTACTTATGTGAGCATAGAAACCTGCAAGAATATGGTGGGCAGCGTAAGCTGGTGATTACGGTCAATACGTAATAATATACTGTCAATAAATAGCAGATTGACCCTTGCCAATTGCTACATCTACGTAGAGCGCCATTAACGGATAAAGCTGATTATGAATACTTCTCTCTCAAAAAAACTAAACTTAAGACAATCCAAACTGCTTTATCGTACGGCTGCTACTATTTTCTTCAGTCTGTTGCTACTGACTGCTTGTCAAAAAGATCCAGAACCTGAAGCAACTGATACAACTACAGCTGAGACCTCAACGCAAACCACGCCAGTAACGACCAATATCAACGTTGATGAATCTGAAAATAGCAATGCAGATGATGCTCAAAATGTAGCGCAGACCGATACTGATTCAGAACGTGATATGAGCTTAACAGAGTTAAATAAAGCTCTGAGTGATACTACGTCCACCGCAAATGATAGCGCTGAAAAACCTAATCCAGAACAAGCTATTAAAGGCGCACAAATCACTGATGTCCGTTATAAAAGTGCAGTAGGTGAGAGTTTGTCGGTGGTCTTTGAGACGTCGGCAGCTGGTATGCTTAACGCTATCATTACTCGTCCCAATCAACCAAAAATGACATTGAGCGCACCAGAAGGCCAAGGCAATAATCCTACCTATCAATCAGCTGACGGTAGTATCCAACTAGTCAGTCATGCTGGTGGCGGTACTATCGACCTTATCCGAAACAATAAAGTGACTAGCTTTGATGCCGTCAGTGCTGAAGCAGAAGTCATCACTGAATAAAACCTAATCAGCTTTCTGTCTCAACACTCTATTTAAAACCATAAAAAAGGCGGCAAACGTTATTATCGTTGCCGCCTTTTTCGTTTCTGCGTATTGCTCTGTACTGACTTGTCTCTACTGAGCTGTCTAATGAGTGATGAGTGATTGTATTTAACCAAACCCAGTCGATTGCCCAAACATCCCGACCAACCAGCTTATCACTGTCCACAGCCCCCAACCGACAAATACAATGACCATCAGTCCAAGAAAATCAGGGATATGCAAATATAGCCAAGCAACGATTGGATTACGCCAAAAAAACCCAAAGCGGCTTTGCTGCTGCTTGTCTTCTAATGACTGGTGCAAAAACGGTCGATCCATATGCATGGTTTCGGTAATACCATACTCATGGTGTAGATGCTCGTGCACGATACCCAGTGTCTTACGGCTAGGACGAATAAAAATATCTAATAGCGTACCAATGCCAGGTACGATACCAACGACCATATCAATAAGTGCCAATCTAACCGCTGGCGTCATTTTATGAGCGGGCACACCTAACTGACGTCCTAATATAAATGCATAACTGGTCAATGCCAATCCTGCTAAATCTCCTGCTAGTGGAATGGTTGAAAGCGCCGCATCCGCACCCATTCCTTGCTTGGTAAAAGGCACTCGCACTAGCGAATCCATGGTGTTAGCAAATTTTGCCAGTTTACGCTCAGTTGCGATAACTTGCTCACGAGTCAGCCCATGTTCGGCAAGTTTAGCTTGATAGTCCATAACTGACACAGTTGTATCAGACGGTTTCTTTGATTTGAACCTCGGCAATTTATCGAACTTATCCATTTAGCGTCGTCCATATACAAGTAACTGCGATGAGCGCAAAGACATAGCGCCCTACCCAGATATTGGCCAAGAACGCCTGAAAGCAAGCCGAAGGATTGCGGCTGGCACAAGCGCTGTTTTGTTTGGCAAACATCATCGCAACTAGCGCCAATCCAAATACCGGCGTTACGCCTAATGTGGTCGGAGCAAAGTAATGCCACATAACTACGCCCATCATTAGCAAAAATAGCATCTGTAATATCGAGATAATAATCACGTCATAACGACCGAATAAGATCGCTGTTGATTTCACGCCAATCTTTAAGTCATCCTCGCGGTCAGCCATAGCGTACTGGGTATCATAGGCCACTGTCCAACACATATAAGCTAAGAATAGCAGCCAACACCAGATATCGGGAGCGCCTTGCACCGCCACATAAGACATCGGTATCGCCCACCCAAAAGCAGCTGCTAAAAATAATTGCGGCAGGTGCGTATAGCGTTTCATAAATGGATAAATAAACGCCAATACAACAGCACCAAGCGACCAATAGAACACAGCTATAGGTAGGAAAAATAGCAGACTAGCACTTAACAGCACCAGTACTAAAAATGCAGCGACGGCTTCTTTACCAGATAAGCGTCCATCTGCTAATGGGCGACCTTTAGTGCGAGTCACATGACCATCTACTTTACGATCCGCAAAGTCATTAATCGCACAACCAGCCGCTCGCATAAATATTGCACCAAGGGCAAATATCGCGAACACCTTGATACTTGGCAACGCTGCCGTCATTCCTTGCTGCTGCGCTTGACCCATTGCAGCGAGTAGTACGCCCCAAAGCGTTGGCCATAAGAGCAGCTCAATGCCGACTGGCTTATCAAAACGGGTTAGCTGGATGTAGGCTTGTAGCTTGTCTTTAAATGTCATGGCTTTTTATTATCGTTAATTGGATACTTTTTTATGTGCGCTTATATATTTCGCTCAGAACAACTAAATTAATTTTTGAAGGGGCTGGTTGCTTAGTTTTAATAGACTAACCACTAAGTTTAATGGTCTGGCTACTGAATTTGTTGCCATAATTTATTTGCTTCGGTCAGTGATAGCTCAGGATATTGCTTGCGTAATGCATTCAGCGCTAGGACTTTGTCTTTTTTGGCTGCTTGTTGACGTAAAAATACTAGCTGCTCTTGTGGATTGCTCAGCTCTTTTAACCGTGCCTCAAGCCGAAGAATGCGAGTACGCAGCATGATATTAATCAACAGTAAAACTGCACCCATAACCCAAATGATTAACGCTGACATTCCTTGCTCCTAAATCCATTAATTCTGAACACATAAGCTGATTAATTGCGTACATTTATAATCGTACATTCTTTACCGCAAACAGCAGCTATCAGACAAAATACCCATCAAAGCGTACGGCTTCATTATGCCAGCTTTCACTAGCTGGCTCATCAGCAAGCAGCGGTGCAAACTGTGGACGCTTTACGATCACGCGACCTTGGCCTTGCATACTTTGTTTAACAACAGCCTGCGCACTACTTAGCAGCTGTCGCTCTTCATCTGATGTTGGTGGACGAGCCAGTTGGTGCAGTGCTTGCATATGCTTACCGACTTTTGCCCCTTTGCCTGTCTTGCTATCTTCATAGCTATCCTCTGGAAACATCGGATCCAAATAGACGACATCGATTGCAATAGCGTTATCGGCTACGGTACCAGCCTCTAGATTCGCAAAATAACTGAGTGCATCAGCATTGATAATATGTAGACGGCTCATGAGCTTTTGCCAATTGGGTAGCGCACTCATACGCTGCTGCTCTACAAGTAACAGCAATGCCATCAATGGCTGCTGCTCAAGCATAGTGACTTGGGCACCAGTACTGGCCAATATCAAACTATCATGCCCAAAGCCAGCAGTTGCATCAATAACATGACTATCTGATGTGATTTTGGCCGCTTGTAATAGCAGCTCAGACTTACGGCCAGCACTCACTACACGGCGCTGCAACTTGTCCCACTCAGGTGCCACACTGAGCCCATCACTTAACCATGATAGCTTGTCTTTATCATCTAATAATAAAATAGGCTGAGTAGATGCTTGGCTCAACTGCTGACGACGCTTTTGAGTTAACTTCTCTGTAGCGACCTCGATATCTAAGATAATTGGTAATGTATGCTCAGCTATCAATGACTGTAAACGCTCAACCTGTGCTTGCTGGCTGTTATCGACGTAGAATAACTGACAATGTACAACAGCACCTGTCTCGTCATACGTTTGGGGCACATCGGTCATAACCATCATCCTATCTGCTGCTTGTTTTCACTATGAATTACTGCCGTGTTAAATCATAACGCAAATCTAGCCAGCCATTTGATAACCAAAGCCCCAAGCGGCGACCAACACGATAACACCCGTGATAATGCGCAACCAAGCAAAGATAGTAAAGTCGCGGCGACTTACCCATGCCACGAGCAAGCGGATACAGAGTAACGCCACTACAAATGATACGATGGTTCCGATACCTAGCACCAGCCAGTCTTCACTGTTGGTCAGTACGTCACCATGTTTGACTAAGTCCAACAGTGCCGCGCCTACAATGACAGGAATACCCAAAAAGAAAGAAAACTCAGCAGAAGCCTTACGTGAGACACCTAACCACAACGCACCAATAATAGTAGCGCCCGAACGTGATGTCCCTGGTATAAGAGCTAAACATTGAAACAAACCAATCATCAACGCAGTTTTTATGCTGACATCTTCTGCTTCTTCTGCAATGACCGTTTTAGGACGCTTTTCCACATAAAATATCAGCAGACCGCCGATGATGAGCATAATGGCAACGACGATAGGATTAAACAAATAAGCTTTGATTTCATCGGCAAAGGTAAAACCAACAATCATCACAGGGATAGTAGAGACAATCAGACTCAGTCCCAGCTGTCTAGGATTGGTCATGCCCTCTGCTTTGCCAGTCAGCAAACCCATCAACGCTTGCCACAATCTACCCCAATAGTCATAAATCACTGCCAAAATAGCGCCAAGCTGCACAACAACAACAAATAAATCGACTTTTTCTTTAGTCCAGAAACCCATCACATCTGCTGATAAAATCAAATATCCCGTACTAGAGATGGGTAAAAACTCAGTGATACCTTCAACGATACCCATGATGACAGCTTGAACGAATAAAACTATATCCACAGTGACTTTCCTAGAAACAGACTGGCCTGAAAAAACTGGCCTAAAAACAGACCGATTGGCTGTCCTATATTAACGTTGATTTCATATTGATATGCGCTTGCTAAACACTAAAAAGCTGGCTGCAAAAAACATATTTATAAAGCTATGCTTTGCCTTGCTCTTTAAGTGTTTTCCAAGCTTGATTACGTAGATATTTTGGCAATGCCTGCGATGCTTCCGTACCACCATCATTTGCAAACTGAGCAATACCAAGCTGCCCAATGACAACCGCATCTGGCCAAACATCTTCATGGCAGTCTTGCTGATCATGTCGTGCCAACAGCGTTGCGCCATTACCCGCAATAGGCAGGTTGAGCTCTGTTTGGCTATCATAATCTAATAGCTGCTCTGTACTATCAGTACCATCAGCCAATACTGGCTGCATAATGCTTTGACCTAATTGGTCGTCAGTTACCAACTCATACTGCCCAAAGTAGACTTGCTGCATACGAGCATCAAGGGCGCTGTATAGATGTGTCAGCCCATACTTCTGATACGCGCATTGTGCGATTGCTTGCAGGCTTGAGACGCCAACACAAGGCAAATCATGCGCTACAGACAGAGCCTGTACCACTGCCGTATTGATGCGGATACCACTAAACGCACCCGGCCCGCGATTGAATATCAAAGCCTGTATATCAGCAAGACGTAACTGCGCCTCGGATAATGCAGCATCAATCATGGGTAAAATCTGCTGAGTCTGCTGACGCTTTCCTGTTTCGGTATGGCTCGATAGTACCTGTCCACTCGAATCTAAAATCGCGATCGAACACTGGTCGAACACGGTATCCATTGCTAAAAACATCACAACCTCGGCTTTTACTTTTGGCGTTCTAAATTGATTTGTCAGATTTTACTAATTTTTCATCACGATCCATCGTTCATGCACTATAAGAATACTGACAGAATGGAGCAGCGCCTATCATAGCATTTAGGGTACACGAATTTTATTAATTTCTATATTTTTCACACTTTATCCATCAGTGTTTATCTGCAACTGATAACGATAAAAGCCCCAAAGCTTCATTTGCTTCGGGGCTTTTATCAAACGTCTTAAAAACAACTAATTGTTATTTAAAAGCGGGTTTTGAACTTCTTTGGTGCTTGGTTTTGCATTTCTTGCATTTGCTTTTGCATCTCTTCAGTGCTTGGCATGTTATTTGGATCCAGTCCCATTTGCTTGGCCATTTGTTCTGGATTCACGTCTTTAGTACCACCTTGCTGACCGCCACCGCCAAACAATGGACCGCCGCCACCTGCTCCACCGCCGCCGCCCATTAATCCTTGCATAGACTTCATCATTTTACTAATGCCTTCAGGCTTTGAAATCATTTTCATCATTTTTGCCATCTGCTTGTGTTGCTTGAGCAAGCGGTTAACGTCTTGAATCTCACGTCCTGAACCTGCAGCGATACGGCGCTTACGACTTGGGTTAATCTTGTCAGGGTTTTTGCGCTCAAATGGCGTCATCGAATTGATTAATGCTTCCATTTCACGTACTTTTTCTTCTGGTTTGGCGTCTTCGACGGCTTTTTGCATATCTGAGCCGCCCATACCAGGCATCTTATCCAAGAAACCTGCCATGCCGCCCATGCTCTTCATCTGCTGAAACTGAGTCAATAGATCCTCAAGGTCAAAGTCACCGCCCTTTTGCATCTTTTTCGCCATTTTTTCGGCTTTATCACGGTCAATTTTCTGCTCAACCTCTTCGACCAGACTCAGTACGTCACCCATACCTAGGATACGCTGCGCGATACGCTCAGGGTGGAACAGCTCTAGCTCGTCTAGTTTTTCACCGCGACCCAAGAACTTAATTGGCTTGCCGGTGATAGCACGTACAGAAAGCGCCGCACCGCCGCGAGCATCACCGTCTGTTTTGGTCAGGATGACACCTGTTAATGGCAAGGCATCATTGAAGGCTTTTGCAGTATTGGCCGCATCTTGACCTGTCATCGCATCGACGACGAATAGCGTCTCAGATGGGTTAACCGCAGCAGTTAGCGCCTTAATCTCATCCATCATGGTATCGTCGATATGTAGACGACCAGCGGTATCAATGATCAGGATATCTTGATATTGGATTTTGGCTTCTTCTATCGCACGCTTTGCGATATCAATTGGATTCTCATCTGTGCTTGAGTTCACAAACTTAGCATTCACCTGACCGGCTACTTGCTCAAGCTGTTTGATAGCCGCTGGACGATAAACGTCAGCAGAGACTAGCATGACTTTTTTCTTTTGGCGCTCTTGTAGATATTTGGCCAACTTACCAGCTGTAGTCGTTTTACCCGCACCTTGCAAACCTGCTAGCAAATAAACAACAGGCGCCTTACCTGTCATCTCTAACTGCTGATTGGCACTGCCCATCATTTCGGTCAGCTCGTCGTGTACGATTTTGACAAAGGCTTGACCTGGCGCTAACTCTTTTAGCACCTCAGCACCAAGCGCTTGTTCTTTTACGCGTTTTACAAAATCACGAGTGACAGGCAACGCCACATCAGCTTCTAACAACGCCATACGCACTTCACGTAGCGTGTCTTTGATATTGTCTTCGGTCAACTGTCCGGTACCGACGATGTTACGTAGGCTCGACGATAAGCGTTCTGTTAAGGTATCAAACATAAATAACTCTCAATTAAAATGGTTTTCAATTAAATAATACGCAATTAAAATAACTCTAAATCAAACCATTAAAATGGTTCATAAATAATATTATGATACGCTATAAGATATTAGGATATTGCATGACAAGGGACATGATAAAAGAATTATATTATCAATACTATAGCATTAACATGGCTCAAAATTTATAGTCGTTTCACAAAGGACACAGCGCTTATAATTGTAGTTAACTTTTTATAGATGACATATTTTATGTTTTGCGCTATGCAACACTGCCGATCATTTATAAGTTATAAGCAAGATGGTGCTCAATTGGCACCCATTTTATGATAAATTGGACGATTATTCTAATCATTCTGATAATACCACTTTAGCGACACATTGAGCGGCAGTTTATGCTCAGTATAAGATGAGGCTTTTTATCTGTGCACTTTGCATTCTTACTTGCTAGCATAGCTTATATCTTAGTCAGCATCCATATTGGTTGGGCGCTGGTTCAGGACAAAACTATCCACAAAAGCCTCAGTTTGGGCTTATTGCTGGTCGGCATGGCGGCACATGCCGCACTGCTATATCCATACGTTGTGACGCTGTATGGTTTAAATTTCAACTTATTTAACATCATCAGTCTGACCAGTTTATTTTTCTTATTCTTTTATCTGTTGTTCTGTTTATACCGCCCTATTCTTAGCCTTGGTATTTTGGCTGCACCCACTGCGCTAATAGGTATGACTGTCGGTTATTTCGGCCGCGCCCCTTATCAACCATTGACTGATATCAGTATCGGACTTGAAATCCATATCATATTATCATTGGCTGCCTATTGTGTGCTGTTGATGGCGGCGGTACAAGCGCTATTTCTACGTCTACAAATACGTGAGCTCAAGCATCATACCATTCATCGATTTTGGGTCAATAAGCTACCCTCATTGCAAAGTATGGAGAGTTTATTATTCGATATGCTGTTGGTAGGCTTTGTATTGCTCAGTATCGCACTGGGGATTGGGTTTATCTATGTACAAGACTTGATGGCGCAACATATCGTGCATAAGACTGTTTTTAGTCTACTATCGTGGTTGTTATTTGGTGTACTACTATTCGGTAACTGGCGTGCAGGCTGGCGAGGCAAACGTGCAGCCAATATCACTATTTATGCCTTTATCCTATTGGCTATTGGCTTTGTTGGTAGCAAGTTCGTCTTAGAAATGCTCCTATAAAATATCACATCATAAAAAAGGCAGTCAGTAACTGTTGCTACTGACCGCCTTTTTTTATATTTTTAGCAGACTCACTACTCATTTTTCTTAGTTAAATACGACTGTCTTATTACCCGCCACAATCACACGATTCTGCACATGCCAATTGACAGCACGAGCCAATACATTGCGTTCGATATCACGTCCAATCGCACGTAATTCTGTTACCCCTTGGCGATGCGTCACGCGGTGTACATCTTGCTCAATGATAGGGCCTTGATCAAGCTCCGCTGTGACATAGTGCGCAGTTGCCCCAATGAGCTTGACGCCTTTATCATAAGCTTGACGGTATGGATCTGCACCCACAAACGCAGGCAAGAACGAATGATGGATATTAATCACTTGCATCGGCCAGCGTTTCACAAAATCAGACGACAATATCTGCATATAACGCGCCAACACCAGTAAGTCATTACCTACCATCAACTGATGAATTTGCTCTTCTGCTTCGGCCTTATTCTCTTTGGTCACGGGCACATGGTGAAAGGTGATACCAAAGTTTTCGACCGCTTGCTGTAAGTCAGGATGGTTACTGACCACACAAGTAATCTCGCAATCTAGCAAGCCACGCTGATGTCGCCACAGTAAATCTAACAATGCATGATCAAACTTTGAGACCAAAATACCCACTCTGGTCTTGGTAGCATTGTTATGTAGACGCCAGTCCATGTTATGGCGTTTAGCCACGGTATGCGCAAAGCTGGCTTCAAAATTATCGATGATATCGCTCAAGCCTGCCAGAGCAAACTCCAAGCGCATGAAGTATTGACCACCTTCATGAGCCGTCGAATACTGATCGAGCGTAATGATATTCGCGCCGTAACGATGAATAAATTCAGAGACTGCTTGCACGATGCCAGCCTGATCTTTACATTTGATGAGCAATGTCGCTGTATCAGTAAAGCTAGGAATCTGTTTGCTCTGCGAGGCTGTGTTTGTTGTATTTGATGATGAAGCCGTTTTGGTATTTTCTGACATAATACGCCCAATATAAAAAATGATGACTGTTCGCTGAATTGACTGACAGCGTAGTAAACCGGTTATTTTAATCTTTTTTGCGATGTTTTGCTGAGCGAGTTGGTTGTTTTTGGTTATTTAGGATGATTTAGTTATTTGAAAATACAATGCAAAAACCCCCAACGTAGGGTCGGGGGTTTTTTATTTGAAATACGCCTCAGCGAATTGGATAAGTAAGTTTCGTGACGTTACCTCTTGGAGTAGTCGCTATTACTGTAAACTCATCACCAGCTGAACAGTCTTTCAACTTAAATGTAGTAATAGTGCCCAAATTGTCTCCAGGACTACCAGTAGCGACATTAGCAGGTACTTTTTCTACGCCAGAGCGTATCTCAGCCGAACAAGAACCATCTTCGCTCTCTACCTGAATATCATCAGCTGTTGGTGGAGTATCTCTTTCTAAATCTTCAAAAACATATGTGCCATTATCATTTTCTGTGGCTGTGTATGTGGTTTCATCAAGAGTAAATTTTAAAATGCGTCCAGACTCTACGCCGCTGAACACAAGATCATAAGTATTAGCTCGACCAGATGGACTCACATCAATATTAATCGAATCAGAATCAGTATTGTCAGTAGCCGTAGCACTAATTGTAGTACCAGAAGGCATAGGGTTTAGATCATAAAAACCATCACTATTCATTCTTATCGAAATCAGACTGTTATTAGCATAGACTTCTTGCGTTTGCGCATTGAGTTGGGGGGCGATTATCGTGAATCTAGCATCCTTATCAGAAAGCAAAGTAATACCCTGATAACGCACTACAGCATCCAAATCGTTATTACAGGTATTAACTTTATTTGGCGAGACAAACTCACCAATATAATTTGCCTTATACTGCATTCTTTTCAAATCAGATAATGATGGAAACTTAAGATTAATATATCGATCAAGGTTATTATCGCATGACTCACTAGCACTCGTCGTTAACGGATAAGTAAACTCACCAAGTTGATAAGTGCCGTTTTCATTGTCATCACGGAAAGTATCACCGATATTATGAACTAAAATATCGGTATCTTTGTCCCAAGCGTTATTTTGATTCAAATCAATATAATCTTTTTCACCTTCCGCTACCGCTAGAATGCTCACACGCCCATCACCTGGACGTGGATTTTGCGTTGAGAAAGTGACCGAACATACACCATTGCTAGTTGGACAGCTTGAAGTTACCTTGCCACCTTCAGCTGTAAAATTAATGACCGTACCATCAGGTACTGCATTGCCATTACGATCGACCATACGCGCTGTAATATTACTAGTATCGCCATCTAAAGACCAATCCAAAACATTCTTTTCCCATGATAGGCTAAGACCTGTCTGAGTCACCCTTGAGCTTGCAATAGAAATATTTTTTGATAGGGCATTGATGCGAGGATCACTATCCAAAGTAGCTTTTATTTCTACGGGCCCAGGCGTTGTACCTGGATAAATATTAACTGATACAACACCATTACTATCAGTAGTAGCAGGTATATTAGATGTATTGCCAAGTACACCAAAAGTTAGCCCTAACGGAGATTTTTCCAAGGACAAAGTTACCTCGGCGTTGGCAAGCGGCGTTCTATTTGAAAATACAGTAAACTCAACTGCGCCTGTTGCTGAGGAGCCACTATTTTGAATACCTAGCGTTAGATCATTAGCTGTATAGACAATGGAAGTCGCTTCAGGAGCCTGTATAGAAACGCTAGCCGATTGAGTAACGCCACCAGTACTGGCTGATATTCGCACAGCACCACTGCACAAAGTATTATCGACGTTAATGGCTTTGTACACAAAATCAACCATGCCATTTTCATCGGAGGTAACTTGCTCAGGTAGCTGACCGCAAGGAGCATTTAAGTTGACCAGTACACCACTAATGGCGTTACCACTCGTATCAGTGGTTTTTAAAGATACAGCTGTCTGTCCACCTGCATTTAGTTGTGAGTCAGTAACTTGCAATGCACTCAAACTCACATTAGTCGCCTGCACTGAAAAAGTCAGGTTATCAATCGCGGTATTATTACCATTACTCGCATTCGCAGTAATAATATAAGCGCCCGAAACATCAGGAGCATTAGGCTTTAAAAATATACGAGCTTCGCCATCACTGTTCGTTAGAGTAGATCCTGATGTTGTTTGTGACAAAGCAATGCCTTCGGCATCGATTGAAAAGCTCACTCTAGCACCAATAACAGGCTCACTATTATCGTCAGTTACTAAAACTTCGTAGTAAGCCCCTTCTAGACCAATAGCATTTATTGGGTTATTGTCTGCATCTACCAATTGACTACTACTAATATTTAAAGCACCCACTGGAACTTCTGTACCGCCGCCATTATCCGTACCAGGTAGTTGCACACCCAAATCAGGCTCTGGCGCAACCGTATCTGTGCCCCCACCACCACAACCTGCCAAGGCCAATGATAAGGTTAGCGCTGTCAGTTGAAACAACTTAGAAGTAGGTAGCGAGGGATATGACATGTTTTTGACTCCGCATGAGCAGTAATTTATTCGAGCAAAAAGGCAGAAAACCATTACACAGAATTAAAGAAGATTGGTAATGATACTTAGATTTACAGTGATACCGATGTATTAACAGATTGTATTAAATATATAACAGCAACTTTACTGACTTTTGTTATAACTTACAACTAAAAATTAATCTTTACTATTAAACAATCAACAACATAGCGCGCTCATTTCAGGGTATAATAGCCCTCCTTTAATCCAACAGTTATTGTAAAAATATTTGAGTATTCATCTGTTTTATGGTATAAATGTCGGCTTTAAAATTTTCTGAATTGGTCAGCCTGTTATTTGCCTTTAGATAGCAGCAAAACCAGCTCAACCTTCATATAGTTTTGTTTGGTGCAAAGCTGCCGCTTGCTGTGTCCATGCCGCAAAAACGTGCAACTTGCCCAGACTGGTATGAGAAAAACTCATACCTCATAGATTAGGAGTTCGCCATGTCTCGAGTTTGCCAAGTGACTGGAAAGCGCCCTATGGTGGGTAATAATGTTTCGCATGCAAACAACAAAACCCGTCGTCGCTTTCTACCAAACCTTCACAACCATCGTTTTTGGGTAGAGTCTGAAAACCGCTTTGTACGTCTACGTGTGTCTACCAAAGGTATGCGCATCATTGACAAACTTGGTATCGATAAAGTGTTAGCGGATCTACGCGCACAAGGTCAAAAAGTTTAAGTTAAAAATAGCAGCTGAGTGATGACTCTCATCATTTAGGCTACTGTTTTGCTACATTAGTTGTGGCAACTCACTCTTTGAGACACGTACCTATCGTTTGAAGACCCCTCATTTACAGGAAAGCTATCATGAGAGATAAAATTAAATTAGTATCAACAGCTGGTACTGGGTATTACTACACCACTACTAAAAACAAGCGCACTATGCCTGGCAAAATGGAAATCAAAAAGTTTGATCCAAAAGTACGCCAGCACGTGATCTTTAAAGAAGCTAAAATCAAATAACTCCCATCATTTGTAGAAGGCATTTTTATAAATACTTTCTATAAAGAAGTTATTTGAACAAAAAAAGGGTTTATCAATTGATAAACCCTTTTTTTATGCTTGTATATCTAGCTATCTCCAGCTCGCTAACAAACTAAAGATTAGCTGTAGTGTGTTGGTTCTTTATCATATACATGCGCATGCCATTTACTCATTTGCTTTTGCATAATGACCTGAATCGCAGCATGAATCATGTGTTGACCAATCGCTTGAGTATCGCTACCAAGTAGCTCTTTTAGCTTGTCAGAAAAATCAATAGTCATCAGCGGTGCTTCATCTTGTTCAGCATCACGCAACAACAATCTACCATCATCTGCTTCCACCAGCTCTAACGTGGTTTCTTTGGCAAATCCTGCAAACTGATCGCTACTCTCGTTATCTACTTCTATATCATTATCGATATCGTATGGCATTAATATGTTCCTTATTGTCCCGTTCATCACGCGCAAACAAACCAGTCATTGCAAAGAAGCTATTCATTATAGAAATTGCATTTGGCAAAGCTATCATCTTACAGTAACGCGGGTAAATCTGTCTTACTCATACAATGGACGCTTTAACACTCGAATTCAAGGGCTGTCACATAAGTCTTCGCTATAAAAGCAAACTTGAATGCCATGTCATTTGTATATATTAGTGCCAATAACGCAACTTTCCTAATGTAAATAAGAAGGCCACAAACATTCCAAGGTAATAAACCAGCTTTAGTTCAAGGCTAGGATCACGATACTTAAATGGCAGTGCAACGGTGGCCGTCGCAGTGGGCAATATCAGCAGCATAAGCAACCAATTCTCAATGACATTTAGCCAACCTTGTAGGTCGGTTCCGTGACGTAGTGACGCCAATCCCATTAATAAACAAGCGATAATTAAGCTGGTAAATAAGCCATTTGGTAAGTCTTTAGGATAGATAATTTTAGCAATACTGGCTGGTACGATTCTCATATAAAATTCCAGTCATGCTTGTAGGACATGGTTTAATGATTAAAAATATAAAATATTACGACATTATATAGGCGCGAATAAATAATAGAGACGCGAAAAAGCATTATATCTGCAGCTAAACAACTTAACTATAAGTACCCATCAGCCATAGCATCGATATACAAGAGGTCAAATAACCCAAACTAATCGCATTCCAACTTTCGATATGCAGGCCTTTAACTTTATTAAGTATGCGAGAGCCTACCCAAAAGAACAGCGGAATGCCTAGCATAAATGCAGGCACAATGACTGCAGCATGACGTAGCACTGTTTCAACATCATCACCCACCATCAGGCGAAAGCCATAACCTGCCAAGCTCAGTACAAGTGCAAACATCGCTAAGCCAATGGTGATACCTTTAGGTACCAAACTGCGCTGCGGTGTTTCACTTTCAAGTGCTTGCCTAGCTTGCTGATTCAACGCTTCATGAGAGCTTGCTTGCTCAGAAGGCTCTGTTGAACGGGTAGAATTGTTTGTGTCCATATTTCACCTTTGCGTGACTGACCGTTATATAGAGTTGATTCAATTTAAAAGAGAAACAAGGCAACTGAGTGCAGATGTAATGCGATACTTCAAGCAAGGTTAACGCTGTCGCTCTTTTATATGGGGTTAACTATTATAGTCATAAGTTATACAGCACATTCTAATATTGTTATTGTATGGCTAATAGCGTTTATTAACCATATAACGCTCGCTAGCTGTTGTTGGCTAATAGCAACTCTGCGCGCATCTCATCAATAGCCGCTTTATAATCTTCTTGATTAAAAATCGCAGAACCCGCAACGAACATATCAGCACCCGCTTCAGCAATCGCACGTATATTACTGGCTTTGATACCGCCATCAACTTCCAATCGAATATCTCGGCCACTAGTAATAATACGCTGACGTACCTGACGGACTTTATCTAAAGTACTATCGATAAACGACTGTCCACCATAGCCTGGGTTCACACTCATTAATAAAATCTGATCTACTTTATCCATGACATAATCAAGATAATGCAGCGGGGTCGCTGGGTTTAATACCAAGCCACACTCCGCACCGCCATCTTTAATCAGTTGAAGTGAGCGATCGATATGAGCGCTGGCTTCAGGATGAAAGGTAATGATACTAGCACCTGCTTCCAAGAACTGCTCAATCATACTATCGACAGGTGAAACCATAAGATGCACATCAATTGGCGCTTCAACACCATAGTCGCGCAACGCCTTACAAATCATGCTACCAAACGTCAAATTGGGTACGTAATGGTTGTCCATTACATCAAAATGAATCACATCGGCACCCGACTCTAGTACCTTCTCCACTTCTTCGCCCAACCGCGCGAAATCAGCTGAGAGTATCGACGGTGCAATAAGATAAGGTTTAGCAGGACTGTTCATAATTGAGCTACCTAATTCATGTTTATATAAGATATTGATAAATTAAAAAGGAAATTTCAAGCGGCTCACCTATACTGCAAGCCCTTTATGTACTGATGTTAAATACTTAATTATCTAACGCTGCTTGTATTGAGTTTTGCAATAAGCACGGCCAACTTCGAAAGAGCGCTTTGCCTCATGTTTAGTAGCACGATTGCTCACTCTCTGACGCCATAAGCGAAAAGATGACGGCTTTAGCTCTTGGCGCATGAGTTTGATAACCCCAGTCTCATCAAGACCATAGCTATGCTCTATAGCACCGAAGGGCGTTCTATCTTCCCATGCCATCTCTATCACGCGAGATATTTGCACATCATCAAGTACTATGTCGCCAGCGTCGTTGACGGTTTTTGCAATCAGCTCGTCTGACTTAACTTGAGACACTTCATCACTATAATCAATGTTACGTTGTTTCTTTTGTAGAGCAGCATCCATATCAGCTTGCATAGTCGCTTTTGTAGAGCTCGTATCTGCTGACTTATTCTTTGAATTAAAAGCTGTCAAATCTTGATAACTTGCCATAAAAATCACCTGTTGAGCATGAATGGAATAGCGAAAAATGTATCACGGTCATCTGAACGACATCTTAGCTCATTTGAGCCATATGCCAATGATGTTCGATATGATCATTAATCACCGTTTGGATAAAATAATAGCTGTGGTCATGCCCCGCTTGATAGCGTAATGTTAAGGGCTGTTTGGCTTTTGCACAAGCGTCTTGTAGTTTAGAGGTCTGTAGCTGACCTTCTGCTAAGAAGTTATCAGCTGCGCCTTGATCAACCAAAATGCTCGAATACTGCTGACCGACCTTTTCAATCATTTGTGAGGCGTCCGCTTGTGCCCATAGAGACTTATCATCACCGAAGTACTCTGTATAAGCAGCTTGCCCCCATGCAGACTCACTGGCTGCGCATACTGGCGATAAAGCCGATACGCTGACAAACTTACTTGGGAACTTGAACCCTAGCAATAATGCGCCGTGACCACCCATTGAGTGTCCTGTGACACCGATACTGTGAATAGGAAACTCTGAACGTAGTAAGTCATATAGCTCATCGACGATGTAGCTTTGCATGTTGAAGTTGTCTGACCACGGCGCTTGAGTCGCGTCAACATAATAGCTAGCGCCTTGCCCGACAAAATAGCGCTCATCATTTGGTACATCGCTGTCTTCACTACTTCTGGGCGAAGTATCAGGTGCGATAAGTATCATACCAAGCTCGCTGCATTTTTGCTGAAAATGCGCTTTATGAGTGACATTATCGGCATTACATGTCAAACCTGATAGGTACAATATCGCAGGACAACGTCGTCCAGCCAGAGCTTCGTCAGGTAGATAAATACTAAACGTCATAGAGGTTTTGGTAGACGTCGACTCGTGACTATAATAATGCTGCTCACCGTTGAAACAGCGATTCACACTTTTTTGGGTAAGCTGTTTATTGTTAGATAAACTATGACTATAGGAATTTTGCATGAGTGATATCCTTTTATTCAAAATAGAACCAATGGTGATGTTTAATAAATGCTCATCATCTAATAGTAAATCTAATATTAGAATTTATTAAATGCCAAATCTTACTTTGTGCTTATTCAACGGCTATTTCTACTTCGTCTACCGATAGATTAGTAGCACTGTCAGGTAAAATATTAACCGTTGTAGAAGTAGCATTATTTGTAATACTAGCAACGGATGGGCGCGCCTTATCAAACAATACTTGTTCAAATGCAGGTAATGCTGTCTCCATTAAGCTACCAATGACCATTTGCGGCTCTGATGGCTCAAAGCCCATTGCGCTCTCACGCTCATTGACCCGTATACTGGCATCCTTAAAAGCCGACTCAAAACTGGTATTCCCTCGTAGGCTTTCAGCAAAAAATGCTTGACCAAAATAGGTCATCTCAGCTGTATTAGTGCAGCCAAACGATGCTTTGTCAGCGGCTGATGCAGTAATCACTACCGTGGTTGGCGATGCCAATTCGTCAATAAACGAACCTGAGTAGCAAGCAGACACCACAATCACACGCCAGCGGATACCAGATGCGTCTAACGCGTCACGCAACCATGTAGCATCTAAATTATCCATCGCAAGCGGCGGATTTGCCAACTGAACGATATCTTGGTTACCATGTGAAGACAACGTCAGGAACAATACATCTTCATCAGCATTCATCTGCTGACCGATTTTCTTTAAGCCGCGCAAAATACTGGTCTTAGTAGCAATTGGCTCATCGAGCCAGCTATAAGTATTATTAATCAGCGATAGTGAATGCCCACTGGTACCAAAGCGCACGTCAAACAGCTCGCGCACCTTGTTAATCTCAGAGCGAAAGACGTTTTGATCAGAGAATCCTGCGACTCCCATAAAATACCAGTCGGTTTTGCCAGCGATACTTGGGTCTATACTATCCAATGCTTGCTGTAATAGACGTGGCTGCTGATACAGTGCCGCCTCTTCTAATACAGGCTCTACAGGTATTTGCTTAAAAATTGGCTGATCTGCGACATTACGCTGCCAGATAGTCAGCAACGCTACCGCACCGACCAATACAATGATTCGCTCCCACCATGGTATACGCAGACGACGGGAGAAAATCCAAAGTAACGCTAGCGTTTGCCATAAGAACAGTACTAAAAACAGTACTGGTAAGAACGAATAACTCCAATTTGGCAACCAACCATAGCTACCAAAAAACTGCACCAAGCTTTGTAATAAGGCTGATAATGTATCAGCCACCAACCAAAGTACTACTGGTACAAATACCAATGCTTGGTTGCTGGCTCGCCGAGCCAAAATAATACCACCAAGCAAAATAATCATTGGCCAGATCAAATAACTGACCAATCCTTGCTCATTAAATATGCTGCCACTTTCAGCAGCTAACCATGAAAATAAGACATTACTACCAAGCGCCAATAACGCAAATACGGCAAACTGTACAAAAGTAGGTTTAACCCAAGAAAAAGCCCGTGTTGAGCCTACCAGCATCCACAAGGTTGCAATAATATTGGCAGCGAAATTGAGCGAAAAACGCTGAAGCGAGACGGTTTTTAACGACGTAAGTGACAAAGACTTAGACCTCTAGCCAGTCGAGAAAAATAAAATGACTCAATGATAATTATCTTAATGTAACAGCCGCGCGGTGCAATCAATTGACGATTTTTTGTACAGCATGCAGACATCGATTTATATTGAATTCACGATGGAGTGATTATAGAAGATGACTAGCACTACCTAATATTTTAGCTCGCTAATCTATCGCGATTGTAACGGATTGTCGGTTAAGAGGATAAGGCTGATTTGTAAAATCCACTCAAATTTGGCTAAAAATTCAAATAAAAAAGGAGGCCTCTTATATAAAGCCTCCCTTTCTTACTAATTACTAAACATTATCTCATCAATAGTTCATTGACGCGTTTTAGATAAGCGGCTGGATCGTCTAGCTGACCGCCATCTGCTAACAATGCTTGATCAAAGATCACTTGTGCCAGATTATCAAAGCTGTCATCAAACTGCTCACTGCTCTCAAGCTTCTTGATGAGTGGATGATCAGGGTTTACTTCTAGCGTTGGCTTACTTGCTGGTACATCCTGACCCATTTGCTGTAGCATCTGAATCATTTGTGGTGATAGCTCACCTTCACCTACAACCAAACAAGCTGGACTATCAACCAAACGAGTAGATACTTTGACGTCTTTAGCACGCTCGCCCAACGCAGCCTTTAATTTATCAACTACTGGCTTTAGCGTTTCTTGTGCTTTCTCTGCTTCCGCTTTTTCTGCTTCATCTTGCAAGTCGCCTAGGTCTACTGCGCCTTTGGCAATGTTTTGCAGCGGTGTCTCATCGAATGAGGTCAAGAAGTTCATTGCCCATTCATCAACACGGCTAGTCATCAAGATAACTTCGATACCTTTTTTCTTGAATAACTCAAGTTGTGGGCTGTTTTTCGCAGCGGCTAGGTTATCAGCGGTGAGGTAATAGATGGCTTTTTGGCCATCTTTCATACGACCTTTATAATCTTCAAAGCTTGTTACCAAACCATCTTGCGTGCTGGTGGCATAACGTAATAGCTTAGCAATACGTTCTTGATTGCCTGCATCTTCGCCTAGACCTTCTTTGATGACATCACCGAACTCTGCATAGAACTGTGCAAATTTCTCTTGCTTGTCACTGTCTTCGCTATTAGCAAGGCTTGCGAGTAAGGTTAAGATACGGCGAGCGTTACCATCACGAATAGATTTTACATCACGTGACTCTTGTAGTAGCTCACGGCTCACGTTCAATGGCAAGTCTGCTGAATCAATCACACCTTTCACGAAACGCAAATACATCGGTAGCAATTGCTCAGCTTCGTCCATGATAAAGACGCGCTTCACATAAAGCTTTAGACCATGCTGCTGCTCACGAGTGTATAGATCAACTGGTGCTTTTTTAGGAATATATAGTAGCTGCGTATACTGTACGCGACCCTCTACACGGTTATGCGTCCAAGTAAGCGGCGCATCCATGTCATAAGAGATATTCTTATAAAAATCGACATACTCATCATCTTCAATTTCAGAGCTAGAGCGAGTCCATAGTGCACTGGCTTTATTGATTGTTTCCCAGTCATCAGTGAGTACCATCTGGCCACCAGTAGGCGTGTCGTCATTCTCGTCTTCTTTTACGTCTTCTTGCCAGATCTCTTTACGCATCTGAATTGGCAAGCTGATATGGTCAGAGTATTTATTGACCAAGCGCTTGATTTTACTGCGGTCCAAGTAGCTATCTTCACCCTCGCTATATTCTTCTTTTAAGTGCAAAGTAATCGCCGTACCGCGCGTGTCTTTGGTAATAGGTTCAACAGTAAAGCTGCCAGTACCATCTGATACCCAGCGCACGCCTTTATCCGCAGTCTCGCCCGCTTTGCGTGATTCAACACTGATGGTATCAGCCACGATAAAACCTGAGTAAAAACCAACACCGAATTGACCAATCAATTGACCGTCTTGCTTTTGTGATTCAGACAATTTGTCCAAAAATGCCTTGGTGCCTGATTTAGCAATCGTACCTAAGTTTTCGATTGCATCGGCTTCGTTCATACCAATACCATTGTCAGTAAAGGTAATAGTTTTGGCAGCTTCATCGACGGCGATACGGATTTTTAATTCGCCATCATCTTCATAAAGGCTATCATCATTTGTGCCTTCAAAGCGCAACTTATCACAAGCATCCGACGCATTAGATACCAACTCGCGGACAAAAATATCAGCGTTAGAATATAGTGAATGCGTTACCAAATGCAGTAACTGCGCCACTTCCGCTTCAAACGTATGTTTTTTTAATTCTGGATTCAGACCTTCAGCTTGAGTTGCTTCACTCATAAAAACTCCTTTAAATTCTATGAAAGACCTATTATCAGATAACGATATACTCACTAAAGCCGTTCTCATAATGTTAGAGAACTTACCGTATGCAATACCGTTAAACTGTCTATACTAATAGGGGCATTGAGAAAAAATTCAAGCTCAAAAGCTTTATTCAATAAAAAACACCGCGCTTGTTTACCAAGGCGGTGTTCTGGTATCAGTTATTTATTTGCTTGGTTTTTACTTGCTTCGTCATTTAATTGCTCAGTTATTTTCTGATATAGCAATCAAAGTGCAAACAACAGCAACTACTCTGAATATGCTTCTATCAATATATCCCAGAGAGTCGTCAGCTTTTTTGAAAATTGAGTATGGGTTTTCATAGTAACCTCTATGTCGATTAACATCGGCTTGTTAGTAATATTATCTTTTTAGTAATATTGTCTTGTTAGCTAC